>JBNLGU010000016.1:0-37269 GCA_050306215.1 Pontiella sp.
AACGGCAAGATGACGGAGGTCTGCGCCGCGATGGGGCTGGTCAACCTGCGGAGCATCGGCGTGTTCATGGAGCATAACCGCCGCAACCGGCAGGCCTATGCAGAGGGCATCGCGGCCATTCGCGGCCTGCGCCTGCTACCGAATCCGGAGGGGGATTCCAATGCCCAGTACATTGTCGTCGAAGTGGGCGAAGAATACGCGCTGCCACGGAACGAGCTGATGCGGCGCCTACATGCTGAAAACGTACTGGCGCGTCGCTACTTCTGGCCGGGATGCCATCGCATGGAGCCCTACCGCTCGCTTCAGCCCAACGCCGGGGCCGCACTTCCCGTTACGGAAGCGATTCTGGAGCGGATTCTGCTTTTCCCATCCGGTACGTCGATCGATCGCGGAATCATTGAACGCATTCTCGAACTCATTGCAACGTGGGCTGGTTGAATGGTGGCCTGGTTTAAACGAGTCCTTCGCTTTGCGCGTACCGGACAGCTTCGGTTCAAGCTGGGCTATGCGAAGGTAAAGCTGGCAAGTCGCTTGTTTCCCCCGGAAAAAGGGCGCCTTCCTCCGATGTGGCTGGCATCGACCTGGGCCTTTCCTCCGCTACTGAACACCAACGACCGACCCCACGCCTTGCTGGCAATCGGCGGCCGCCTAACCCCGGATTCGTTGTTGGATGCCTACTATAAGGGGGTCTATCCCGTGTGTGAATCGCCAGTCAAATGGGTGGCTTTCAACCCACGTATGGTATTGTTTCTGGAAAAGACGAAAATTGAGAAGAGGTTCCGTCGCTATACGCGGACGGGGCGTTACCGAGTGACCTTCGACACGGCATTCGAGGAGATTGTACAACGAGCCTGGGCATGGCTGGTGCCGGAGCGAATCGATGTGGCTGTTGCGCTGCACAAGCGTGGCCAGGCCCATTCCGTGGAGGTATGGAACCAGAAGAACGAACTCGTCGGCGGTGTTTTTGGGGTTGATCTAGGCAGGGTATTCTCTGCGGAGTCCATCTTCCACCGCGAATCCAATGCGGGCAAATGGGCGGATATGTATCTGCTATGCCACCTGCAGCATTGGGGATATGAACTATGCGATGCACAGGAATACACCGCCCATATGGCGCTGCTCGGGTTCGAGGAGATTCCCCGTCGCGATTATTTGAACCTCTTGAAGAAATGGAGCACGCCGGAGGTTCGGCTGGGCCCTTGGAAGGTCGATGAAAGTCTGGATGTTTCCTCCTGGGATCCGGCGGTTCCGGGCAGCCAGGTGAAGAGCTCCTGCATGGATGGCTAAATACATGGCACTAATTGGAAAACTCGGGAAAGGATATCAGCGGGTGATAAACCGGCTGGGCTATGGCCGGGTATGGCTTCAAAGCTGGCTTTTTCCCGTCCACAAGGGCCGCTTCCCGCCTATCCGAATGGCGGTGAAGAGCGCCTACCCTCCCCAGTGGCGCGTCGGGGACCGGCCGCATGGATTGCTGGCGGTTGGAGGTCGCTTAACGGAAGAAACCTTGCTGGCGGCCTATGCGCAAGGGGTCTATCCCTTTTGCGATCAAGACCCTATCCGCTGGGTGGTGTTTAATCCGCGCATGGTGCTCTTTCCTGGAAAGGCAAAGCTGGGGCGGGGTGTTCGGGGCATCATCCGTTCCGGGCGATACAAGGTGACCTTCGATACCGCGTTTGAAGAGGTGGTGCGTTGTTGCAGCAACCGGGAGTATACCTGGATCGTGCCCGCTCGGGTCAAGGTGGCACTCGCCCTGCACCAGAAGGGGCGGGCCCATTCCGTTGAGGTGTGGAACACGGATGGTTGTCTGGTGGGCGGATCATTTGGGGTGGATATGGGAAGGGTGTTCATCGGGGAGTCGGCCTTTTCCAAGGAGTCGGATGCCATGAAGGTCGGCTTTGCCTATCTGAACTGCCACCTGCAGCTCTGGGGGTATGAATTGCACGATGCCCAGATATATGGCCGGCACCTTGAACTGATGGGATTCGAGGAAATCCCTCCCGCGTATTTTTTGGAACGGATGCGGGCCTTGGTCGACAAGGACCTGCGCCTTGGGCCCTGGAAGGTGGATGAACGTCTCGACGTTGCGCAGTGGCATCCTTCTGTGCCGGGCGGGAGCCAGTTACGCAAGGAAAGGGGCGCTTAGCCTCTATTTCGACTATGGGTTTCATTAGAAAAATCATCAAGCGATTGCGCGGATTGAAGATTCGCTATCGGATCAATTATGGCCGCGTTTGGCTCCAGAGCGCCTTGTTTTCCCTGCCCCCCAAAGGCGGTTTTCCTCCTGCCTGGCTTGCGGTAAAGCAACCGTGGGGATGGTTGGCCATCGGCGGGGAACTAACCCCCGAAACGTTGCTCGAAGCCTATGCGAAGGGCATCTATCCATTCTACGATACGCCGCCGGTCCGCTGGTTTTCCTGCCATCCGCGCATGGTGCTGTTTCTTGAAAAAACCAAGCTGGAGAAAAAAACGCGGCGCATTATTCGGTCCGGCCACTTTCGCGTGACGTTCGACACGGCGTTTGAAGATGTGATCCACAAGTGCAGTGAGCGTGCATGGACGTGGCTCATTTCAGAACGGATCGATGTAGCCATTGAATTGCACAAGCGGGGGAGGGCCCATTCCGTGGAGGTGTGGAACGCGGACGGAGCGCTGGTGGGCGGCGTCGTCGGCGTGGACATGGGCCGGGGGTTTATCTCGGAAACCTGCTTCCACGAGGAGTCCAATGCGGGCAAAGTAGCCGATGCATACTTGCATTGCCACCTGCAGCATTGGGGATATGCGTGGTGCGATGCCCAAGCCTACAATCCGCATCTCGCGGCCCAGGGGTACGAGCAAATTCCCCGTCGGAAGTACATTCGTGGATTGCGGGAGCTGGCGGGCGCTGATATATGTTGTTCCAAGTGGGCTGTGGATGAGCACTTGGATGTGGGCCATTGGGATCCTTCTCTGCCGGGAAGTCAGGTACGCGGCCAGGCGAAGGGGACGTAGCGTTTGGGTCGGAGGGACCGTGCGGAAGGATTACTGGAATGGGTGGTGATGTCAGGAAGGAGACGCCGGTGGTCAGTATATGTCTGATCACCTACAACCATGCGTCCTATATTCGCGAGTGTCTGGACAGCCTGCTGGGCCAGGAGACCTCCTTCCCCTACGAGATCTGCATCGGGGAAGACGAGTCCAGCGACGGCACCCGGGAAATCTGTGTGGAATACGCCGAGCGATACCCGGATAAGATACGCCTTGCCCTGCGCTCGCAAGCCGAGCCGGTCCGCAAGCAATTCCTTTCGCAAGGGGTATACAACTACATCGAGACCACCAAGGAGTGTCGCGGTAAATATGTTGCGATGTGCGACGGCGATGATCTGTGGATCCATACCGGCAAGCTGCAGAAACAGGTCGATGCCATGGAGGCGGATCCTTCCATCGCGCTGGTGCATACGGGCTACGACGTACTGGACGAGGTCACCGGACGGCGCGTCTCGCACATCGACCAGACACGTGCACGCACCAAGGGCTGCCGCGAAGAGATCGCGCAGGTGCGGTTCGATCTAATCTGCCGAAGCTTCCAGATCGCGTCGAGCACCACCCTGATGCGCACCGCTGACGTGCTG
The DNA here is from genome assembly GCA_050306215.1 of Pontiella sp. GTDB lineage: Bacteria > Verrucomicrobiota > Kiritimatiellia > Kiritimatiellales > Pontiellaceae > Pontiella. The sequence continues at coordinate 3,612 of JBNLGU010000016.1, forward strand.
GATACATTTGAAAAAAACCAGGAGGCGTTCCGGTTGCTGCCCATGGGCGATACGCAGACCTGGTGCGAGCTGTTGAACTACGGCTCCTTCCACTACATTGACGAATCGATGGCGCTATACCGGATCCTGTGCGAATCCTGCTCGAATTCCACGTCGGCCGAAAAGAAGTTCTGCTTCGTCAACGGGGCATCGAACCTGGGCATCATGTTGGGCGGTAAATACAAGCTTCCCATGGAGGGGATACGCGCAAACAAGATAAAAAACTGCAACCGCTACGCGCTATTGAGTGGGGATGTGGCTGAAATCAAGGCATTGCATGCCAATCCGGACTTCTCGTTCCCGCTGCGCGAGCAACTGATTTACTGGGTGGGTATCATGCCGGTGCTACACCATTTGGCCCGGCTGGTTTTCGAGATTCGCTTTCGACTGAACAACTACCGTTTCCGGACTTCCTGAGCTGCTCCGCCGGCTTTGTTACGGGGACCTACCTGCCACCCTTGCGCATGCCCCGGTGCAGCCCGGCATGGATCGTGACGCGATACGCCAGATTGTACGGGATGCTCTTGAACTGCCGCTGGCCGCAGGCGTGGACGAGATCGCGGACGATTTCCCGCAGGCAGAGGTAGGCCCGCCGCCCAAGGGAGGAGGTCTGGCCCAGGTAGCGGGCAAAGCTCAGGCCGTGCCGGAACCGCTTTTGATACAACTCCTCCAGGGAATAGTTGTGGGAATGTTCCACGACCGATTCCGGCACCAGCGCGAACCGGATGTTGAACATGCGGCAGGTACTGGCCCAAACGGCATCTTCGGCATATCCGTTTTCATGGAACTTGTATTGCTCCCACACCTTGCGGTGGAATGCGCATGCGGCCGCTGAAAAGAAAGCGTTGGCCGGGGTGCCGGATCCATAGGCCCGGCGATAGTCGTAGGCAACGACAAAGCTGGCGTCGGGGCGGGCGATCTGCCTGCTGTAGGTTACGTCGGCGGTATGGTTGAGCAACGGCTCAACCAGCAATCCCAGCCACTCCTCCGAGCACGGAACGGCGTCCGCGTTCAGCAATACGATGATGTCGTGATCCGTGCGGGCAATGGCCTCGTTGATGACCTTGCCGGGGTGGTAGTCCTGCGGCTCGATCCGTGAAAGATGGCCGGGCTCGCAGGCGCCGAGAAGTTCGTCAAGCGTTCCGTCCGTCGATCCGGAATCGATGGCGAACAGGTCGAAATCCCGGTGCGTTTGCCGTTGCAGCATTTCGAGCGTTCGCCGGACATGAGGCATCTCGTTCTTCGCTCGCATGATAATGGCAACGCTTGACGACATGGCGGAATCCTACTCTGGTTTGCGGCGGCGGGTTTCCTGTCCTCCTTGCCGGTCCCTCAGCTCGTGACATCCGCTGCCAGTTCCTTGATGCACTTGACCAGCAGGCTGAGTACGCGAATCGGCTTGAGGAATACGTGTTCGGGGCGCATGCCCTGTTCCTTCAGTTTCTCCGAAAGGTTGTAGGAAATGGAGCCGGTGTAGATGATGTGCTTTTGCTTGGGATAGCGTTGCTTCGCTTCGAGAATCAGATCCTCGCCGCTCATGCCCGGTAGGCGCAGGTCGACGATGCACACGTCGAACTCGTTGTTTTGCATCAGGTCGAGCGCCTCTTCGGCACTTTCGGCCGTGGAGGCGCCAAAGCCATAATCTTCGAGAAAAGCCGAGAGGCTGGCACAGATCGCCGGTTCGTCGTCGATGACCAGCACGCGAATGGATGAATAGTCGGACATTGTTTTATTCCTTTGTTGCGCAAATGATACAGTTTTGCCACGACGAAACCCAAGTTCATAGTCGCAATTTAAACCGGCCTAGGCGGTCGTTTGGGATGCCGCGCTTGTTTCGGCCAGTTCCTTGATGCGCTGCACGAGCAGGTTGAGGACCCGCACCGGCTTGAGGAAAACCTGTTCCGGCCGCATGCCCAGCGCCTTGAGTTCGGCCGGCAGGTTGTAGGATACGGAGCCGGTGTGGATGATGTAGCGTTGGCCAGGAAAATGCCGGCTGGCCAGCAGGATCAGGTCCTCGCCGCTCAGTCCGGGCAAGCGCAGGTCGACGATGCATACATGGAACGGACGTTCCCTCATCAGATCGCGCGCCTCCTCCGCACTGCCGCATGATGATACATCGAAACCATAATCTTCCAAAAAGGCCGACAGGCTGTCGCGCACCGCTGGCTCATCATCCACCACCAGCACACGGATATGGCTGTAATTGTTCATGCAGTCCCCCAGATGCCAATGATTTATGCGGATTGGGGCACAAAACCCAAGTCAAATGTGCGAAGATGCGTTAAAGCCGCAGGCCCCAGCGCTCCATGCGGTGTTCGAAGGGGATGCGGATTGTGAAACGCGCACCCCGTCCGGGGGCCGAATCCAGATGCATCGTACCGCCGTGGTTCTCCGTGATGATGAAGAAGGAAACCGAGAGCCCCAGACCGGTGCCGTGCCCCACTTCCTTGGTGGTGAAAAAGGGTTCGAAGGCGCGTTTGCGCGTTTCGGCATCCATACCCGGGCCATTGTCCTCCACTTCGATCAGCGCCATTTCGCGATCGCGCCGCAGCCGGACCGTGATCTTTGGCTCGGGGGCGTTGTCCGGCCGGCCGGCCATGGCTTGGGCGCTGTTGGACAGCAGGTTCAGCAGGACTTGCTGGATCTGGTTGGCTTCGCACTGGATGGGGTCGAGCTTTTCAAAGTCGCGGATAATGCGGATGTGCCGGAAATCAAAGCGCTTCTTAAGGTTGTAGTCGTTCGAGGCCAGTTCGATGCTGCGTTCGATAATGTCTTCGAGTTGGTGGTGGTCGAATACCGCACCGTCCTTGCGGCTGAAGCTGAGCATGTTGTCCACGATCTTGGCCGCGCGGTGGCCGGCCTCGGCGGTGGAGTCGAGCATCTTGACCAGCCCGCGGCTTTCCATGTAGTGCTGGATCGCCTCCAGTGTCGTGCCCGCGTCTTCCGCCGCCTCGGTGTTGCGTTTGGTGTTGTGCATGATCCGGTTGCGGATGACCTGCATGTTCTGGAGGATGCCGGCGAGCGGATTGTTGATTTCGTGGGCCATGCCGGCGGCCAGGCCGCCGACGGACATCATCTTTTCCGACTGCATCATCATATCCTCGATGCGCACGCGGTCGGTGACATCGTCGAGCCGGATCACGGCTCCTTCGGAACCATCGGTGGTGATGGGGTAGACCGTGAAGTCGACGATGCGTTGGTCGCCGCCAACGGTGCAGTGCAGGCGTTCGTGGTGCTGGTGACCCTTGGTCTCCAGGCTGGCAAGCACCTTGGTCATGTCGGTGCCCAGATCGGGGAATACCTGTGCCAACGGGAGCCCCTGGGCCTGGCTGGCGGAGGTGCCGCTAAAGCGTTCGGCCTCGTGGTTCCACTGCATGACGCGCCCTTCGGCATCCACGCCGATGAGGATGGAGGGCATGGAGTTGATGATGTTCTCCAGAAGATTGCGTAGGGCGATCAGCTGCTTTGTGGCCTGCAGGCGCTCCAGCTCAGCCGCTGTGCGGCCGGCGAACACCTGCATGATCGACGTGGCAAAGTCAACCTGTTCGATGGGATTGCGGTACATGGCCACCATGATGCCCAGGGCCTTGTTTTCCGAGTCGACCAGCGGTATGCCGATATAGCTTTCAATCTCGTGCTCATGCAGCAGGCCGGTTTCGGGATAGTGTTCCCGCACGTGGGTGACATAGGTGCATTGATTGTTGCGCAGCACCCGGTTGCAGGGCGCCGTCGCCAACTCGTAATCAAAGTTGGCGATCAGGTTGCCGTTGTTCGACGCGGCAATGGTCCGCATGGTCGTGCGCTCCTCGTCGACGAACTCGCTGATAAACGTAAAGTCGGCGCCGAGGGTCTTGCTGAGCTGGGCCACCATGGAGCCAAAGAAGCGACGGCCGACGGCGGCCACCCCTTCAACAATGTTGCGGATGCTGTCTTCGATGATCACGCGGTCAGTGACGTCGTCCACTCGAATAACCGCGCCTTCGGTGTCCCCTTCGAGCGGGAAAACCGTAATGTCCTGGTAGCGGGTGTGCTTGTCCCGCTCGACCTGGATGCGCTCCTCGATCTGCGGCTTGTGCTCGCGGATGGCCCGTTCCACCTTCACCATTTCCTTTGCCAGTTCGGGGAACGCGTTGCGCAGGTGTAGGCCCAGCGCCTCCGACGCCTGCAGGCCGGTGGCGGACTCCGCCTGGCGGTTCCACTGGATCACACGGCCAGCGGCATCTACACCAACGAGGATGGAGGGCATGGAATCGATCGTGTTGCTCAAGAGGGCGCGCAGGTGCCGCAACTGCTCTTCGGCGTGTTTGCGGTAGGTGATATCCCACGACGTCCCGAAGGTTCCGACAATGTTGCCCTCCTCGTCGTAACGCGGAACCTTGGTGGTGAGATACCAGCGGTTTCCATCCGGCGTGGTGGCGATTTCCTCCTTCTGAAGCGGTTTACGGGTCCGCATGACCTCGGCTTCGTCGTCGAACTTCTGTTGCGCCTGCTCGTGCGGGAGGAAATCGAAGTCGGTTTTTCCGATAATCTCTTCCGGCGGCCGCCGCAACTCCTCGGCCTTGGACGTATTGATTTCGATGAAGCGTCCTTCGGTGTCCTTGAAGTAGATCAAGTCCGGCGCGTGCTCCATGAAGGTGCGGAACAGGTTACGTTCGAATTCCAGCTGCTTTTCCGTGGCCACCCGGTCGGTAATATCGCGGCTGATTCCGCGGTAGCCCTGAATGTTCCACTCCTTGTCGTAGAAGGGGACGGCACTGGTTTCCAGTACGACGGTCCGGCCCTTGCGGTGGGCGTTCGTGTTGACCATTGTATGGATGGGTTTCCCCGTTTCCATGATCTTGCCGAACAGGGCCCTGAGTTTCTTCCCTTCCTCCTTCGGCATCAGCTCTGCAAAATGACGCCCCAGCAACTCGTCCGGTTCGTAGCCGAGCAACTCCGACGATTGGGGGCTGAGGTAGGTGTAAAGTCCGGCGGTATCGATTTCCCAGATCCAGTCGGAGGTGGTTTCCACCAGGTTCCTGAACCGCTCTTCGCTTCGCCGCAGGGCGTTTTCGTTGGCGATGCGGTCGGTGATGTCGCGTGAAACACCGCGGAACCCGGCCAGCTCGCCGGTATTGTCGGCGTAGGCCATGCCGCTCGATTCAAGAATGATTTTCCGGCCGTCCTTGTGCAGGTAGGTGTTGATTTCGCAGTTGATGGTGCTGCCGACCGTGCGGTGCCGGAGCTGTTCCATTTTGCGGGCCGAATCCTCGGGAATCATCAGCGATACGGAACTCCGGCCCGTCAGCTCTTCCGGGGTGTAGCCCAGAATGCTGCGGATGCGCGGGCTGATATAGGTGTAGGTGCCGTAGCGGTCCATTTCCCAAATGATGTCGTTGGAGGATTCGACGAGCACGCGGAAGCGTTCCTCGCTTTCATCGAGGGCGCGCGTGGCTTGGGCGTGGCTCAGGCGCACGCTGCCCAGTTCACGCAAATGATCGGTCAGCTGCTTCCGTAGTGTCCGGTTCCAGAAAACAACCGCGCCAATGGCCAGCAGGGTCAGGATCAGGGTGATACCAACGACCTTCAGCAGCAGGGTTTTTTCAACCTCAACGGTATTGATCAGGGTGGGCCATTGTTGCTCGATGGAGTGGCGCTCCTGCTCGGTGATCATGTTCAGGGCGGTATCGAGCACGCTCATGGGTAGCGGACAGTTGGTGTTGGCCGAAAAACAGAGGTTCCAGGCATAGTCGGTTACGCCGGCCACGCGCAGGTCCAGGCCCAGCCGCGGCATGTAGTAACGCGATACGGCGCCGTCGGCCACCATGGCCTCGACCGATCCGTCGGCAACGCGTTTCATCCCGGCCTGGGCGCTTTCAACCGGCACCAGGATATACCCGTATTTCTCTGGATCTTCGTCGTGCTTTCGCTTGAGGTCGCCATGGATCGCCGTCTGGTCCACTACGGCGATTCGCAGGCCGTTCATGGTTTCCAGCGAAAGCTGGCGCGCGCTGTCCTTCCGCGCCAGGATAAGCATGTTGATCTTCCAGTACGGTCGCGAAAAGGTGAGTTGCCCAGCGCGCTCCGGTGTCTTTTGGATGGAGCCAACCAGGTCGACCTTGTCGTTTAGCAGGTCCTCTTCCCAGTTGTCGCATTCGGTTTGGACGAATTGGAGCCCCGTTTTTTTCTCGAGCAGTTCGACATAGTCCCAGGTCAGGCCCTTGCGTTCCGGGCTTCCGTCTCTGAAATCAATGGGGGGGGAGTCGGGAATGTGTCCGACCCGGATGACGATGTTGGAGGCGTTGCCGAGCCGGGTCAGGATGGCTTGTTCCCGCGGTGAAAACGTTTTCGAGCGTTCGGCCTCAAGCAGTAGGTTCCGGTTTTTCAGGGTAAGCGGGAGCAATGCGACGATGGCCAAAAGCGCCACCGCGATGATCCCCAACAATATTTTGTTTCCCCGTTTCATAAAGCAGATGGTCAGCCAACCGACCGATAAACGGCCATGACTTTCCTGGCGTTCTCCCTCCAATTAAAGCATGAAGCATATTCCATGCCTTGGGTTCTCCGGTCCGTATCCCATCCGGCGGAAACCACCTCTTCCATGCCCCGGAATATCGCTTCGGTGTCCGTGGGATCGAAGTTGGGGAGCAGGTCGCCCGCCAGCTCTTTCATGGAAGACGTATTCGAGCAGGCAACGGGTGCTCCGCAGGCCAGCGCCTCGATAATCGGAAAGCCGAATCCCTCGAACAGCGACGGGAACACCATGAGGTCGCAACCGCTGTAGAGTAGCGGGAGCGACGCCATGGGAACGAAGCCGGCAAACACGATGTCATCCTTGACCGGGCTGGCGTCCGCGCGGCTGTGGATGGCATCGGCTCCGGGCCAGTCGGCGCCCACCAGCACCAATTGGTGGGCGCTGTCGTTTTCCAGCTTGAAGCGCTCGAACGCCTCAATCAAGCGAATGTGGTTTTTACCGGGATGCTCCAGTCGGGAGACATAGACGAAAAAAGGTTTTTCGAGGCCGTGGATTTCCCGCAGGCGGGCGCGGGCCTCGGCTTTGGGTATGGGCTGGAACAGGTCATGGTTGATGCCCGAGTAGATCACCGAGATCCGGTCTTCGGGATATCCCGCCCAACGCACGAGATCGTTCTTCGTAAACTCGCTGACGGCAATGACATGGTCCGCCCGGCGAATCATCGCCGGCACGAGCTTGCGGTTGAACACCATCCGGGCCCGGTCATATTTGGCCGCCACGGAGAATGCGGCAAGATCGTGCACGGTCGTGACCACCTTTGCCCGTTTAACGAGCGGGATCCGGCGGGCGGTTGGAATGTGCAGGATGTCCAACGGTTTTTCAGTTAGCGGTAGGACTGTGTTATGCCAAAGCAAATTGACCAGCGGATGGTTGATGAACGGGGCCTTCAGTATTTTGCTGAAGTGCTCGTTGGTTAGCGTAAGCAGGTCGGCTTCGTTCCTGGCCATGAGCAGGCGATAGTGGTTTTCCTGATCTTCCGCCTGCAGCGCGCGCAAGAGGTCCAGAATATAGGTGGTAAGCCCGGAACGCCCCCCTTGCAGTGCAAATGTTGAAAACCCGATATTCATCGCTACCAGCCTAGTTTTGCACGTAATCCGAAACAAGCAGGATTGAGCCTTAATTATGGATTTACCGGGAAGGAATTTACTGTTTATCGGCGGCAGCTCTTCAAACCCTGAAATGAAGTACGCATATTTGGGGTGTGGCACGGATGTTGCGATATCGAAGGCAGGGAGTGACCATCGATATGTCAGGGAAGCAAGCACGAGAGGATAGGCTCGAGAGTAATGGCGGCGCGAAAATTCCCGCCCTGGTGCCCATTCGCATGTTGAGCGTGGATGCCCAAGCCAAGGTAGCCATCGTATTGTTGTCTGTTATCCCTTCGTTAGCATGCTTTTACATTGGGTGGATGGTTTCGCTTCGTTCCGGTGAATCTCTGCCTCCGTCTGCGCTGATGGGTATCCTGCTATGTATCGTGTGTGCTGGCGTGGCGGGCTTTCTCATGCTTCGCAAATACGCACAAAGCATCGCTAAACTTCGCCGCTATGTAATCGAAATTGAGAAAAAGACTTTGCCCGATGTCGTGAGACTGGAACAATCGGCCAGCAGCGGTGAGCTACGCTGCATCGTGGAAGGCCTGAACATGATTCTGAGGGAAACCGAGAGGCGTCTAACGCTGATCGAGGAAAAGCTCAAGATTGAATCCGGGCTGCGCAAGGCGCTGGAGCAGCAGCAACAGGTCCTGCTCAATGCGGAGCGGCACCGCGTCATGGTGCAGAGTATCGGTGCCGCCTGCCATCATCTGGGTCAGCCCGCAACCGCCCTGCGCATGCGGCTCTACCTCATGAAGGAGGAGGCCAGGACGGTTGAAGAGATGGAAGGCATCGAGCAGGGACTCCTCGATATCGAGGCCATCGAAGCCATCCTTAAAAAGCTGCGCGAGGTCAACGAATACCGCACCGTACCCTATCTCGGCGAAGGCGACGACGAAAACCAGATCCTCGCCATCTAGCGGTCCCATGGCGGCTTATCCCTTTTTCCTTTTGGACGGGAATGACGCTCGCTGATGGAGCTGGCACAAGGTGATTCCGTTGGTGGAACAGGGCTTGGCGTAGGTGACATAGTAAGCAAAAGGCACCAAGGGAAAGCGGCATCATGGATGCCGCACACCAAAGCGGCTGCGCCGCACAGAGCGGTACCTACTCCTGCAGCCCGAACTTGTAGATAGTGGTCTGGGTGTAGGTTTCGCCCGGCACCAGCTCGGTTGACGGGAAGTCCGGATGGTTCGGACTGTCGGGGAAATGCTGCGTCTCGAGGCAGAAGCCTTCCTGCTTATCGTAGATCGTATCGCCCTTGCCCTTGATCTGGTCCATGTAGTTGCCGGTGTAGAACTGCACACCGGGTTCGGTGGTCCAGCATTCCAGGGTGCGCCGGCTGTGGGGTTCAAGCACGGTTGCGGCCAGGGTCAGTTCGCCCGGAGCGGCCTGGTTGATGCAATAGTTGTGGTCGTATCCAAGCCCCTGCACCTGATCGATGTTCTTGCCAATGGGGGTGGGCACGCGGAGATCCATCTCGGTGCCGGCCACGGCGCGCAACTCGCCGGTCGGCGTGGAATGATCGTCGACCACGGTGTAGCGGTCGGCATTGATGCGGATGACGTGTTCACGAATCGACCCACTCCCGCCCAGGTTGAAATAGCTGTGGTTCGTCAGGTTGGCGATGGTCTTCTTGTCGGTAGTTGCCGTGTAGTCCAGCCTCAGCTCGTTGTCGTCGGTCAGGGTATAGACCAGGTCGACGGCGAGGTTGCCGGGATAGCCCTCTTCGCCATCGGGGCTGACGAGCGACATCTTGACGGCACTATCGCCGACGATCGAGGCCTCCCAGACTTTTTTGTCGAAGCCGACCAAGCCGCCGTGCAGCCCGTTGGGACCGTTGTTGATGGCAACGGAATATTCCACGCCGTCGATCGAGAAGCTCCCTTTGGCGAGGCGGTTGGCAAAGCGTCCGCAACAGGCCCCGAAGTAGGGGTTTCCCGTGCTTTGGTAACCCGACATCTTGTCGAAACCGAGCACCACATCGGCCATATGGCCGTGGGCATCCGGGGTTTCGATGGACACGATGGCCGCGCCGTAGTTGATGATCTTGACCTTCATCCCGTTGGCGTTTTCCAGGATGTATTCGTCGATATGCTCGCCACCGGTGGTGGTATGCCCGAAGGCCGCTCGTGCTACGCTCATGATGTTTCCCTTTCCCTAGATAGAATGAACAATGCGATTCTTTAGCTTTCGATGCTAGAGAAAAGTACCTTGCCGTTGTCGTCGTTGGTGATGGTGAACTCCTCGATGTGGAAGTGGGCATCGGAGACGAAGGTCAGGTGCCCATGGAACTGCTGCTCCATGTCGATCAGCGCCTGCTCGTCTTCCTTGCGGAGGCGGTCGAGCACCTGCGGATTGACGGTAATGCGCATGGAGTGGGTTCCGTTGCGGTCCTTGCGCATGCATTCGCTGACCCGGCGCTGGATTTCCACGCTCATCGAGAGCGGGGACTTCACCCGGCCGCGGCCGCGGCAGTAGTGGCAGTCGGAGTAGGCCGAGGTGTAGATGCTCTCCTCCACGCGCTGGCGGGTCATTTCCAGCAGGCCGAGCTGGGAAATCTGCAGCACGTTGGTGCGGGCGCGGTCGCGCTTCAAGGCTTCCTTGAGGGCGCGGTAGACCGTGTTCTGGTCGCGCTTGGACTTCATGTCGATGAAGTCGACGATCACCAGGCCGCCGACGTTGCGCAGGCGCAGCTGGCGGGCAACCTCTTCGGCGGATTCGAGGTTCACTTCCAGAATCGCTTCGTCCTGCGACTTGCTGCCTTTGTGGCGGCCGGTATTGACGTCGATGGCTACCAGCGCCTCGGTTTCGTCGAAGATCAGGTAGGCGCCGGACTTCATCCAGACCTTGCGGCGGTAGGCGGATTCGATCTGCTTTTCGACCTCGAAGTAGTCGAAGATGGGTTCCTCGCCGCCATAGAGCTGCACCCAGTTGCGCGAACGCCGCGAAAACTTGGCGATGATCTGGCGGGTGGTGTCGTACATGTCGCGGTTGTCGATGTAGATGCGGTCGATGTCCTCGGTCAGGTAGTCGCGCACGACCCGCTCGGCCAGCTTGGGCTCGGAATAGAGGCAGCACGGCGCGGGCGTGTTCTGGATGCCGTTTTCGATGTCCTTCCAGATTTCAAACAGGGTCCGGGCGTCGCGGGCGAAGCTGACCTTGCGGGTGCCGGAGCCGGCGGTGCGCACGATCAGGCCGATGTTTTCCGGAACCGGTAGCCGGGCGAGGATTTTCTTGAGGCGGTTGCGCTCTTTCACGTCGTCGATCTTGCGCGAAATGCCCTTGAGGTGCGTGCCGGGCATCATGACCAGGAAGCGGCCGGGGATGCTGAGGTTGGCGGTCACGCGCGGCCCCTTGGTGCCGATGGCATCCTTGGTGACCTGCACGATGATTTCCGAGCCGACCGGGAAGATCTTCTCCATCTCGCCGGGCTTGTATTTCTTGCGGCGGGTGGTGGAGCTCTTGGCGCGGATGCCTTCTTCGCGTTCGAGGCGCGCGGCATCCTCGGGAATCATGTCCCAGTAGTGGATGAAGGCGTTCTTCTTCAGGCCGATGTCAACGAAGGCCGCCTGCAACCCGTCCTCCAGGTTCTGGATCTTGCCCTTGAAAATACTGCCGACAATGCGGTTGTCGTCCGGGCGCTCGATATGGAAGTTATCGAGCTTGCCGTCATCCAGCACGGCCACGCGCGTTTCGAGCGGCTCGATATTGATGATGATTTCCTTCTTCTCGCGTTTTTGCGTACCAAAGGCTCTTAGTTTCTTGAACATGATATTTCTCCTTATCTAATTCTGCGGCGGTGGTACACGCTTTGCACCAGGCCGAGCGCGATCATGGTACTGACCATGAAGGACCCGCCGTAGCTCATCAGTGGCAACGGCAATCCCGTGATCGGCAGAATACCGATCGTCATCGCAATGTTTACAAACACATGGCAGAACAACATGACGCTGATTCCCAGCGCCACGAGCCGCCCAAACTCATCGCAGGCCCTGATGGACGCCCGCATACATCTTACTAACAACAGCGAGTAGAGCAGCACCACGCATGTTCCACCCAGAAATCCCTTTTCTTCGGCAATCACGCAGAAGATAAAATCCGTTGGCGCCACGGTCCGGGGCAGGAAGCCCAGGATGTTTTGCGTCCCTTTCAGATAGCCCTTACCCTGCAATCCCCCGGAGCCGACCGCAATCTGCGACTGGAGTTTGTTCCATCCGGCATCGGCCATGTCGTGGTTTTCGGTTAGGAAGACCTTGATGCGCCCCTTCTGGTAGTCGGCCAGCAACGGCATGCGCGGCAATACGATTCCGGGCCGTTCCTCCGCCGGCATCGCTTCGATTTCCGGGGTGGTCTCGTACTTGATCCAAAAGCAGATGGCGGCGGCCGAAACGAGGAACAGCGCCGTGGCAATCAGCAGCAGCCGGCGCTGCAGGCCGCAATAGAGCATGATCGCCAGCGTGATCGGGGCCAGCGTCAGCGACGTGCTCAAGTCGGGCTCGGCCGCGATCAGCAGGAAGGGCAGGCCAACGATCGCCGCCGCAATGATGAAGGTTTTCCACTCATCCATGTCGCGGTCGGGAGCGGACAGGTATGCGGCGAGTCCGATGATGACGGCAATCTTGGCCAGCTCGGAGGCCTGCAAGGTGAATCCCGGCAGGGGAATCCAGCGGTGGGCGCCGTTTACTTGGGGAAACGCAAATACCAGCAAGAGCAACAGGATGGCCCCGCCATAGATAAACCAGGAGAATTTGGCCACCTGCTTGTAGTCGTACCACACCAAGGCGGTATAGGCGCAGAGGCCCATGCCCGCAAACACCAGTTGCTTGAGCCAGTTCGAGCCGTAGACCTCGTCGGATTTGAACTGCGCACTGAAGATGAAGGCCACGCTGAGCGAAATCAGTATCAGGGTGGTGCCGAGCATGGTCCAGTCCAGCCGTTTGAAATGGATGCCGTTCATCGTTCACCTCCCCGGAGGTGAACCATTGCCGATTTTTGATTTTTGATTTTTGATTGGTGGGTCTGCGCCCGCCTTTTAAATAAAGAGGCCCACGCCGGCTGGGTTCCAAAAATCATCAGTCGGTAATCGGCAATCAAAAATGTGCAAAGGAGGATCATGGAGTGTCCTCCTTTGCAAGCGTGCCATCGTATTCAAAAATCTTCTGGTAGAGATAGCTGAGGCGCGGGCCGACCGTGCTGCCGCCAAAGATGCCGTCCTCCACGATCATGGCGACGGCGTAGCGGGGGAAATCATACGGGGCGAACGAGACCATCCAGGTGTACTGGCTTTCAACCACTTCGCCGTTGACCCGTTTGTTGTACTGCGCCGTACCGGTTTTGCCGGCGATGGCCATGCCGGGAACCCGCGCCTTGCCACCCGTTCCGCGGCGGTCCTCGATCACATCCAGCATGCCGCCGCGAACCAGCTCGAAGGCTTCGGTCGGCGCGTCGATATGGCGAATGGCCCAGGTCGGGTTGTCGTTGTAGGCTTCGTCGGTGCCGGTGCGCCATTTCTTCACCAGCCGGGGACGGTAGAGCGTGCCGCCGTTGGCGATGGCGACCGTCGCCATGGCCATTTGCAGCGGGCTGGCCAGCAGTGCCCCCTGGCCGATCGCCATGTTGCAAAGGTCGATATCGTTGTTGGCGGTGTCGGGCAGGTTCCCGTACTTGATATCCTTCTGTTCCGGCGGTTCTTCCAGATCCGGGAACAGGCCCGCATATTGTCCGATGCCCATTTGTTCGGCGATATAGTGGATGGGCTCGAAGCCCGCCTCCAACGCCATCCGGAACATGTAGACATTGCAGGAGCACATGATGGTTTCGCGCAGGTCGAGCTCGCCGTGGCCGCCGGATCTCCATGTGTCGCATCGCATTTTCCGGCGGTTTACCACGACGTCTCCGCTGCAATCATAGATTTTGTCGGCAAATTCGGGGTATACGCGCAACACGCCGAGGGCGGCGAGCGGCTTGAAGGTGCTGCCGGGGGGGTATTGGCCAAACACCGCCCGGTTGAAGGTGGGGGCCAGTTTCTTGTCCTTGAACAGGGATCCGGCGTAGCTGGGGGAACGCATGAAACGGTTTGGATCGAACGTGGGTGAACTGACCATGGCCAGGACATCACCGTTGTTGGTGTCCAACACCACGCAGGCCCCGCGTACGGGGATGTTCGGATCCTCGCCGTTTTGCTTCATGCCCAGGGCGGTCTCGGCAAATTGCTGGATCTTCTGGTCAATGGTCAGGATCAGGTCGCCGCCCGGTTGCGGGGGCTGGACCTGGAGGTCGCGGTGGCGGAAGCCGGAGGAATCGATCTGGATCAGCTGGAAGCCCGGTTCGCCCCGCAGGAGTTTGTCGTAGTAGGACTCGAGCCCTTTGCCGACCCCTTGGATGCCGCGGATGTCGTAGTGCACCCGCTTGCCTTCCTCCTCGTCCACGGCATCGGTTGTGCGTGTATAACCGAGCAGGTGTGCGGTGGTTTTCCCCAGCGGGAAGTTGCGGGCGGGTGCGTAGTAGATATCGGTGCCCGTCAGGTTCGAGCAGGTGTCGGCCCATTTGGCCATGGTCTTGGCATCGATGTTCTGCCAGGCCAGTAACGGCAGTGGACGGCGGGCATAGATGTGGTTCTCGATATCCTGCAGGCTTATCTCGACCGGAATGCCGATCCGGTCGGAAATCTCGTAGACCAGCTCAAGGGTGTTGGCCGCCGTCGTGGTCGGTTTTTTAATCAACTCGCCGGTGTGGATGACGATGGCGTTGCCTTCGACCGGCCGGCCAAGGTCAAGTCCGGGTATGCGGCGCCGCAGCAGGGAGCCCCCCCGGGGAGCCGTTTCCTTCTCGAAGCCGATGCGCCAGGCGGTGAGTTCCTGCGGCGTCAGGTTTTTCCATGCGGTGAGCGGTTGCTTGGGGCTGAGCGAAAAATGGCGCTGGAGGTCGCGATACGTGACGTCGGGCTTGCGCCCCACATATTTTTCAATGGTATGGATCAGTTCCAGCGTGTTGGCCACCGCAGAGCGCGGAGCGCGCAGCTCGGCGGTGTAGATAGCGATGCAATAGTTGGGCACGCTGTCCGCCAGGCACTCCCCGTTGGTGTCGTAGATCTTTCCGCGCACAGCGGGCAGCCGGACGCGGCGCACGCTTTGGCTGCGGAAATCCTCCTCGAAGGCGCTCTGGCCCTTGACCTGCAGGTTCCACAGCTCACCGATCAGGGTGCCCATGCCGGTAAGCATCAGCCCGAGCACCGCCCAAACCACCAGAATACTGGCTTCCCGTTTACGACGTACCTTCATTGCCAGCCATACTCCCTTCGTTTGGGAATCATGGCCTCAAGGCCGTTGATGGAGCGCGACACGATCGGAAGCGTCGCCAGGCCCAGCACGGTCGAACCGGCCAGGCATAGAAAGGCCAGCCCGGCCGGCAGGTCACGCTGCCCGCTGGCGGATAGAACCACGAGCGAGGTCAGGGCGGTGAACAAGCCCATGGCCGCACCGAGGACCAGCTGCGTAACCAGGCCATCCGAAAAGATTTCGTTGCGAATGCGATGGGCCAGCAGCCCCATGACCGGAAAGGCGATCAGGGCCGGGCCAAAGGAGCCCATGTCCAGGCTATCCTGCAGCACGGCCGCAAATCCGACGGCCATCCAGAAGTCCGGCGAGCCCTTTCGCAGGGCATGGTGCAACGCCAGCGATGCGAGTAGCGGAGGCTTCATTCCGCCGCAAATGGCCAGACCGGGCAGGGTTTGCTGCAGCAGGGCGGCCAGGACGATGATAAGCAACATTAGCGTTCGCCGTTTCATGGCACCTCCTTCTGGGGGGTGGGGGAAACCACAAACACATAATCGAGCAGGCCGGCGGTGGCCGTCGGAATGATTTCGGCATACTGGTATAGCCCGGAATCGTCGCGATACACCCGGTTGACGTAGCCAATGTGCACGCCTTTCGGGAAGGCGCCGAGTCCGGAGGTCACCACTTCATCGTTGATGTGAACCTCGACGTCCTTGTTGATGAAATCAATGCGCGCCCGGGGCTCGCCCCGCAGGTTGCTGCCGGTGCCGCGGACCAGGCCGAAGACGTCCTTGTCATTGCGCTTGATCCGGGCCGATACCCGGCAGGCGGGATCCGAAACCAGCAGCACTTCCGTGGCGTAGGGGGTGACGTCGGTGGTTTTACCGACAAATCCATCGATGCTGATTACGGCCAGATCCGGTTTGATGCCGGCTTTGGAGCCCTTGCCGATGCGCACGGCGTTCCACCATCCGCTGATATTTCGACTGACCACGTCGCATGCGATGTTGCTGTTGGGCTGCTGCAGGTAGAAGCCAAGGGCCTTGCGGAGCCGTATGTTGTCGGCCTCGGCATCGTGCAGGCGTTCGAGGTCGGCCTTGAGGCGCACGTTTTCCCTGGAGAGGTTCTGGTTTTCCTCCACGGTTCCGCCGATGCCGCGAATGGCGTCTGCCGCTTGCGACAGCCGCTGCAGCAGGCTCGACGAGCCGCGTTCGGCCGGTGCCATGGCACTACGCACCGCACCCTTGCCCTTAAGGGTGAGCGAGGGAAGCGGAACGAAGACCAGAAGCAGTAGGAATACTACTGCCCCGGCAATCCATATTCTTTTGTTCCTTAAAGCCATCCGTCCCTACTACTTCAGGGAGGACGGGCGCAGCCATGCTGCGGGAGGGAAGTTGTTGGAGATTAGTTGTTCGGCCCCGCCATTTTCCGTAGGAAGTTGATTTCGTGCAGGACAATGCCTGTGCCTTCGGCCACAGCGCTCAACGGATCGTCTGCCACATGCACGGGCAGGCTGGTCTTTTCCGAAATAAGCGTATCAAGGCCGCGCAACAGCGCACCCCCTCCGGCCAGGACCATTCCACGGTCCACAAGGTCGGCGGATAGTTCCGGCAAACAGCGTTCGAGGGTGACACGCACCGCCTCGACAATGGCGTTTACCGGTTCCTGCAGGGCCTGGCGTACCTCTTCGGAGCTGATCGTCAGCGTCCGCGGCAGCCCGGCCACCAAGTCACGGCCCTTCACTTCCATGGTGCTCTCGTCACCAGTGGAAAGGGCCGATCCCATCGTAATCTTAATCTCTTCGGCGGTTCTCTCTCCTATCAACAAATTATATTCCCGCTTTATATGCTGGATAATCGCCTCGTCCATCTCATCACCGCCAACGCGCACGCTCCGGCTGTAAACAATGCCGGCCAGGGAGATCACGGCAACCTCGGTCGTGCCTCCTCCGATGTCCACGATCATGTTGCCGGCAGGTTCCTGTACAGGCAGGCCCACCCCGATCGCTGCGGCCATTGGCTCTTCAATTAAAAACACATCGCGCGCGCCCGCATGCATGGCGGAATCCTTCACCGCGCGCTTTTCGACTTCTGTTATTCCGCTCGGCACGGCAATCACCACGCGTGGCCGCACCATTTTCTTTCTGTTATGCACCTTCTGGATAAAATAGCGGAGCATCGCCTCGGTCACTTCGAAATCGGCGATCACCCCGCTCTTCAGAGGGCGTATGGCAACAATATTGCCGGGGGTTCTTCCAAGCATCCGCTTGGCCTCGTCACCCACGGCCAGAACGCGGTTCGTGCCGGCCTGTACCGCCACGACCGAGGGTTCGCGGATCACGATCCCGCGATCCCGCGCATACACCAATGTATTCGCTGTTCCCAGATCGATTCCAATATCGCTGGAAAACACTCCCATGGCCCGGTTCAACATATTGCTTTTCCTTCTTAAAATGTGATTCGGATAAAATCGATAGACAATGTGACAAATTGACCGCCGTGGTCAAGGGTAAATGAGAAGCACCGCGCGTGCCATTTCGCATAAATGAGAGGTGTAGCTATGAACGCGGAGTGCAGCTTTGGGGGCGAGCTTTGACAGCTTCCCAATCATTTTTGTTCGCAAGCGCCTTTCTACAATAAGAGTGACAGGCTATAACTCACAAAGTTAAGGCAAATCTCGCCGCAGTCTTGTTTGCAATTGCCACTTTTTTTCGAGGCTATACGTATGGATTATAAGTTTTCTGGGCACGAAACGTTTGCATTCCGATATGCTTGGTTGCCCAAGGCCTATCGAGCGGTAGTTTCAGATGCTACTGTTTTTTCAGATGATGATCGGGCAATGATTGAGCTAGGCGTAGGGAAAAACATGGTACGATCCATACGTTTTTGGGCATCCATGCTTGGCATCATAGAGTCAGATGGTCGGGGGACATCCAAACCTACCTCATTTGGCAAGAAACTATTAGATCCGAAAGTTGGGCTCGACCCCTATTTAGAAGACTCCCAAACGCTCTGGCTGCTTCATTGGAGGCTTTCCACGGCTTCAGAACCTCTATTCGTTTGGCACTATCTACTAAATCGTTGGCAGGAATCCGAAATGGTCAGTGCAATCATTCTTCCTATGATTGCCCGTGAACTTGAGGGGATTCATGCGGTTTCATTGAATTCGATAAACAGTATGTTGAATGTTTTCTTCCATACATATGTTCCAACGCGCGGGAAAAAGAACAAGGTGATGGAAGACAATCTTGACTGTCCTTTGGTCCAGCTAAAATTGGTCGAATATGCTGGAGAACAAGATACGCTTACCGGAAGAAAAGAAGCAATCTACGCCTTTCGCCGGGATGAAAAACCTGAAATTAGCCATGAGCTATTCCAGTATTGTCTGGCGGATTATTGGGGGAAAAAGGCTCCTAAGGAAAGAACGCTGTCATATGGCCAGCTCTCCAGCGAGGCTGGCTGTCCTGGCCAGGTTTTCAAAATATCAGATGAAGGTATGCTTGAGAGATTGGTGGATATGGGGTCGGGAAACAAATACTTCACATTCACAGATTCATCCACAAGCCGGTCTTTGGAACGAAAGTTCGATAGTTTTGAACGTGTATCGGGTGAGTTGCTGAAAGGTATCTACCGATGAAGAAAAAGCAGCAGCTAGTGAGACCCCCGCTCCGTTTTCTCCGATCAACCCATCTTGAGCGGGATTTCTATGATCCGAAAGCAATTGACTCCTATGTATTAACCGATGTGGCAGTGGATTGCATCCGCCGCATTGCGGCTGGGTTGCGGACAGATTCGAGCCAGAGATGCTGGCGAATCATGGGTGACTACGGATCGGGAAAGTCCAGTTTTGCTCTAATGCTTGCGCACTGGTTTGCAGGACACGCCAAGAATTTCCCCAAGGACCTTGCTTCCCTCTTAGCCTACTCAAAGATGGGGGTTGCCGAACCAAAATTGTTGCCGATTCTGGTTACGGGGTCTCGAGAGGCTTTGGGAGAGACCATTCGCAGGGGAGTGCAACATGCTTTGGAGCATCATTATCCCGATGGCCTTGGCCGAGGTCCGAGCAAAATTCGAACACTTCTTGGCATGGATTCACTCGGTGAATCGGAGATATTACAACTCATCTCGTTGGTAAATGACCGAATTTGCTCCGATAAAAAAGGGCATGGGATACTACTGATCATCGACGAATTGGGGAAATCTCTGGAGTACGCCGCTGCATCATCCGGTGAAAGCGATGTTTTCTTGATGCAACGTTTGGCTGAAGAAGCGTCACGGAGCGGAAACAGGCCGTTCTTTATTGTGGGAATCCTGCATCAAGGGTTTGGGGCTTACGCAAAATCGCTGGGTCTTACGGCAAAACGGGAATGGGATAAAGTTGCTGGGCGGTATGATGAGATTGTTTTTCAACATCCTATGGAGCAAACAACAGCCCTGATTGCAGCCGCACTCAATGTTCCGGCAAATCAACTTGATCACGCAACTATCACCACTGCTGCAAGAGCAATGAAACAAGCGGTGCGATGTGGTTGGTATGGACCAACCGCCGATTCCGGTGGTTTAGAGCAACTGGCGCATCGCATCTATCCGCTGGACCCGTTTGTTGTGCCGATCATGAGTCGCGTGCTTCACCGGTTTGGACAAAACCAAAGATCCATATTCAACTTCCTCTTTGGAAACGAAGCATTTGGGTTGCAGTCATTTATTCTGGATTTTCAAGGAAAGCCTTATCGGCTCTATGATCTATATGACTACATTCACTCGAATCTAGGCCATCATCTTGCATCGGCATATGTATCTACAAATTGGACTGCCATAGAGTCGATGGTCGGTTCTTTTGTATCAAAGAACCTGCTCCATTATCAGATTATCAAAACTGTCGGTGTGCTAAATCTGCTGAATAGCAATGATTTGATACCCTCTGCGGAGATAGTCTCGCTATGCCTAACAGGCTCTAAGAGTAATGCGAGTGTCCTAGAGGCTATTCGAATGTTGCAGTCCGATGCCGGCAAACGCGTTCTGTTCGATCGGGGCGTTGCCGGGGGATTGTGCTTATGGCCGCACATCAGCGTCGACCTACAAAAAGCACAGGAATCCGCAGAGTCGGCAATTGGATTGGTAACAAGTCCCTCGGATTTTGTTCGCCGCTATCTCGATAATACGAATCTAGTCGCGAGACGACATTATATAAAAACCGGTAATCTACGGCATTTCCCATTCGTGTTTTGTGACCCCGTCGATTTGAACGATCCCGATAGATTTGCGGCGGAAGATGCAGATGGTTTTGTACTAACGCCTTTGTGTTTGAACCAAAAGGATGTTGATGCCGCTGTAGTGGCAGCAAAGACTACTAGGTTCAAAAAGCTCAAACGCTGTGTCGTGGCAATCCCGGGGCAACTGCAAAGTTTGACGCCATTCATCCGGGAAGTTCAAATTTGGGATTGGATTGCTACCCATACGCCCGAACTAAACGGAGACAAGTATGGTCGCGAAACCGTCTCTCGCAAAAGAGCCGCTGCGCAACAGGCATTGGAGACTTCCGTCAGCAAAGTCATAGGCGTTGACAGCTTGGGCGGTACCTTTTCTCTTCAGTGCTTTTGGAAGGGTGCGTCCTTAGACATCGCCTCCGGTCGAGAATTGTTGTCAAAGCTTTCTGACATTTGTGATGCGCTTTACAAGCAAGCACCCAATGTGCACAACGAACTGATCAACCGCCGGAATATTAGTTCTGCTGCAGCAGCAGCAAGAATGCGTCTCATTGAGCGGATCTTGGAAAGCGCTCATCTGCCACTCCTAGGAATGGATCCGGAAAAGAAACCGCCGGAAATGTCGATGTACATGTCGGTTCTTCAGTTTGGAGGCCTCCATGTGGAAGCCGATTCTGGCAGTCAACTTGTTCTACCAAGCAAAGATGCCGACAGGTTGAACTTGCTACCAACCTTCTCCCGCATTGAGACATTGCTCACTGCCGAGACCGATGTTCCAATTACGATCCGACATATACTGGATGAACTGGAAGGGTCGCCATATGGTATTCGCGCAGGTCTGGCTCCTGTCCTGTTGGCCGTTTTTTATGTCATTCACAAGCAGCATATTGCCTGCTACGAAAATGGTTCTTTTCTCAGCGAAGTTACTGGGGCTGAATTTTTACGATTAACCAAGAAGCCAGAATCATTCGAATTCCAATATTGCAATGTTGAGGGCTTGCGATCTGTCGCATTCGAGCGGCTTGCCTTGGCACTCGACATTAACCGCGTAAACCAAGAACCCGATTTACTCGATGTCGTTAGACCGTTATGCGTCATCGTGGCTACGTTGCGTCCGTATGCGCAAAAAACCAGGCAACTTTCCCCGGAAGCGATCGCTGTCCGTAATGCACTTATGGATGCCAGAAATCCGTTGAAGCTGTTGTTTGAAACCTTGCCGGTCGCGTGTGGGTGTCAACCTATCTCATCTAGGAGTGGAAACGGGAAAGACGCCGAGCGGTTTGTAAAACAGCTGTCGGCATCGATCGATGAGTTGAGAGGGTGCTATGCGGCTTTGCAGGAGAGCATTGCTAACGCTCTCCTGGACAGCTTCGGATATTCTCGGAAAATGAAAAAACAATTCCGCATGGATATTGGAAAAAGAGCGGGGTTGCTTTCGTCTTTCATCGCGGAAGCAAAACTGAAGGCATTCTGCTTCCGGCTGAAGGATTCAATTCTGTCTGAAGCGGATTGGTTGGATTCTGTGGCGAGCATGATTGCTTCCAAGCCTCCGGAAAAATGGGTGGATCAGGATGTTCAGATATTCAATGAACACCTTTCTGAGCTAGCTAGCCGCTTCGTGCGAACCGAAAGCGTAGCTTTTGACAGAAAGGGCAATTATGCACATGGTGCTATAAGGCTGTGCGTCACGTTGCCTGACGGGACAGAAAAGAAACAGGTTCTTTCCGTATCTGCGGATGAACATGAGAAAATTGAAGAGATTCAAGACGAAATACAAAAGCTCATAAAAGAAAATGGGGAACTTGCTCTTATAGCGGCATCTAAGGCAGTATGGGACAATCTGAAAGGTTGAGGTAATCAAATGGATAAGCAGGTTCGACATATTTGCGGACTATCCGGAGGCAAGGACAGTACGGCACTTGCGCTCTACATGCGGGATAGGGTGCCCGATATGGAGTATGTTTTCTGTGATACCGGCAAGGAACTCCAGGAGACCTACGATTATCTAGCTCTCGTGGAAGCCTTCCTTGGGAAGAAGATTATCTATCTCAATGCCAAAAAGGATTTTGACCATTGGCTTGATGTTTATGGAAACTACCTCCCTTCGCCAAAGGCGCGCTGGTGTACCAGATTGCTTAAGCTTAAGCCTTTTGAGGAATACATCGGCGATGAACCTGTAATCAGTTATGTCGGTATTCGTGCAGATGAAAACCGGACCGGGCTAATCAGCGGCAAGCCAAACCTCACTACGGTATTTCCATTCAAGGAGGACGGCATCGATTTCGATGGTGTCATGCGCATACTTGAGGAAAGCGGAATCGGCATGCCTCCTTACCTCAACTGGGGCCGCTCCCATTCGGGCTGTTTCTTTTGCTTTTTCCAATCCAAATACGAATGGGTGCGCTTGCTTGAGATGTATCCCGAAAAATTCGCCGAAGCGGAAGCATACGAAAGGCGTGACCAAGAAAGCGGAACCCTGTTTACCTGGATGGACGACATGCCTATTTCTTCATTGAGAGATCCCAAGCTTCAGGAAGAAATAAAGCGCAAGCATGCCGAACGGCAGGAATGGTTGAAATCGCGAAAAGGGAATAAGCGGCTGATTGAAACATTGGGCGGAATGGAAGTCGAAGATACATCCAGTCCGAGTTGTCTTATCTGCCACTTGTAGGGTTAAGGGGGACTATGGAAACAAGTATTGAGTTGTGGGAAGTGGGTAAGGTTATTGATGAAATTGATCGAATAAATCTAAATCCTACATGGCAGAGGGGGAAAGTGTGGCCTGAGCCTAAAAAAGTTCTACTAATCGATTCGTTGTTTCGCGGTTACGACCTGCCGAAGCTTTATTTCCGCAAGCTAGACAACAATGCCTTGCATGACTACGAGGTGGGCGATGGGCAGCAAAGAATTCGTGCCATAATTGATTACGTCAATGGTGATTTCTCTCTGCCAGCTCATCCACAATTGATCGTTAACAATCATAATATCGCCGGGTTGCGATATTCTGAACTTCCTGTCGCAGTACAACGGCAGCTTCGTAAGGGAACTCTTACTATAAGTGTAATCACAAATGCTTCCGGCGATGAAATTCGCGCCCTTTTTGCGCGACTTCAGATGGGGGTAACATTGGTGCCTGCAGAAAAAAGAAACGCAGTTGCATCAGTGATAGGTACGGAGATTGATACCTTCGTCAAGAATCATTCATTTTTCGAAGATAGCAAGATTGCTGATAAACGCTTTAAGCGACATGACTATTTGGCTCATGGTATAGGGCTGATGTATTACAACAATACCAAGGATTTAAAAGCAAACCTGTTGATGCAGTTATACGAAGACCTACAGACAGCAATTCCTACTGGATACCGAAAGAAAGTTCAGCTTGTCTTGGAAGACATGCGACGGGTGAATGAACATGCCAAGGGCTGTTTGCGCAACAAATGGACATTTGTGGATATATTCAATTTCTTTCACAGCTGTCGTGAACAGAACGTTACAGCATTTGATTATAAGGGGATTGCAAATGCTCTCGTAAGATTTGACAGAAAGCGAAAAGACAATCTGAAAGAGCCCCAGAAGTTGGTCGAAGGCAAGACTCCGAGTGTCGGAAATAAAAACCTATATAGTTACCTTCAGGCATTTCGAGTTGGAGGAGGTAACAAGGGAAATATCACGATTCGCGCCGATGTATTTAAGTGGCTCTTTGAAAAGTATGTTTAGGGGGATCTCGGATGAGCACATTTGATGTGGATAAAATACCTGTAGCACTTGTAGATAGTCTAAAAGAAAATAAGTGTGGTGCTTATGTCGGTGCCGGATTGTCACAGAGCGTTGGTCTGCCTTCTTGGACTGAACTTTTAGCAGAACTCATAGATGAGGCGGATTCATTACCTCATGTTAGTTCAGACGCAATTTCCGAACTCCGTATTCTGCTCAATAAACCAGACAAACATCTCTTACTTGCAAGTGAGTTGAAGGATTTGCTTGATGACAATTTCCGGAAGTTTGTTCAGCGAAAGTTTGATACTGAATGCCCTGATCCTGGTGATATTCATGCATCAACACTTGCTCTTCCATTTAAGTATCTACTTACTACGAATTATGACGTTCTTTTAGAACACGCATATTCATTGAAGCATCAGGGTAGGCGTTTAGCTCCAGTGTTTTCATACACTGACTCTATGGCTGCTGCCATGGCCTTGTGGGAAGGGCGATTCTTCATATTTAAACTACATGGCGATGCTCAACGTACTCCTGATGGCATTGTGCTGTCAGAATTGGACTATCGAAATATCATTTTTCGGCAACAAGGTTTTCAGAGTCTCCTTCAAACAATATTTACGTCATCAACAATGTTATTCATTGGGGCATCTGTAACAGATCCTGACCTCAAATTATTACTTAGCTTTCTCCACAGTGCATTTCATGGGGGTGGTCCGACGCACTATGCGCTTTTCCCGCGTGATAGCATTACAATGGCTGAATCTAAGAGGTGGTTGTCGGATTACAATATACAAATGATATTATACGATCCGGCAGATGATCATGCCGAAGTGAAATCCTTTTTGGATGGGCTTGCGCTAAAGCTGAGTTGATCTGTAGCACAGGAAGAATTCATGATCGCAAAGTTGTTTTCATCACTACTTTCAACGAGTAACGAGAACGACGTTGATGCAAAGTTGAAGTCTATTGTGCTCACGCATAATATATCTTGGACACCGCTTGGCGGTAACGATAGCAACTATGGGATTATTGAAAACCAGCAGTCGTCTCCCATCGCGGCGTTAATCGAAAAGATAACGAACTCTATTGATGCGCTTCTGATGCGGCGGTGTGTAGAAGAAGGTATTGACCCCCGTGCTGCTGGTGCTCCCGGAACGATGGCCGAAGCCATTGAGCTGTTTTTCGGGAATGAGAGTAAAGTCTGGCATCTGCAAGGTCCGAGGAAAACGCAAGCCGAAGCCATTCAAATTTTGGCGCATGGCTCGCGAACCAGTCCATGTATCACAATTTACGATGATGGCGAAGGCCAGCATCCCGATGATTTTGAAGATACTTTCCTTTCACTTCTACGTGGCAACAAGAACGACATTCCATTTGTCCAGGGCAAGTACAACATGGGTGGAACAGGCGCGATTGTTTTTTGCGGGAAGCATCGGTACCAATTGGTTGCATCGAAGCGCTTTGATGCATCCGGTGAACTTGGTTTTACCCTAGTTCGTCAACATCCGTTCACGGAAGAGGAGAAGAAAACCAAAAAGAACACTTGGTACGAGTATCTAAAAATTGATGGGCAGATACCGCGTTTCTGCATCGACGAAATAGACATCGGACTGGCCAACCGGAAGTTTAAAACCGGAACCATAATCAAACTATATGATTACGAACTTCCTTCCGGAACGCGTGGCGGACTGCCCCAGGAAATACGTCGCGCTATCAATCAGTTCCTTTTCGAGCCTGCTCTCCCGATCTATTTGAAAGACTCCCAGGACCGCTACCCGAACAACACGGTACTGGAAGGGGATTGTTTCGGACTTAAACGCCGCCTTGAAACCGACGACAACAAGTACATTGAAGAGCATTTCACTGAAGAGCTGGACGATCATGAGATCGGACATATGAAGGCAACATGCTATGTCTTTAAAGCCAAGGTCGATGGTCGTACAGCCAAGGAGACGCGTGAAATCATTGGCCGGGAATTCTTCCACGACAACATGGCCGTTCTGTTTTCGCTCAATGGGCAGGTTCATGGTCACTTCACTTCAGAGTTCACGACCAGAACGTTGAAGATGCCTCTATTGAAAAATCATCTGCTTATCCACGTAGACTGTACTGGTCTTGACTATGATTTCCGCAAGGAATTGTTCATGGCTTCCCGTGATCGGTTGAAAGGTGGAGAAGAAACGGCAATCCTGCGACAACAGGTAAGGGATTTGCTTGTAAAAGGGCGTCTAGCGGAAATCTACAAGCTGCGGAAGAATGTCATCTCAGTAGAGGGTGGAGATGCAAAAGACCTACTGCGTGCATTTTCGAAGAGCCTTCCATTCAACCAGGATTTGATGAAATTGCTCAATCAGACTTTCAAGATAGAGCTGCAGGACGAGACGAAAAGGAAAAAAGAAAAACCTGAGAATCCGAAGCCCAAGAAGGAGAAGGAGCCGTTTAGTCCAAAGCGTTTCCCATCTATGTTTAATCTAAAGTCAGGCAACAAAGAAAAATTCCTGACGATTCCTGAGAGGGATGAAAAGACCATCCTGTTTTCCACCGATGCCGAGGACAATTATTTTGACCGGTCGGAAGAGCCCGGCGATTTGCAGATTTCCATTCTGCAATACAACACGAATGAAACAGAGGGGGGAACCAATCCTGGTCAACCCAAAGCTCCGGGCAAACTCATCGATGTTCGTAAATCCAGTCCGAAAGAGGGAACCATCAGGATTGGGGTGGCGGCGACATCGGAGCTGAAGGTAGGCGATGAACTCGAATTGCAAGCGACACTTGGTGGCCCTGAAGACTTGGAGTGTCGCTTCTGGATCAAGGTGGTGGAACCCAAACAGAAAAAACAGGAAGTCAAAAAAGAAGAAAAGGAAGTCGAACCTCCAATGGGGCTTCCCGAGTATGTACTGGTTTACGAGAAACCTCCCGAAAGTCTACCTGATGCCACAACTTGGGATAAATTGGGTGAATCCGGATTTGATGAGATGAATTGGGAAGTTGTGATGCACCCTTATGTCGGGGAAGACGAGCAACTCGAGAAAGTTTTCATCAACATGGATAGTCGGGTTCTACGGAATTATAAGAGCCGCCAAGGGAACATAGGGGCAGACCAAAAGGAACTAGCAGAGAAGAAGTACATCAGCTCAGTCTATTTCCATACAATCTTTCTGTTCAGCATTACCAAAAACAAGAAATACGAATTGAAGCAGGGCGACAAGGATGTAGACCTAAACGAATATCTTCGCGATGTCTTCAGCAGTTATTATTCGGAGTTTCTACTGAATTTCGGAACTGAAGAGCTGATGGACTCGATGGCTGATTAACACGCTGCTCGCAACGATTCGATAACGGCAGTCAATATTTCAAGAGCCCCCTCGATATCAGCTGTTGTTGTGAGGTGGGAGAGGCTGAATCGGATGGCCTCGTCGGCCGCACTATAGGGAACCCCCATGGCAAGTATCACATGCGATGGTGTAATAGCGCTGGAATTGCAGGCCGAACCATTGGAGACCATGACTCCTTTCTTCCCCAACAAGTGTACGAGTGTTTCAGAATCTATACCCTGAAAGCTTATGTTGGTTGTATTCGGTAGACGATATTCCAGACTCCCGTTCACGATAGCTTCGGGACACACTTCGAGAATTCGGTGTTCCAGCTGATCGCGTATCTGCTTCACAGGCGTTATGCGGTTGTGAAGCCTTGTCTTGGCAAGTTCTGCTGCGACGCCAAAGCCAGCAATAAGAGGAACAGCTTCGGTACCACCTCGTCGACCGTTTTCCTGTGACCCGATTAGCAGCGGATTATATGGGGATTCTTCCCGAACAAATAGGGCTCCCGTTCCTTTCGGTCCATAAATTTTGTGTGCACTCAAGCTAAGGTAGTCCGCTTGTAGTAGTTGTACATCGACCTCTAGCTTGCCAGCAGCTTGTACGGCATCGCAGTGGTACAGCACGTCCCTAGCTTTGCATACCTTGGCTATCTGTTCGACAGGAAACAAAACTCCCGTTTCATTGTTGGCCCACATCAGCGACACCACAGCAGTCTGGTCGATAATGGCGTTTTCCAGATCCGCGATATTCAGAAGTCCTTCTCGGTCAACCGGCAAATAGGTGACTTGATAACCTTCGGCTTCCATGGCCCTGCAATAATTGAGCACGGACGAATGTTCAACCGCTGAAGTGACGATATGCCGCTTTTCGGGTTTGGCCTTCAACGCAGCGTGGATCGCCGCGTTGTTGCTCTCGGTAGCGCACGAGGTGAAAATCAGTTCCCTCGGTTTGGCATTAATAAGTTCAGCAACCTGCGCGCGCGCATCTTCAATGACGGTCTTAAGTTTTGACCCAAACCGGTAGCTACTCGATGGATTTCCCCAATCCTCCGTGAAATATGGCATCATTGCCTCAACAACTTCCGGGGCAATTGGTGTAGTGGCATTGTGGTCTAGGTAGATCATTAAGTGCTTATACACGGTAGACCTCGAACATTGAAGCGTGATGTATAAATACATCCGCGGGCAATGCACTTCGGCAAGGTGAAGCCCTTGGAAGATTTGTGGGGGAATCCCCCAGGCCGCAGGCTCATGCCTTGCAGAGGAGGCGATGCGTAGTGTTTATGGTTTTGACGGGATGAACGGGATCGTCCGGATTTCACTTAACGCGAGGATTACTGGAACATGCCGTCGCCGAAGTTGATGCCTAGAGGAACGCACCAGATGCTGATGTAGTTTACATCTTCCAGGTTGACACCTCCCGGCAGGGTGTACGTGAGAGTTGCATTCGAGTAGGCGGGCCCGAGCAAGTTCCCGCTGATAATTGTATAGGGGCTGAACGAGGCGTTGGGGGACACGATCACGCGTATGTCGATTCCGGTACCGTCGTAGTAGAAGTTGCGCAGCTCGATGGTGTGTTCGTCCACGATATGCGCCGTGCCTGCCACACCGTGGAAATACTCTTGAAACGTAGCGACTTGACCGATCTTGGCATTCAGGGGCTCTGCGAGTACCCGGAAGAAACCGGTTGCATTGGTGGCCGATGCGGCCCAGTTGGTATCGCTGGTTGTCGCTGTGAAGGCATAGATATCCTGCCAGTTGTTGGCGTCGAGCTGTTCCTCGTGCTCGATATGATACAGGGTTCCATTGGTTAGGTTGGAAATTCCCAGGGTTACCGTTTCTGCGGCATTGGTCGTGGAGATGGTGAGCTGGGGGGCCGGTACTGCGGTCGCAATCGACGGGAGAATCGCCAAACCCCATGCGGTGAATAATGCGCAAAACTTGATCGCCTTTTTCATGATTGTTTTAGAGTTGTCTTTAAAATGTTCGATGGCAAGCATTAATCATAGACTTTTCTTGTAAATACGGGTTTCCAATCCATGTTTCTTGACGTTTTTTTCCGATATGGCTAAAACAATCCATTGTTTTGTATCGGAACCTATCAACCTTCAGGGGGATTACATGAGTGAACCAATCAAGGTCGTGTTAACCGAAGACGAACTCCCGAAGCAGTGGTACAATCTGGCGGCCGATTTCGAGCATCCGATGCCGCCGCCGGTGGATGCCTCCGGCAATCCGATCGGCCCCGAGGCGCTGGCCCCCGTCTTCCCAATGAACCTGATCGAGCAGGAGGTTTGCACCGACCGCTGGGTCGACATTCCCGACGAAATCATGGGCTTCTACAAGATCTGGCGGCCAACGCCGCTCTACCGCGCCCGCCGCCTGGAGCAGGCACTGGGAACGCCGGCCAAGATCTACTACAAGAACGAAGGCGTGTCGCCCGCCGGCAGCCACAAGCCCAATACGGCGATTCCGCAGGCGTGGTACAACAAGCAGTTTGGCATCAAGAAGCTCACCACCGAAACGGGGGCGGGGCAGTGGGGCTCGGCCCTGTCGTTTGCCTGCGCGATGGTAGGCGGCATAGAATGCAAGGTCTTCATGGTCCGCATCAGCTTCGACCAGAAACCGTTCCGAAAGATTATGATGCGCACCTGGGGCGGCAACTGCGTACCGAGTCCGAGCATGGAAACCGAAACCGGCCGCAAGATTTTGGCCGAGGATCCGGACACCCCCGGCAGCCTCGGCATCGCCATTTCCGAAGCGATCGAGGAGTGCGTCCAGCGCGAGGACACCCGCTACGCCCTTGGGTCGGTGCTCAACCACGTCATGTTGCATCAAACCATTATTGGCCTCGAATCGCAGAACCAGATGAAGAAGATCGGGGACTATCCCGACGTGGTCATCGGGTGCGCGGGAGGCGGTTCGAACTTTGCCGGCATTGCGTTCCCGTTCATCAACGACCGCATGCACGGCCAGGACATCCGCATCGTAGCGACCGAGCCCGAAGCGTGCCCGACGCTGACGCGCGCGAAATACCGCTATGATTCCGGCGACGTGGCCATGATGACCCCGTTGCTGCCGATGCACAGCCTCGGCCACACCTTCGTGCCGCCGCCGCTGCATGCCGGCGGCCTGCGCTACCACGGCATGGCGCCGATGGTCAGCCACGCCATGAACGAAGGGCATATCGAAGCCACCTCCATCGGCCAGACCGAGTGCTACGAAGCCGCGGTTCAGTTCGCCCGCACCGAAGGGTTCATCTCCGCGCCGGAAACGTCGCATGCCATCGCTCAGACCATCCGCGAAGCCAAACGCGCGAAGGAGGAGGGCAAGCAGAAGACCATCCTGATGAACTGGTCCGGCCACGGCCTGATGGACCTCAAGGGCTACGAGGCGTTCTTCGACGGCAACCTGAAGGATTATCCGCTACCCGACGAGCTGCTCGAAAAGTCGGAACATTCCATGGACGGCCTGCCGATGCCGTGATTCACCTGCGCCAAAACCGTTGAGTCTGAGGTGCCCTACGCGTCGGTTGCTGGGTGGGCGGGTTCCGTCTTGAGTTGTGCGATCAGCTTGTCCGAACCGGCGCCGCAGGAGATGACGGAGCGCATGGCATCCTCCACCGAAACATCGACGGAATGCACGTACTGTTGGTCGAGGTGGTAGATGAAGCCGGAGGTGGGGTTCGGCCCGGTGGGTACGAAAACCGTCACCATGCCGTTTTCATGGCGGTCCGTGATAAAGGCCGTCATGAGCGTGTCGTTGCCGTAGATCTTTACGAGGGCGACGGAGGAAAACGGCGAGGTCTTTTTGCCGAGCAGCTGGTTGACCGTTTCCTTGATCATCTTGTAGCCCGGAGCCTTGCTGAGAAAGCTGTTTTCGAACGCGCTGTAGATCATCAGGCCGAGTTTGGTGCGGACAAAAAGCCCGAAGAAGAAGCATCCCAGAACAATCACGGCCAGCACGAGGACCGTGGCGATCAGCGGATTGTACTGCTCCGGCGTCGGAAGGGTGTCGACCACTACATTGGTCAGCGGCGCAATGGCGTTGCCCACGACGCCAAACAGCCATTTAAAGGCGAGGATCAGGATGATGGCGGGTAGGATGACGATGATGCCGCCAAGCAGCGTGGTTCTGAAAAAGATCTTTGTTCGCGTAAGCATAAAACCTCCGGTTGAGGCGGCATGATGCGGGATTCATGTGGCATGATCCAGAAAATTGGATGCTTGCTTCTTGCGTTCCCTGCGTTCTTTTGCGGTTAATGCATGCATGAAGATAAAGCTGAACGAACGCCAGACCGAAGTCGAAGAGGGAGCAACGCTATTCCAGTTGCGCGATCATGCAAAACCGGCGGCAGATGTGCTGATCTACAACGGGGCGGCCGTGTGCGACGATGTCGTTTTGTGCGAAGGCGACAGCGTCAATCTGATCCAGCGCGGGGAAGTGCCGGTGGCCGAAGAGCTGGAAGCGCTGATGGTTGCCCGCCACACCCCGGGTGTTCATGAAACGGTCAAGAAGGCGACGGTGGGCATTGCCGGGCTCGGAGGGCTCGGTTCGGCGATTGCGGTGGCGCTGGCGCGCATCGGTGTCGGCCGGCTGGTTCTGGCCGACTTCGATGTGGTGGAGCCGAGCAATCTCAACCGCCAGCAATACTTTATCGACCAGCTCGGCATGACCAAGGCCGAAGCCCTCGAGACCAACCTGAAGCGGATCAATCCCTACGTGCGGTACGAAGCCCATTGCGTACGCATTACACCCGACAACATTCAAGCGCTGTTCGGGGAGGTCGATGTGATGGTCGAGGCCTTCGACCGCGCCGACCAGAAGGCCATGTTGATGCAGCATTTCAAAGGGAAACCTTTGGTCGCAGCCTCCGGCCTGGCGGGCTACGGACCGGGTGAAACCATAGGGGTGCGGAAAATGGGCAAGCTGGTTTATGTTGTTGGCGACCTGTCCACCGGAGCCGCTCCCGGCTGCGGCCTCATGGCCCCGCGGGTCGGCATCGCCGCCCACATGCAGGCCAACCTGGTCCTGCGCATCCTGCTTGGGGAGGAGTAGGGTGTATCATCCAGAGTGACGGCTGTCACTCTGGATGACATGTTGGGGTGGCGGAAATAGAGGGCTGTAGAAGGGTGGGGGTGCAATGTCCTTGCGAAGAATAACGGAGAAGCGGTATTATTCCCCGTCTTTCCGGTGTTGTCGACCGGTATTTCATAACCAAATGAAGGAGGAAGGGATGAGTAAACCTTGGATGTTGATGATCATGGGGTGTGTGCTGGTCGGCTCGGTGCTCAGTGCGTCGGCGGCTGAAGAAGATCAGGTCGATCTGGTGCTGGGCGGGGGGTTGCTCTTTTCGTCCGACTATGACGAATTCATTGATGATGCATATGGATCGGCCGGCTATAGCGATGCCGGCGGAACCGGGTGGGTGGATTTTTATGGCGGCGTTGAATTTCACATCGATGAACAGTTAGCCCTGTTGCTCGGATGCGATGCCTTGGTGAACACCGTGGATGCGAATGGCGGATTGCTCAATGAAACCTATGCCAACCTAATTCTTGCCCCTTCAGTATACGGACAACTCTATCTTACTCCGGAACAGACCGTGTATGTGAATGGGGGATTCAGTTTGCCGCTTCCGGCTACGGGCAGTGATTATTTTGAGTTGGAAAACAACGGAATCGGTATTGGGGCCAACATAGGGGTCAGGCTGGCTGAGGTTTTCCGTATCGAAGCGGGCTACCTCTACCTGCCGGTCACAGCCAAGGCCACTTCCAGCAATCCGGTGTATGCACCAGGAACGCAGGAGGACTACAACTTCGGCGGACTGATGTTTCGTGCCTTGTTGTCGTTCTAGGCGGTACGTACGGCTATCCATGATGAACAACCTGTTCAACGACATTCCAGACGAGTTGACGGAGGAGCTGTTTACCGAGCTGGCAACCGGCGGGAAGGTTAGAATCGAGCGGATCGTTTCAGACGGGCACGTCTCGCCGGAGGGATATTGGTACGACCAGGAGCAAAACGAATGGGTGTTGCTGATTTCCGGCTCGGCGGTGCTCGCCATCGAATCGGAGACCGGCATAGAAAAGATCGAGCTCCAATCCGGCGACTATCTGCTGATTCCGGCGCATCAGCGGCACCGCGTTGAATCGACTTCGAAGACCGAAAAAACGATCTGGCTGGCCATTTTTTATTAACCACGAAATACACGAAGCACACGAAAACGATTCCGGATGAAACGCATCCCGTTTTATCGCGTATTTGATCCAATTGCTTCTCTGGGCGCAATTGTGTGGTAAATTTCCCTCATGAAGATTGAGCGGTTTGAATTTGGTGAATATGAAGTGCTGGCGGTGCCGGTGCTGCGCGATAACTTCGTCTATCTGGTCTGCCGTGACGGGACCTCGGTATTGATTGATGCCGGTGAGGCCGACCCGGTATTCAGGGTGCTCGATCAGGAAAAGCTGCGCCTTGTCGAAATATTCA
>JBNLGU010000017.1:0-36932 GCA_050306215.1 Pontiella sp.
TTGGGGTCGACATCCTTCATCACGCCGGCCTGGGCGCCTACGATTGCACCATCGCCCACTTCCAGATGCCCTGCGAGTCCGGATTGACCGGCGAGGATCACCCGCGAGCCGATCGTCGTGCTACCAGAAATACCGACCTGGCCGCACATGACCGAGTGCTCGCCAATCACCACGTTGTGGGCAATTTGCACCAGGTTGTCGATTTTCGTGCCTTTGCCGATCTTGGTCTTGCCGAAGCGCGCGCGGTCGATCGCCACGTTGGCGCCGATTTCAACATCATCTTCAACGACCACCTTTCCGATCTGCGGAATCTTGGTGCGCGAACCGTCCTTTTGAACGGCATAGCCAAAGCCGTCGGATCCGATCACGGTGCCGTTGTGGATAATGACCCGGTTGCCGATTTCCGTGAATTCGCGGATGGAGACCAAGGGATAAAGCAAGCAGTTTTCACCGATCACGGTTTTATACGCGACTACGCAATTGGCTTGAATCACCGTGTTGGCGCCGATAACCACGCCATCTTCGATCGTACAGTTTGCGCCGATGGAAACCCCTTCACCAAGCTGGGCGCTTTCGGCGACGACGGCCGACGGGTGCACACCGACCTTCGGAGCCGGTACCGGCTCATAAAAGAGCTCGGCCGCCACGGCAAACGCCTGATCCGAGTTTTCCACCCGTATCAACGCGCACGTTGCGGGACGGTCCCAATCGTTGGGTACGATCACGGCGGAAGCACCGGTGCTGGCCACCTGCGCGGCGTATTTGGGATTGGCAAGAAAACTCAGATCGCCGCTTCCGGCCTCATTGAGCCCGGCCACCGCCGAGATCTCCATATCCCCGTTCCCATCCAGTGATCCGCCCAAACGTCCGGCAATTTCCGATAGCTTCATGTTACTCCTCTTCCACATCCAAGGTTTTTTCAGCGGCAGGGCCGGTGGTACGGCCTTCGTTGAGCTTTTCCAACACTTGTGCCGTGATATCGAATTGGGCACTGGTGTAAAGGATCACATCGGTCCCGATCCGGCTCTGCGACGAGCGGTCGACCACGGCCGCATAGCCTTCGGCTTTTGCATAGGTCACAACCGCATCGTGGATTTCGTCAAAAAGCTTTTTGGTCATACGCTGGTTCTGCTGTTCGATCTGCTCCATGCGCAACTTTTCGAAATCGGTCATTTCCTGTTCTTTCTTCTGCAGGTCGACCAGTTTTTCCTCCAGCACATCGCGCTTGTTGGCCCGGATTTCCTCGCTCAGGGCTTCGTCGCGCGAGTCCGTGCGCAAGGTTTCGATCTCCTTTTTCAAGGCATCGACTTCCGCCTCCATATCATCGCGTTCCATCTTGATATCGTCGGCCTGCTGGCGAATCTGATCCTGAGCCAGCTGGGTTTTGTAGAATCGTTTGAACACCTCCTGGAGATCCACGAAAACGATTTCATTGGCAGCATGAACGCTACCCGCCGCGAGGAAAGCGGCCACGAACAACGAAGAAAACAGGCGCTTCATAGACATAATCCTTTCATTTGGAAACAGGCGGAGATAGTACCGAAAGCCCTTGTTGCGTACAAACACTTCGTATGGTTTTCCCCGGCCCCCAAAACCGGCAAATCCGCGCCAAAAACGGCTGAATTCGGCCACGAACCCGCCATTCAGCCGAAACGGAATTAAATGTGTCGATTTTTTTGAACCTTTCCGGCCTGCGTGGTCAAAAAAGGTGAACGGTAAAACATGACTCCTCCTCGGAGACATGTTTAACGGCGCATGATTTCCCCCTTGTCGTGCGCCGTTTTTTTATGCTTCCGGAAACAGCCCGGAAGAACTCCGGTTCGACGACATTGCACGAAATGTCTGGAGGCTATCACCGCCTCCCCGTCTTTAACAAACGGGAGGACGGGATCGACGCATAGGATCAGACGTTGAACAGGAATTCGATTACATCGCCATCCTTGACGATGTATTCCTTGCCTTCGGTCCGCAACAGGCCGGCTTCTCGGCAGGCGGCTTCGCCACCTTTGGCAACGAAATCATCGAAGGCGATGACCTGGGCCCGGATGAAGCCCCGTTCGAAGTCGGTGTGAATGACGCCGGCCGCCTTGGGCGCGGTATCGCCGCGATGAATGGTCCAGGCCCGCGCCTCCTTCGGACCCACCGTCAGGTAGCTGATCAGGCCGAGGGTGCGGTAGCCGGTGTGGATGATCTGGTCAAGACCACTTTCCTTCACTCCATATTCACGGAGGAACTCGTCGCGCTCTTCATCGGACATACCGTTGAGGTCTTCCTCCATCTTGGCGCAGATTTTCACCACATCGGCATCGCGTTCGGCGGCATAGGCCTTGACGCCCTTGACATAGTCGTTGTCCTCGACGAGGCCATTCTCGTCGACATTGCAGCAATAGATCACCTTCTTGTCGGTCAGGAACTGCATCTCCTTGAAGATCTTTTTCCCTTCATCCGAAGTCCGATCCGGAAAGTCGTGGGCCATTTTCCCCTCGCCCAGATGCGCGAGCAGACGCTCGAATACCGGCAGCGAGGCCGCGATCGACTTATCGGCGCGCGCGGCTTTCTGCACGCGGCCCAAGCGATTTTCCATCATCTGGAAGTCGGCGATGATCAGCTCGGCCTCGATGATTTCAATGTCGCGCACCGGATCGATGGATCCATCCACGTGCACCACGTTTTCGTCATTGAAGCAACGTACCACCTGCAGGATGGCATCGGTTTCCCGGATATTGGTCAGGAACTTGTTGCCCAGCCCTTCGCCTTGGCTGGCACCCTTGACGAGGCCGGCGATATCGACGAAATCGACGGTGGCATGAAGGATCTTCTGCGAGCCGGCGATTTCGGCCAGCTTGTCGAGGCGCGGATCGGGAACCGGCACAACGGCCTTGTTGGGCTCGATCGTGCAGAACGGATAGTTCGCCGCCTCGGCGTTCTGTTCGCGCGTCAGCGCATTGAAGATGGTGGACTTGCCCACATTGGGCAAACCGACGATTCCGACACTCAATCCCATGGTATTTCCCCTAATGCAAAAAAAGTGAGACGTGATTTCCCAACCACGCCTCACGAATCACTCGCCGCATCTACACCTCGTGCGACTTCTGGAGCTCGCGCATGCGCTCGAGCCGCTCCTGCGCGGCCCGTTTTTTCTTGGCCGTCGTGCCCTTAAAGGGCTTTTCGTGCTTGAGCAACGCCCCGCCAATGTTGTTTGCGCCGCCATCCACGTAGATGGTCTGGCCGGTGATTTTCTTGGAATACCTGCCCAGCATGAAGACCACGGCGTTCGCGACTTCCTTCCGGTCGTTCACCACATCCCAGGGAAGCGGGCTCATTTGACGCCACGTCTTGGCCAGATGTGCAAAGTGCGGGATCGACTTGGCGGCCTTGGTGGCCAGCGGCCCGGCCGAAATGGCATTCACGCGAACGTGCTCGCGGCCATACTCGCGGGCCAACGCGCGGACAAGCGCTTCGAGCGCGGCCTTGTTGACACCCATCCAGTTGTAGTACGGGAAGGCCACCTGCGATTCGAAGGAAAGTGTCACGATCGAGCCGCCTTTTTCCATGTTTTCGAGCGCAAAATGGGAAACCGTCGCCAGCGAGGCACAGCTGATATGGAACGCCTGCTTGATATCTTCCAAAGCGTCCGTGTACATGCTATCGCCCAGGCAGGTCTTCGGATTGGCAAAACCGATCGAGTGCAATACGCCGTTGATCGGACCCATTCCCTCGAACAGGTCGCGTACTTCGCTTTCGACCGTCACATCGCAGTAGCGGATGTCCATCGCCGCCTTCTCTTCAGCGGTCAGGTCGGGACTGCGATCGAAGAAGATACGTTTCATCCGCTCGCTTTGCACCGTATAGATTACCTTGCCGCCCATATCCTCGATCATCTTACCGGCGGCATAGGCGATCGAGTCGGTGTTGAGCAGGCCCATCACGACATATGTACTACCTTTTTCGATCATTTTTGCTCTCCTTGATTTCTGTAAAAGCGCGCAAACCTATCAGTTTCCGCTAACATTGCAACTAGCCAATATTAGGTTTTTTGCCATCAAATGAAAGCCGCAAAATACTGAACAGGGCCCGCCCGAAGCGTCCTTTAGGTATACAGCTCCGCCTTCTGCTCGGCGAATTCGCGCGATTTTTCCTGCATGCCCTTCTCTATGGCATCGGTTTCGGTCAAGCCCTGTTCGGCGGCGTATTGGCGAACATCCTCCGAGATGCGCATGGAGCAGAACTTCGGCCCGCACATGGAACAGAAGTGGGCGGTCTTGGCCTCTTCGCCCGGCAGGGTCGAATCGTGGTAGGCACGGGCGGTGACCGGGTCGAGCGCGAGATTGAACTGATCTTCCCAGCGGAACTCGAAACGCGCCTTGCTCAGGGCGTTGTCGCGCACCTGCGCGCCGGGGAAGCCCTTCGCGAGGTCGGCGGCGTGGGCAGCGATCTTATAGGTGATCACACCATACTTTACATCATCCTTGTTCGGCAGGCCGAGGTGTTCCTTCGGCGTCACGTAGCAAAGCATGGCGCAGCCATACCAGCCAATGTTGGCAGCCCCAATACCGCTGGTGATGTGGTCGTAGCCCGGCGCCACGTCGGTAGTCAGCGGCCCAAGGGTGTAGAACGGGGCTTCGTGGCAGGCATCGAGTTCCCAGTCCATGTTTTCCTTGATGCCCTGCAACGGAACATGGCCGGGGCCTTCGATCATGACCTGCACGTCGTGTTTCCACGCAATCTTCGTCAGCTCACCGAGGGTCTCGAGCTCGCCGAGCTGCGCCTCGTCGTTGGCATCGGCGATCGCCCCCGGGCGCATGCCATCGCCCAGCGACAGTGAAACATCGTACCGCTTGCAGATTTCGCAAATTTCCTCGAAGTTTTCGTAGAGGAAGCTTTCCTTGTGATGCGCCACGCACCACTTGGCCATGATCGATCCGCCGCGGCTAACAATGCCGCAGACGCGCTGGGCAGTCATTGGCACATAGCGCAGTCGCACACCGGCGTGGATGGTGAAATAGTCGACGCCCTGCTCCGCCTGCTCGATGAGCGTGTCGCGGAACAGCTCCCATGTAAGATCTTCGGGCCGTTCACCGACTTTCTGCAGCGCTTGGTAGATCGGCACGGTACCGACCGGCACCGGGCAGTTGCGAATATTCCATTCGCGGGTGTCGTGGATGTTCTGGCCGGTGGAAAGATCCATAATCGTGTCCGCGCCCCACAGCGTGGACCACTGCACCTTTTCGACTTCCTCGCCAATGCTGGAGGTGACCGCCGAGTTGCCAATGTTGGCGTTGATCTTCACCAGGAAGTTGCGGCCGATGATCATCGGCTCGGCCTCGGGATGATTGACGTTGGCGGGAATAATCGCGCGGCCGGCAGCCACTTCGTCTCGCACGAATTCGGGCGTGATGAAGTCCGGAATGTTTGCGCCCCACGCCTGGCCCGGATGCTGGTGGTTCGGGTGCCGCATGGCGGCGGTCTGCGCCTGGGTCAGCAGGCCGGACTCGTGTTCGGACTTGCAGTACATCTTTTGGAAGGCTTCCTGCCGGCCCATGTTTTCGCGAATGGCGATGTATTCCATTTCCGGTGTGACGATGCCCTTTTTGGCATAATGCATCTGGGAAACATTGGCGCCGGCCTTCGCACGACGGGCTTTCCCGCTCAGGCTTGCAAAGGGGATGCGCCCGGCATCCTGCCCCTGCCCGTCGTCGCCGGCCTGATAGCCGCGAGCCTCGTAGATTTCCGTATCGCCGCGTTCTTCGATCCATGGCTCGCGCAGTTTGGGGAGGCCTTTTTCCAGATTCAGCTCAAAATTAGGATCCGTGACCGGCCCGCTGGTGTCGTAGACCAGAACGGATGGGTTTTCTTCAATGGTCCCATCGGATTTGTGGGTATCGGTCAGCTGGATTTCGCGCATCGGCACACGGATATCCGGGCGGCTGCCCGGGATGTATACCTTGCGGGAATTGGGGTAATCGGTTCCGTAGTCGTCGAACGTGTGCTTTTCCTGAATCATGGTTCACTCCTCTTCGTATAACCTACTGCGCAGTGCATTGCGTTCGGGCAAAGCAGTTCATCCACAAGCAATGCGAAACACGCGGTAAGCAGTAGTTTTTTATCCCACGCTTTAGAACCTGAACAGGAGGAGGGAAGCGGACACGCTTCCCTACGCCGGCATTATCCGGACAGGTTCGAAGGGTTTGTCTCAGCTCCACTCCTGCGGAGCACCCCTAGCGATATTGTTGGCCAATGTACGCGCCCCTTGCCGGGAGTCAAACCACAACAACGACTTTTATTATCGTATTTTACGGATTGATCGGGATTCTGCACCCCGCTACTCTCCGCCCCTACCCAATCAATCACCTTGTTTTAAACTGCAGGAGAGAATCCATGGACTGGAAAACGATTAGCGAGCGTGTGCTGGACGGAGGAGCGGTTACACCGGAAGAGGCATTGGCGATTCTGGAATCGTCGGACGATGAGCTGCTGGATGTGCTTCAGGGCGCATACCGCATCCGCAAAAGACATTTCGGCAACACGGTATCGCTCCATCTGCTGCGCAATGTGAAAAGCGGAAAGTGCCCCGAGGATTGCGCCTTTTGCTCGCAATCAACCTCAGCCATCAACGACGTCGAGCGCTACGACATGCAGACCGTTGAAAGCATTGTTGCCGGCGCCCAGGCAGCGGCCGACCGCAACGCCAAGCGCTACTGCGTCGTATCGAGCACCCGCGCACCCGCCCCCAACGAGCTGGAAACCATCTGCGAGGCCGCCATCCAGATCAAGCGCAAGTATCCGGACCTCGAAATCTGCTCCTCGCTGGGCCTGCTGACCGAGGAAAAGGCCATGAAGCTCAAGGAATCCGGTGTCGATCGATTCAACCACAACCTCGAAACCTCCGAAAACTATTTCAAGGAAGTGGTCACGACGCATGAATTCGAAGACCGCGTCAACACCGCCAAAATCGTCAAGAAGGTCGGCCTCGACCTCTGCTGCGGCGGGCTTTTCGGCATGGGTGAAAGCCTGCAGGACCGCGTTGATCTCGCCTTTGCACTGGCCGACCTCGACGTCGACTCCGTGCCGGTCAACTTTCTCGATCCGCGCCCCGGCACTCCGTTTTACGGCAAGCCCAACCCGCTGAAGCCGAACGACTGCCTGCGTGCGTTGGCCATGATGCGGTTTGCACTTCCAACCGTCGAGGTCCGCATTGCCGGCGGCCGAGAAACCACCCTGCGCGATCTGCAACCGCTCGCCCTCTATCCGGCCAACTCCATATTCACCGCCGGCTACCTCACCACCGGCGGCCAAAGCTACGAGGACGACAAGCGCATGATCGAAGACGCCGGCTTCGTGATCGAAATCTCCGGAGCACCAGAACCTCAACCAGCCTAATTCTTTCCTCGCAGAGGCGCAGAGATCGCAAAGAAAATCTTTAAGTAGCTCTGCGCACTCTGCGCCTATGCGAGGAATTCCCTATCATGAGTTTTTGGAACACAATCGACCGCCCCATCATTGCGCTGGCACCGATGGAGGATGTGACCGACACCGTCCTGCGCGAGCTGTTGCTCGATGTGGCCGATCCGGGATGCCTGCACGTCGTGATGACCGAGTTTGTTTCGACCGACGGACTGCTGCACAAAAAGGGACGCAAGCGGGTGATCCATCGATTGCACGTCACCGACGCCGAACGAAAGCTGCTGCAGGAAAAGAATGTCAAGATCGTCGCGCAGATCTGGGGGAACACGCCAGAGAATTACCAGCAGGTGATCAAAGAGATTTCCGAGGAGATGGAGTTTGACGGCATCGATATCAACATGGGCTGTCCGGTGCCCAAGGTGGTGCGCCGCGGGTGCTGCTCCGGGTTGATCGGCAACCCTACCTTGGCGAAGGAAATCATATTGGCATCCAAGGAAGCCTCCAACCTACCCGTTTCCGTTAAGACCCGCATCGGCCTCAAAAGCATCGCCACCGAGGAATGGATCGGCCATGTGCTCGAAACCAAGCCGGCGGCGCTGACCATCCACGGACGCACGCAGAAGCAGATGTCCGATGGCTTGGCCAAGTGGGACGAGATCGCCAAGGCCGCGCGCCTGCGCGACCAACTCGGACTGGATATTCCCGTGCTGGGCAACGGCGATGTGATGTCACTTGAAGAAGCATACTCGAAGTGCGCGGAGTATGGCCTGGACGGTGCCATGATTGGCCGCGGTATCTTTGAGAATCCATGGCTATTCCAAAAGGAACAGCATGCACGCTCCAAAGAGGAAAAACTGGACATGCTGTGGAAGCACACCGAAATCTTCGACCGCGTCTGGGGCGACACCAAGAACTTCCACATCCTGCGCCGCTACTACTCGATCTACTCAAAGGGCTTTCACGGGGCCGCCGACCTGCGAGCCCGCCTCATGCAGACCGAGAACATTGGCGAAGTCAGGCAACTGCTTGATACCCAGCACGCCCTGGGCTAATCGGACGTTCTGCTCTCGGGCCCGTAAAGATAGGAGGGAGGCCGATCCTTCGTGGAGGTTTCGTTGGTCCAAGGGTAGTCCTCCTCGGCCATTGTATCCGGCTCCAACAACTCGCGCATGGTCTTTTTATCCCCATCTTTCAGGCTCAACCTCGCACGAATGCCAATGACCTTTCCTTTGCCTCCTCGCCGCGCATCCTCTTCTCTCATCGGAATGCGGTTGAGATTGTCCTCGTAGATCTTGACGGGATCGGTCTGTAGACTGATCTCTTCCTTGGAGGGTA
Organism: Pontiella sp.; assembly: GCA_050306215.1. Classification (GTDB taxonomy): domain Bacteria; phylum Verrucomicrobiota; class Kiritimatiellia; order Kiritimatiellales; family Pontiellaceae; genus Pontiella. Next base: position 8,740 of record JBNLGU010000017.1, read on the forward strand.
TGGTGGGCAGGTCGATACTGCCATAGACCGTCTTCAACTCCTCCTTCGGGGTGGTCTGCCAACTCATCGCCGATTGCTCGTAGTAGATGCAATACTCAAGCATCAAGCCGCGTATGGGCGCAACGCCCTGGTTCCTGAACACAAACCCGTACGCAACTTCTTCATACTTGATTACGTTATGGATGAAGCCTTCTTCAATTTCGCCACTCGAATATCGGATATCCACGGACTCCCTTTCCTTCCACCTCTTGAGCAACCGTCTATCGCACTTTACCTTCAGCACGCCATCGGAAAGAAAGGCATTCGCGGCAATCCAATCCTTAATGTATTGCTGGTCCGGTTGGATGAATCCAGCGGGATCAACCTTAACGCGTTTTCCATCGATCCGTTCGATCTCAATCCGGCCGGTCCTGAAATCATATCCCACAATTTCGGCTTCAAGGGCCCGCCCATCCGGCAAGGAGAAGATATGTGTTTCCGCCTGGCCGGCGCCAGGCAGGATCAACACGAACCATAGGGCCAGCCTCTTGACCACACGGGCTAGCGATGTTTTGGATATACCCATAAGAGCTCCCGTTACATGAGAATATGCGCACCATATTCAAAGAATTAATTAATTCCCGCGAAAGATTAACCGCACGGGACGCAAGAACAAGGGAAAATTGTTTGAGATAGAATCGTCCTCCGACAAACGGTGCGCTAGGTTGCGAACATGAAAGAACAATTCGGACTCTACCTGATTGCAACGGATCCCGCCGCCGGCTACGCAGCGCTCGCGCGCACAGCGGTTGAATGCCAGGTACGCTATCTCCAACTCCGCATGAAGGATGCGTCGCGCACAACCATACTGGAAACCGCCCGCCTGTACCGAAAAATTACCCGGGGAACGCAGACGCGCTTTATCGTAAACGATGACCTTTCCATTGCCATGGAGGTCGATGCGGACGGCCTTCACCTTGGCCAAACCGACCAGCCGGTGGCCGAAGCGCGACGACTCTGGAACCGGCCCGGAAAAATCTTCGGCCTTTCGACGCACAGCATGGAGCAGGCACAGGCCGCGCTGGACCTCCAACCCGACTATATCGGCATCGGCCCCGCCTACCCGACATCCACCAAGCCCGATGCCGACCCCGCACTGGGCCCGGCGGAAGCCGGCAGAATCGCTCGCAGCATTCCTATCACCTCGGTGGCTATCGGGGGAATCAACTCCGGTAACCTCGCCACCTTGCAGGCCGCCGGCATGGACAATTTCTGCGTGGTCGGCGCCGTCAACCGCCAGACCGATCCCGCCGCGGCAATCCGCAATCTGCAAAAGATATGGCAAAACCATGTCTTTTGAACTTGAGCCCACATCTCCCGCCCACTAGATTCGGGCGCGATTTTTCAAACGGGCGAGTGGTGAAATTGGTATACACGCGAGATTTAGGTTCTCGTGCCACTGGCGTGCGGGTTCGAGTCCCGCCTCGCCCACCAATATTTAAAGACAGACATGGCATTTCAACCCACCAGAGGCACGGTACCCCATTTTTCGATGCGGCCGCATCCGGTATTGACCGGCGCGATCATCCTGACGCTGTTGGTCGGTATTTTGCTGTCGCTGTCGTTTTGGTCGCAGGAAGAGGGTACCGGGCTGTACAAGCAACGCGCGATACTCACGCTAATCATCACCGCCATTAGCACGGTATTCCTGCTGATCCTAGCGACGTCCAAGCTTTGGTTCCCCCACCTTTGGAAGAAAAATTCCACCCACGACCGGCACAAGCAGCATACCCGCTACCATCCCTCCGTCCGTGAGCGCGAGTTCCGCAACAACCGATAATTTACAGCGGTTCCAGCTTGAGCCGCTTTAGGCAAGAGCAAAGAATGCAGCCATGAAGATCATTTGCGCCGAAACCGTACTGCTGGGCCATGAGGCCTTCTCGACGGTCGGGAAAACCGTCATCCTTCCCGACCGCGAAATCACGCGCGACCACCTGTACGATGCCGACGCGCTCATAGTCCGCTCCAAAACCAAGATCGACCGGAAACTGTTGCAAGGGACCCCGGTCAAGTTTGTGGGAACGGCCACGGCCGGCACGGACCATATCCACACCGCGGACCTGGAAGCACAGGGCGTCTACTGGTGCGCCTCGCCCGGCTGCAACGCCAACAGCGTATCGGAATACATCGTGGCCGGCTTGCTCGTGCTGGCCCGCCGGCACGGATGCGATCTGGCAGGCAAAACCATGGGCGTGATCGGATGCGGAAACGTGGGCAGCCGCGTCGTGAAAAAATGCGAAGCCCTCGGACTGCGCGTGCTGCGCAACGATCCGCCGTTGGCCGCAACCTCCGCCGACCCCGATTTCTACCCGCTCGAATACGTACTTGGCGAATCCGACATCATCACCCTGCATGTCCCGCTGGTGAAAGAGCGGCCCTGGCCGACCGAGCGCATGGCCGATTATCGCTTCTTCGAACAGCTCAAACCCGGTGCCGTCTTCATCAACTCATCGCGCGGCAGCGTGTGCGACTATGACGCGTTGATGGCCGCCCGCCAAAGCGGTGCGGTCTCCTGTATGATGATCGACGTCTGGAGCCCCGAACCCGCCTTCCGCACCGACGTATTGAAAATGGCCGACCTCGCCTCGCCCCATATCGCCGGCCACTCCTACGAGGGCAAGCTCAACGGCACCGTGGTCTGCTACAACGAACTGTGCAACTTTTTCGAAACCCCCAGAAGCTGGGATGTTGCCGCCTCGCTTCCCGCTCCCGGGATTCCCCGCATCGAGATCGACTGCGCCGGCCGCGATGACGAGGAGGTGCTGCACGGGATCATCCGGCAGGTGTACGACATCGAAAAGGATGATGAACTGATTCGCGAGGCCGCCGTCGCCGGCGACATCGACCGGGCCAAGAACTTCGATGCGCTCCGCAAGCATTACCGTATGCGCCGGGAATTCATGAACACGACCGTTGCAGCAACGAATGCAACCGAAGGATTGATTCGGAAAATCGAGGCCATGGGCTTTGCCGTAGCCTGACCGGCGACTACACGGTCTCCACGGGAACGGAACGGTTGGAATCCGATTTTTCCTGCCACCAGTTGGTCGCCGGCTTCCGGGCCCATTTATAACCGACCGGCAACCGAACGCAACCAACTGCAAGAGTCATTGGCAATGGCTTAACTAATACCCTTGCCCCAAACCGTTCCGATCATGGCAGAGCGGAGCTATAGTAGCTCCTGCAAGTACTGCCCGGTATACGACTGCTTGCACTTGACCACCTTTTCGGGCGGGCCGGCGCAGACCACCGTTCCGCCGTTGATGCCGCCGCCGGGGCCGAGATCGATGATGTGGTCGGCGCGCTTGATCATATCGAGGTTATGCTCGATGACGATCACGGTATTGCCTTCGTCGCGCAACCGCTCCAACACTTCGAGTAGCTTGTGCACATCGGCAAAGTGCAGGCCCGTGGTCGGCTCGTCGAGAATGTAGACGGTCTGGCCGGTGGAGCGCTTGCTCAACTCGGACGACAGCTTGACGCGCTGGGCCTCGCCGCCGGAGAGCGTGGTGGCTGGCTGGCCAAGTTTGAGATAGCCGAGGCCCACATCGCACAACGTCTGCATCTTGCGCTTGATCTTCGGCACGGCCTCGAAAAATTCGAAGGCTTCGCTGATGGTCATATCGAGCACGTCGGCAATGTTCTTGCCCTTGTAGTGCACTTCGAGTGTTTCGCGGTTGTAACGTTTTTCGTTGCACTGCTCGCACGGCACATACACGTCCGGCAGGAAATGCATCTCGATTTTCAGGATGCCGTCGCCCTTGCAGGTTTCGCAACGGCCGCCTTTGACGTTGAAGCTGTAGCGGCCCGGCTTGTAGCCGCGCACCTTCGAGGCAGGCAGTGTGGCAAACAGGTTGCGGATGTCGGTGAAGGCACCGGTATAGGTCGCCGGATTCGAACGCGGCGTGCGGCCGATCGGCGACTGGTCGATCACGATCATCTTGTCGACAAGTTCCAAGCCACCGACCGACTTGTGCTTGCCCGGCGCATCCTTCGAGCCGTTGAAATGGCGCGCCAATGCGCGCTTCAACGTGAAGTCGGTCAATGTGCTTTTTCCGCTGCCGGACACGCCGGTCACGCAGGTAAAGAGGCCCAGCGGAAACTTGGCGTTGACCTTTTTAAGATTGTTGGCTTCGGCCCCTTTCAACTCGATCCAGCCCTTGTACGGCTTGGTGCGCTTTTCGGGAACTTCGACCATCTTTTCGCCACGTAGATAGTGCGCGGTCAGCGTGTCGGCCTTCAGCAGTTTATCGACGGTTCCGGCAAAAACGACCTCGCCGCCATGGCGGCCGGCGGCCGGCCCCATGTCGACCACATAGTCGGCGGTGCGGATTGTCTGCTCGTCGTGCTCGACCACGATCACCGTGTTTCCGAGATCGCGCAGGCCCTGCAACGTATGGATCAGCCGATCGTTGTCGCGCTGGTGCAGGCCGATGCTCGGCTCGTCGAGCACGTAGACCACACCGACGAGTCCGGCGCCGATCTGCGTCGCCAACCGGATGCGTTGCGCCTCGCCACCGGAAAGCGTTCCGCTCTCGCGGTCGAGCGTCAAATAGTCGAGCCCCACATCTACCATGAAACCAAGCCGCGACCGGATCTCCTTCAGGATTTCCTTGGTAATCAGCTGCTCTTGCTTTGTGAGCTTAATGGCATCAAAAAAGGCCTGCGAATCGATGACGGAATCGGAAATGATTTCGCGAATGTTGCGGTCGTTCACCTTGCAGGCCAACACCGCTGGACGCAGGCGTGTTCCGTTGCATTCGGGACAGACGCGGCGGTTCATGTAGCCGCGCAGCCAATGGCTCATCGCCTCGCTTTCGTTGCTTTCCACCCGATCCATCAGCATCGCAAATACGCCGCGGAACGGCTTGGCCTGCAATCGGCGGCGCATGTAGTAGTGAATCGGCTCGTCGCCCGTGCCGTGGAATATTTGCTTCTGCACGCTGCGCGGCAGCTCGTCGAACGGCGTGCGCGGATCAATCCCGTTGAGCTCGGCCACCGCCTGCAGGAGCTTCTTGTGGTAGATGATCATACGCCGTCCGCCATAGCGCCAGGGATGGACGCACGACTCCATCGGAATCGACTTGTCGGGCACCACGAGATCCTCGTCGAACACCATTTGCGTTCCGAGCCCGTGGCAGGCCGGACAGGCCCCGTACGGACTGTTGAAGGAAAAGTGGCGGGCTTCCAGCTTGTCAAAACTGATGCCGCAATCGGAGCAGGCATAGTGCTCGGAAAAAATGCGCTCATCCCAGCCAACGCCGCTTTCGATCAGCGCCGTCATCATGCCCTCGCCCTGCGACAGGGCCAGCTCGACCGAATCGGTCATACGGCTGCGGATATCGTCGGAGATGGCTAGGCGGTCCACCACCGCCTCGATGGAGTGCTTCTTGGTCTTGGTCAGCTTGGGCACATTTTCAATTTCATAAATTTCGCCGTCGACCCGCGCGCGCACAAAACCCTGCTTTCGGATCAGCTCGAACACCTCGACGTGCTCGCCCTTGCGACCTTGCACCAGCGGGGCCAGCAGCATCAGCTTCGAACGGGAGGGCAGCTGCATCAGCTGCTCGACGATTTCCTCCGCACTCTGGCTGGAGACCGGCTGGCCGCATTTATAACAGTGTGCCTTGCCGATGCTGGCGAAAAGAAGGCGCAGGTAGTCGTAGATTTCGGTCGTGGTCGCCACGATCGATCGCGGATTGGATCCGGCCGTGCGCTGCTCGATCGATACCGCCGGCGACAGCCCTTCGATGTAGTCAACGTCCGGCTTCTGCATCTGACCGAGGAACTGGCGTGCGTAGGCTGAAAGGCTCTCCACATACTTGCGCTGCCCTTCGGCATAGATTGTATCAAACGCCAGCGACGATTTCCCGGAGCCGCTCAGCCCGGTCACCACCGTCAGCTCGTCGCGCGGAATCTGCACGTGCACATCCTTCAGATTGTGCTCCCGCGCCCCCGCCACCTTTATCCATTGCTTCGCCATCTAGATAATTCCGTTTTCACCACAAAACCCACAAGAACCTCAAGAGTGCCGGCTTTGTGTTTCTTGAGTATTTTGTGGTTAAAGATTCTTTTTCCCACGATAGTTGAAGACATCACCGAACTCGTAGGTCTCGGGATCGGAGTACGCGTTGAGGGCCTCGAGGATTTTCTCCTGCATGTGGGTGGTCAGACGGCGGCCTTTGCGCGCCTTTTGCACCTGCTTGTGCGTGATCGTTCCGGGAGGTACCGCCGCCACCAGGTCGTGGTTCTTGATATCCTTTTCCGTCATGATCGTGTCCAGGGGCTGGACGCCGACATTCATTTCATTTTCTTCGCTCATAACTAAAACACTCTTCTTTCGGATTATTCCTCGCAGAGCCGCAGAGTCCGCAAAGATTTTTCTATCCCTCAGCGCTCTCCGCGCCTCTGCGAGGGTTCAAATTCTTTTGCACGAGAATATCCACCTCTGCCAAAATCGCGTCAACACTCGTCAACGTTGCCAGTTTCATCAACAGTTGCTTTTTATCAAACATTCCCTTCACGTAATAGGGAATATGGGTGCGGAACTGGATGCAGGCCGACTCCTCCGCCGAATACCTGCTCGGCCGCCTCGCCCCTTGTTGCTTCAACTCGTTCAACTCCACCAGCCGCTGCAGGTGCTCCGCCATCATGTCGCTCTTTTGCTCCAGCGAAGGCGATCCGGTACAGCTGTGGATCTGCTCGAAAATCCACGGATTGCCTATCGCGCCGCGGCCGATCATGACGCCGTCGACACCGGAAACCTCGACCATGCGCCGAGCGTCTTCGGGCGTGATAACGCCGCCGTTTCCAATCACCGGAATTTTGACAGCCTGCTTGATTTCGCCAAGCTTTTCCCAATCGGGATCGCCGCCATGGAAATTCTTGGCCAACCGCGCATGGACGGCAATCATATCCGCCCCGCTCTCTTCCACCACCTTTGCGATTTCGAGGTGGCAGGCCGAATCATTGTTGAAGCCGATGCGCGTCTTTACGGAGACCGGCAATGAAACCGCCTTTTTCACCTTTTCAATGATCTCGCCCATCAGCGGAAGATCCTTCATCAACGCTGCGCCGGCGCCGCGCGATACGACCTTTTTAACCGGACAGCCGCAGTTGATATCGATCCAGTCGAATTGGCCGCTCCGCTCCACATATTTCGCGGCGGCGACCATCGCCTTCGGATCGCGCCCGAATATATGCCCGGCGATCGGATGTTCGTTTTGGGCCGTATCCAGCACCGCGAAGGTTTTCTCGGAATCGCGCCGAATCCCTTCCGCGCTGGTCAGTTCGGTATAGACCGCGCCGGCACCGTGCTCGAGGCACAGCGTCCGCATCGCGGCATCCGTGTAACCCGCCATCGGGGCGAGCACCACGGGAAAGCCGATTTCGACCGATCCAAATCTGAGGGGCTTGAGTTGCATATTACGTGACGATTGAGCCGTGAGGCGTGATTCCGTTTCTAAGGCAGGAAATATTTCCCAGGCACGGTGCGATGTAAATCCCCGATGAAATTTTTCCTTGCACTACTATGCATTGCGGTATACCAGTATGCGTAGTACCGGAGGATTTCAATGAGCACATGGGTTACGCAATTACGAAAAGGGCTGATCGAGTTCAGCGTCCTGAACCTCCTGCAGCATGGGGAAAGCTACGGCTACGAAATCCTGCAGTCGCTTCAGCAGATCGAAGAACTGGTGGTGACCGACAGCACGGTCTATCCAATTCTCAGCCGCCTGCGCAAAGATGGCTATTTGAAGGTGCAGGTCAAACCCTCCAGTTCCGGACCACCCCGCCGCTATTTCTCGCTGACCGCACTTGGACGGCAACGCGTCCAGGAAATGAATCTCTATTGGAACAATCTACAGACCGCCATCGAAAAACTGAAACAGGGGAAACCCGGAGGTGAAGCATGAATCTGTCCATCGAACTGAAGACCCGCATCTACGAACACATCGGCCAGGTACGCAACCACCTCGGAGCGTTCGCGGTCGATGAACAACGGGAAATCCTGGAATCCATCGAGACGCACATCCACGATGCACTTGAAAGCCGGTCCGAAGGCGAACCGACCATGGATCTGCTGGAAGCCATCGTTGCCGAGCTGGATCCCCCGGAATCGTACGGACCAGCACCTTCCTCCACGATTCCCAAAACGCCTCAACCGAAGCGGTTAAAACGGCTCTCATTGATCCTGCTTCTCGCAGCCGGCACGGCAACTGCATGGATGCTTTTGAAACAGGATAAGGATATATCCAAGCCCAATCCAGATGCGAAGCCCGCCCCAGCCGTTGTATCCAAACCAGAACCGCCGATTGTCGGACATTGGACCAGCATAGACTTTGTTCCGGAAATCAAGGCCTTCGATCCAGACAAACGCACATGGCAAGGCGCGCTTGAACTGAAGGAACTCGTCTTCCGTCCCGACGGCAGTACCAGCAAGCCTGGGTGGACCTGGAAAGGGAATCAACTATTCCACAGTGGAAACCAGTCCCAAGCAAATTTCAGCATCGTTACCATCACGAGGCAGAAGTATCTGTTTCTTGAATGGCTGCCTGGAGACGTGCTCAACGATGATAAAAAACCCGGTTATTATGTATTCATCCGCGGCTCGTACATCGACCCAAGCGAACCCAAGATTATTACCGAGGGCGTTGGATGGGGCGTCGTACGCTTAGGCGCATCGGCCGAAGAGGTGACCGAGTATCTTGGTACGCCCGAATCCGGGGGCATCATACGCACAGAGCCCGGGGGCATGCGCACCCAACCATTGTTGCGATGGACGCGATGGCCCATCAAATGCACAGTAAACAAGGATCATCATGTGGCCAGCATCACTTTTGACGGCGAATTCAATGGGAAAACCTCCAAAGGCATTAAAATGGGGAGTTCCGAGCAAGAAGTACTGGATGCATATGGCCAACCGTCGGAGATGGAGATTTGGGAAAGCCAAGGCATAAGGAAAGTTGGGGAAAAAGGAGTCAAAAACACCGAAACCATGATGTGGTGGCGTAGCCTAGGTCTGAGAATCTTCACAAGGAACGGCAAGGTCTATCTGATCGAGATCACCAAGCCCCAATAACATAGGCTATAGCAAACCCCTTAATTTATAATCGGCATTCCATACCGAATCCGGTTAACTGGGCGCAGTTTGTACAGGAGGTATCATGGAAGGCTTTATCATTGTCGCAGTCTGCGTACTCATCGCTATTGTGTGGGGCATCTATGCCGGGAAGAAGCGGCGCGATGCCATGAGCATGCTGGCCGAACGGCTGGGCCTCCACTTCCACTCGGAGCGGAACTACCAGCTGGCGAAACAGTTTACCTTCCTCGACAAACTCGATCAGGGCTCCAACCGATACGCCTACAACATCCTCGACGGGGACTTTGAAGGGCATTCGATCAAGGTGTTCGACTATCACTACGAAACCTATTCCCGCGATTCGGAAGGCCGAAGGAAAACCGACCACCATCACTTTTCCTTTTTTATTCTAAACCTGCCGCGTTCCTTTCCCGAACTTACCATCGCCAAGGAAGGGATTCTTTCCAAGATCGCGCAGGCGGTGGGCTACGATGATATTGATTTTGAATCGCACGAATTCTCCCGCCGGTTTGTCGTGCGGTCCAAGGACAAGAAATTCGCCTACGACTTCTGCAATGCGCAAATGATCGACTATCTGCTCGGCGTACAGGAGATCGAGCTCGAGGTGGACTCCACATCACTGGCCCTCGCCTTCAACCGCTGCCTGAAGGTCGAGGAGATCGAGCCGCGACTGCGCCAGCTAATCGAAATCCGCTCCCTGATGCCGGGCTACCTGTTTGATAGTTAATTTGATCTGACGAATCGGCAATGCGGGCTGTTTTTGACAGAATGATTTTGGACAAAATAATTTTATGGAAAGGGGCCCAATGGCGCCGCTGATTGTCATAGCACTGATTATCCTGTTGCCGCTGATCTACGTGATCGCGACCTACAATACCTTGGTGGCGCTGCGCAACCATATTGCGGAGGCGTGGAGCAATATCGATACGGAACTGAAGCGCCGCTACGACCTGATCCCCAATCTGGTGGAAACCGTGAAAGGCTATGCGCAACACGAACGCGAAACCTTGGAGCGCGTCATTGAACTACGCAACCAGTGCGCCGCCGACCACGGCAGCGTCGGACATCAGGAGGGCACGGAACGGCAACTGGTCGGCGCCGTGCAGAAGCTGCTAGCCGTGGCCGAAGCCTATCCCGACCTGAAGGCCAACAAGAACTTTCTGGAACTGCAGCACGAGCTGGTCAATACGGAAGACCGCATCCAGGCCGCCCGCCGCTTCTATAACGGCAACGTGCGCGATATGCGCAACAAATGCGAAGCCTTTCCCAGCAACCTCATTGCCGGCATGTTCAACTTCCAGGCGCAGGAGTTTTTCGATGTCGAACCCGCCGTTCGCGAAGCACCCAGTGTCAAAGGCGTTTTTTAAAAGGAGAATCCATGATCAAGCCACCAAAAGCCTATGAAAACATTTCCTTCCTCAACAGCCCCTACTGCCGTCCGGTGCGGTTGCAGCTCGAATACCTGCATCCGGAAGTGACGATGCAGGAGCAGGGCGTTAAATCCACCATTGTCCTCTTTGGCAGCGCCCGCATTCCCTCGCCCGAGACGGCCGAGCAATGCACGAATCCAAAACTGGCCGGGATGCTGCCCTACTACGAAGAAGCCCGCAAACTGGCCGGCATCGTTAGTACCACCTGCCAAACCAACCACGAGTGCGAATACGTCATCGTCACCGGCGGGGGCGGCGGCATCATGGAAGCGGGAAACCGCGGCGCCGACGAAACCAACTGCAAATCGATCTCGCTAAACATCACCCTGCCCCACGAGCAGGAACCCAACCATTATGTCACCCCCGAGCTAAACTTCGAATTCCGCTATTTCCATATGCGCAAGATGCATTTCCTGCTGCGGGCCAAGGCCGTCTGCATCTTTCCCGGCGGCTTCGGCACATTCGATGAACTGTTCGAGGCGCTGACGTTGATCCAGACCGGTAAGATCCAGTCCATGCCGGTGATTCTGTTCGGCACGGACCATTGGAAGCGGCTCATCGATTGGGACTACCTGGCCGAATGCGGCCTCATCGGCCCCAAGGATCTCGAACTGATCACCTTCTGCGACAAGGCGGAGGATGCATGGAAGGCCATTACGGACTTCTATGCCGAAAAGGGATTGTAGGAAAATCGGGAAGGATGACACACATGAAAAAGGCATTCATGCACAGCATTGCGGCCCTCATCGTTGCACTGCTCTCGGGTTGTGCCGGAGCGGCATTCAACCGGGTTGAAATGAAGACTGTCCGCAACGTTAGCATCGGGCAGGAACTGCAGGACCTAAAGGACGCCCACGACAAGGGCATCATCAGCGACACTGAGTATGCCCAGGCCAAAAGCAACGCGTTGAAGCTACTGGACGAGTCCGCTTCGTTCGAAATGGACTAGACGGGCAAGCCGCAATCGCTCTCGACCGTCCTTAGCGCACCATCAGGCGCAGGATCCGGTTGAGGCGCTCGATGCCGAGGTTCTGGAAATCCGCGATGTCTTCTTGCTTCACCACGCGGTGCAACCGCACCAGCACGAGGAACGCTCCGGTGTAGAGCACGCCCACCAGCAACAAGAGGGCAATGTTGGCGCCTTGACTGTCGAAGCGTTCGAACAGCCGCAAGCGGTTCACGACCAAGAACAGCACGCCACCTTCGAGCACGAGCGTGGAAAAGACCCGGAAGAAAAAGCGCGCCGGGAAATGAATCCCGCCCACTACCTTTCGGACAATCCGGAGCCGGAACGGAATGGTCAACACGAAGGTGCCCAGAACGGCGCCGATCCCGCCCCAGGTGCCGCAGCGAAAATGCACGATCAGCAACCAGTCCAGAAACAGGTTTACCACGATTTGGAGCAACAGTGCCGGCAACATGTTGAGCACCTTTTCCTTGGCCTTGACCGCCGCGGACAGCGGCATGGAAAAGAGCGGAAGGCACAGCACCAGGCAGAAGGCGGACGCCAATTGCCCGGCCTCGTTCATTTCGCCGTTGTAGAGGATGCGGTAGGCCACGGGGGCAAAGAACGCTCCGAGCACCGCCACCGGCAACGACACCATCATCAGCAGCTTGTAGTAGGAGGAGATTAGCAGGTCGAGGCAGTCGCGATCCCGCGTATAGGCTTCGGCAAAGGCCGAGGTGAACAACGGGAGCAACGCCAACGGGATGAACGACACCGCCGTGTAGGGCAGAGTGTAGCCGAGATCGTACAGCCCGGCCAGGGTTGTGCCTCCGACGGCCGCAATGAAAAACACCTCCGAATACTTGAACATCACCATGCGAAGGATGGTGTTCAGCATGACCACGCCTGAGAAGGAGAGCGTACGGCGCTTGCCGATGCCGTATTCCTGCGTGTGCCATGGCAGCGACAGGATATGACGGAGCAGCAGTCCCGCGCCGAAAAAGTAGACCACCGCCACCGACACCATCTGGACCAACAGAACCGTTCCCACCTCCGAGCAAATCGCCAGCCCGATCAGCAATGCAAAAAACCAGATCAGCCCCTGCGCAACCGAAAGCACCGCGACCGTCCGCGTCTTGAACATCGCCGTAAATACCGTACCCACGAAATCCTTGAGCAGCCACAGCGCCGTCAAGCCGCAGGCCAGGCCTAGATAAAACTGGAAGTGCTCGATGTAGCCCGCCTTGAACAGCTGCTGCAGCGGTTCGGCCGCAAAAAGTACAGCCACGGACACGAGCGCGATCGCCAGAAGCTGCAGGGCAGCCGACTTCCACAGCAAATGCCCCATCGCCCTGCGGTTCTGGCGGGCCGCCAGTTCGGGAATATAACGCATCAGCGCCGCCCCGAGGCCAAGTCCGCAGAGCACCAGCAGGTAGGAAGCGACGTTGACCATCAGGCTGTAGATGCCAAACTTATCCCGCCCCAGCCCGTTGACCGTCAGGATACTCACCCCGAAATAGACGACGAACAGCACCAGCTTGGACAGGACCATCCACGGGATGCCGCTGATGGCTTCGCGGGAAAAGAAGCTCCGTTCCCCGGTCGCGACTTCATCGGTGCGGGATGGCTCACCCATGGAAACCCCTATTGTTCGAGGGCGCGTTTGATGCGCCGGGAAATGGACGGATGGCTGTGCAGCAGGAATTCAATCCAGGCGGCCGGCTCCTTGTTGGAAAGGTTTTGGTCGGCCAGTTTTTCAAACGCGGATATCAGGGCATCGGGCGATCCCAATTTATCGATGGCGTAGGCATCGGCCGCAAATTCGCGCCATCTCGAGTACGTGTTGGCGAACGGCATGGAGAGCAACGCGAAGATGAAGATGCTGAACACGAACATCGGCGCCGCAGCAATGTCGTCGACACCGGACAGTCCGTAGAATGCCACCAGCCCGGCCAGGCAGTAGTGTGCAATGCAGAAACCCATCAGGGCAAAGAGCGACTGGATAATGGATAGGCGCAGGATATCGTGGTTCTTGTAGTGCCCCACTTCGTGCGCCAGAATCGCCAGGATTTCCTCCTGTGTATAACCGGCCAGCAGCGTATCGCCGAGGACGATGCGCTTCGTGCGTCCGATACCGGTGAAGGCCGCGTTGGCCGTGGTAGTTTTTTCCTCCAGCCCCCACTTGAACACACCGACCACCTTGATTCCGGCCTCTTCCATCATTTTACGCACCGCATCGGTCAGTTCCCCTTCCTGCAACGGCTCGAACTTGTGGAACAGCGGCATGATGACCACCGGGGCAAGCGTCGAAAGCACTACCGCAAAAAGAATGTAGAAGATAGCGGCCGCCAGCCACCACAGGTTGGGCATCCAGCGTAGCAGGGCATAGATGACCGAAAAAAGAATGGTGGCGATCAGCAGATCGATGATCAGCGACTTGAAGAAATCCGCCAGCCAATCACCGAAGCGCTCGTTTGACAGGCCATAGTGGTGTTCCAGCACATGTCCGCTGTAGTAGGAAAACGGAAACATGCAGGCGGCAAACCCAAAGACCGAGATCGCCGTATAGGCGGCGTTGGTCAGAAACCAGAGCTTTGCCCCAAAATAGGCGGAAAGTCCGTTGGCCAGTCCGGCCGAGGCCCCGCTGAATTGGTAGACCGCAAGCAGGATACCCAACACCAGAATCTGGAGGAAAAACAGTCGGTTGTGGATGGCTTCGTATTCCTGGGCCATCTCCGCGCGGTCTTGTTTATGATTGGTCATGTCTAAAGTTCGCTGGTATAGCCCATGATGGTCAGCAAGCGGTCGAGTTCGTCGTTGTCGTGGTAGTCGATCTCGAGCGAACCCTTGACCTTGCGGCCATTCGACAGGGTCTTGGAGGGCGAAATCCGAACGCTGGTTCCCAGGAACTGGTGCAACTCGTCGGTCAGGCTCTTAAGGTAGTCGCCGGGCAGATCCGCCTTTTCGGCGCGCGGCTTCTTCGGCGGCGACCCCAGCTTCTTAACAATTTTCTCCAGGGCCCGGACAGTGATGCCCTCCTTGATGCAACGTTTGGCCAGCAGTTCCTTTTCCTTCTCGCTGTCGACGGACAGCAATACCTTGGCGTGGCCCACGGACAGCAACCCCTCGGCCACATATTTGCGAATACCGTCGGACAGCTCCAGCAACCGCAGCGCGTTGGCCACGGAAGCCCGCGCCTTGCCGACCTGCTCGGCTACCTTTTCCTGCGTCAGGTTAAACTTTTTCTGCAACAGGGCATAGCCTTCGGCCTCTTCGATCGGGTTCAGGTCTTCGCGCTGCAGGTTTTCGATCAGGGCGATTTCCAAGGCTTTTTCGTCGGAGGCCTCGATGACGATGATCGGAACCTTCTTAAGCAGGGCGGCTTGTGCGGCGCGCAACCGGCGCTCGCCGGCAATCAGCTCAAACTTGGAGCCCACTTCGCGCACCAGCAACGGTTGAAGAATGCCATGCACCTTGACCGATTCGACGAGCTCGGTCAGCGCCGCGGAATCAAATACGGAACGCGGCTGCCAAGGGCTCGCCACAACGGACGAGGTCGCCACTTCGCGCACACCGGCGGCCTTTTCCTCAACCGGTGTCTTGACCGGCACCACCTTCTTGGTGGCCTGTTGCTTGGCGGTGGAGCCGTCCTTGATCAATGCATCGAGCCCGCGCCCGAGTCCCTTGTGTTTTCCTGCCATTGCATTTCCTTTTTTCCGAGATGTCTATATTCAGGGCATAATCCATTCATAACATGAAAAATGGAAGGCTAAAGTGGCCGAAGCAGGCAGACGCAGGCAGGCTTGTTTTTTGTCGAAGGAAGATCCCCAAGGGTTTCGAGTCATGCTCTAGCGGGATGGATTGGAAAAATGAATATCTTGCCCAACAACCCTGATATGCCATCGATCGGCCGCGCTTGCTGAAAGGAGTTTCCGGGGATGACGGCCAAACTGTTCGGTCTAGGATCATGAATTTCCGGGAAACCGCCAGGAATACTCTTGCAGTGGAGCTATTCACAAGACGACGGGTGGAGGGCCGATTACCTAGGCGATCTTCTCCAGCTTCGGTCTTCAGTCCAGCCGCATGCGGGGGCGGATCGGTTCGACGGGACGGGCGACCTCTTCCTCGGCCATGCGCTGGCGATAGGACTTGATGTCGTCTGTGCTGCGTTCCGGCAGGAAGCAGTCGCGCACCCAGACGAGGTATATGCAGGCCATGATGCCCCAGACACAGGTAACAAAGGTCAGGACGGCCGGACTCAGCAGTTTCATGTTTTCAAGCTGCGCCAGTTGTTCGGCAGTGTAGTTCATGGCTTGGTAAATGTCCCCCATTTGGATCTCGGAAAAGGAGAGCATCATCGATGCCGATGTGATGATGATCATGGAATAGGCCATCCACCATGCATGCATCTTGCGCATGAACGCGCCCCAACCGACATAGCCGCAGACGGCGGAAATCAAGAGGACCACCCCGAAGCCTTTCCACCCAACCCAAACATGCCCGAACAGGAACACGATATAGTTGTTTGTGGCTCCGAGAAGTACAGACAAGCTACCCAGCACGGAGATGAAACCCATGGCCAACAGCGGCAAGGGGCAGCGGTCGGACCAACAGGGCTCGGGATTCAACCGTTCGCACGTGGCGATCACCCCCTTGAGGCTGTAGAAACCAATGGCCACCGCGGGCATCAGTAGCTGCAGCACAAACAATACAACGATCGAAAACGAAATGACGCCCATGCTCGCAGATGCGGAAAGCACCTCCAAATCCGCAACCATGTCGTACACGCCCGGCAGGATGTAGAGGAGCAATGCGAGGGCCATTGTTCCGAAAAATATGGTCACCCACGAGCCCACCAGCACCAGCACCCGGGCCCAGCGGCGGGCCTTGATGCTGCCCAGTCCCACCACGATGAACCAAGCAGACAGATAGACCAACAACCCCATCACCATCCCGAAATGGGAGGGTTTCATGCCGCCCAGCCCCGCTTCCGAGACGAGGATCATCAGGAACATGGCCGCTGTGAAGGCCAGGATTCCCAGCACCACCTCCAGCGTACCGAAAACCGCTAGGCCGGTGGAATGATCCCGCTCAGGATCACCTTCCAGCCAGACAAATTCCCTGGCCTTTGTGAATAGCTCTTTCATGCGCACGCATAAAGATTAGCAAATAGCACGCCAAACACGTATGAAGCCGGCATATTATGGCATTTATTCCATGTCGGTCTGGATGGCGGCATAGGCGTTGAAGTCGCCCTCCGAGTAGCAGACGCAATATACCTGCCGTACCGATGACCCCGCAGCCAGTGCCGCACGGATTTCGCGCAGGGCAATGCGGCAGGCGCGCTCGAACGGGAAGCCGTAGATACCGGTGCTGATGCACGGAAATGCAATCGACTCGAGTCCGAGCTCGTTCGCGAGACGCATCGCGGTGCGGTAGCAGGAAGCCAGCAGTTCGTCCTCGTTCCGCTCGCCCCCATGCCAGACCGGTCCTACGCTATGGATCACATATTTCGCCGGCAGGTGGTGGCCCTTCGTGATTTTTGCATCACCGGTTGCACAACCACCGAGCGTTTTGCACGCCTCCAGCAATCTCGGCCCGGCCGCCCGATGGATCGCCCCATCCACACCACCGCCTCCGAGCAGCGTGGTGTTGGCGGCATTAACAATCGCATCGACTTGGAGCTTCGTAATATCGCCTTTGATTATCTCAACCATGACCACCTTCCTTTTTCTGCGCACCGAAAACGAACCCAGCCCCGGCAGTCCGGAGCCAAACAACGTTGACAAGACGATGGATAACAAGACTATTCCCCCGGGAAGTACATACGCTTGTATTGTCTTGTTATCAATAGTCTTGTAAAAGTCCCCCATGCAAACGGTGAGGGCATTCCTTGCGGTCGACATTGGCGACGACATTCGTGGCCACCTTGATGAATTGCAGCGCAAGCTGAAGAAGGTCCACGCCAATGTGCGCTGGGTCAAACCGCGCAACATGCACCTTACGCTCGTCTTTCTCGGCGATATTCCCGTTGAACAAATCGGTACGATCAAGCAGGCGCTTGATCAAGCCTGCGGACCACAAACGGCCTTCGGCATCCAGGCCTGCGGAACCGGCACCTTCGGGAAAGCCAAACATCCGCGCGTGATCTGGGCCGGGATCGCCGACTGCCCACCCCTAATGGAATTGCAAGGCCGGCTGGTGCAAGGCTTGCACGATATCGGGATGGAGCTGGAGAGCCGCCCCTTCTCACCGCACCTTACACTCGGCCGCGTAAAGAGCATCGACCAGCACACCGGCCCCTTGCTGGAAAAGATCGAAAAGTACGAGGCCATGGAACTCGGCGAAAACCGGATCGACCACGTTGCGCTGATGGCCAGCACCCTTACCCCGCATGGCGCGGAATACGAGATCCTGCATCGGGTGGAATTGCTATAACCCCGGCCGGCACTAACCAAACGTAGATCCGTTCCATCCCCAGTGATCGCGCTCGACCGACTGGAATGTGACGTACACCCGTTCGGAAGGAATCAGCAGCAGCTCTTGCAGCAGCTTGCAGATCTGCTGCGTCAGCGCCCCGTTCACCGATCCATCCAGCCCGCCAATGCTTTTCACCTCAACATAGGCGGCATCGCCCTTCTCGCCGGACATCAGGATGGCGGCTTTTTCAACGACCACCATCACATACTGCTCCGGTTTGCCAATGATCCCGGCCACCGCCTTTGAGAGCTCCCCTTGCAGGTCGTCGGAAATCTCTTTCGTGCATTTAATGTTGAGCATCGGCATGGCGGCGTTTCCTTTCGTCATTGGGTTTTAGGTGGGGTAAAGCCGTAGATCTCGCTGGTATTCATTTGCAGTTCGGGGCTGTAGGGTTCGATGATGCCAGCGGCTTCGTCCTGGCGGTCGGCGGGCAACGTATCGATCCAGCGGTCTATGTCGATTTGCAGCCACTCGCCATCCTTGATGTCGTGGGGAACCGTATGCCGGATGATATCCGGATACTGCTCGGGGACGGCCTGCTGCAATTCATTCATCATGCGGTAGGACAAAGCATAGGGATCGCGCCGCGATTTCTGGAAATGCCGTTTCCAATCGCCCCACTCCTTCCCCAGCTCGGCACAGGCCTGCTCGGAAAAGACCGTCGCCAAACCTTCCATGTACCAATCGGTGACGTAGGGATTGAGCAGATGGACCGATTCATGGGCCAACAGCGCATAATAGTTGTCGTGACCGGGGTCGACCCCGATGTAGATCACGAAGAGTCCATTGGTGGAATCCACGCACTCCGTCAGCGAAAAATCCTCCCCGATGCGGTAGCGACGGACTTCCCTGGTTTTGCGCGAGCGCCGCAGCAGGATCTTGCCTACCGGAATATCCGGCTCCCCGAATTCCGCCCGGGCCAGGGCGAAGCTCTTCGCGAGAAACGCATCGGAGGCCGGGTCGTCGATGGGCTCGTACGCCTCGTACCAAGGCCCGGGAGGCTTGGTGCGCAACAATCCCGCACAACCCGACAGAAGCAGTGCAAATAAAAGAAGGAGCACGATGCTTCGTGCTCCCTTTCTCTCAGATTCCGGTAAACGCATGGCTTATGCTATTCGTCGATATCGTTCGACTTCGCCGGTTTGTCCGGTGCCCCGACGATCTCCTTGATCTGCACCGTGATTTTGCCGATCGCATCCAATCCGAGCGATTCGCGGACGCTTTCTCGGATGCGCTGCTGCAGCACCTGCGACAGCTCGGGAATCTTATTGCCCGACAACACCCGGACACCCACAGCGATATCCAACGAGCCTTTCCCCTGTTGTATGAGACGGCTTTCAATGCTCTTGATGGCCGCAAACTCCTGGCCGACGCGTTCGATGAAGTCCTGAATGGCTTTCGTGCTGATGCCCACGTTGCCGTCCTCGGACTGATAGTCGATGAAGGTTTCCTTCTTCCTACCGAAACCACCCACCCAGCGCAGCACGACGGACAGGATCAGTACCGCCCCGATACACGCAGCCACAACCGGCCGGTGCAATGCGTCGGCAACGCGCTCCCCGACTTCCGGGTTGAACTGGCTGCCGTAGATCAGGAGAACGCCGATCAGCAGGAGCAACAGCGTCATGACAAAATCACCAAGCTTGCCGGAGCGCGCTTTCATGGATTACTCCTCGGTTTTCTTGGCGCTCGTGTTGCGGATACCCTGCACCACCACGTTGACCGCGAATACATCCTGTCCGGTCATTTCCTCGACCGATTTCTTGACGGCCTGCTGCAGCTGGACGCAGATATCGGGAATACGGACTCCGTATTCCAGCACCACGGCGAGATTGATGACGAGATGCTCTTCGCTTTCTTTCTCAACCCGGATTCCCTTGTCCTTGGATCGCTTGCCGATCATGCCGGCGAGGTCGTCCGCCAGCGAGCCTTGCAGTTCCACGACGCCCGGAACCGTCTTGGCGGTTTCGTGGGCGATGATGGCGATCACGTTGTTGTAGATCTGGATCTGACCGTATTCGGAGCCGGTTGCTTCCGCCACGGCATATTCCTGCGGATCATCGGCTACGGTGTTGTCTGCTTGGTCTTTCATTGCCACTTCTCCTTGTCGTCTTAGGATTTAAGAAAAACTTCGTGCATGAACTTTTCCAGGAAGGCGGTGTTGTAGGTTCCCGTGCGGAAACGGCCGTCCTCCATCAGGGCCTCGCCCAGCGGCACCGACGTGTGCGGGCCGATGATCGTGAATTCCTCCAGGGCACGGCGCATGCGGGCAATCGCCTCCTTGCGGTCCTTTCCGTGGACGATGATCTTGCCGATCATGCTGTCGTAGTAAGGCGAGATGTTGTAGCCCGAATAGACATGGGAGTCGATGCGGATGCCCGGACCGCCCGGGAAGTGGACCGCCTCGACCGGCCCCGGAGCCGGCGTAAAGTTGTTGTACGGATCCTCGGCGTTGACGCGGAATTCGATGGCATGGCCGCGGATCACGACGTCGTCCTGCGTGAACGAAAGCTTTTCGCCGGCGGCCACGCGGATCTGCTCCTTGACCAGATCGATGCTGCTGACCTGCTCGGAAACGGTATGCTCCACCTGGATGCGGGTGTTCATTTCCATAAAGTAGAATTGCTTCGCATGCTCGTCATAGAGGAATTCCAGCGTTCCGGCACTGTCATAGTTCACCGCCTGGGCCGCCTTGACGGCCGCATCGCCGAGCGCCTGGCGCTCTTCGTCGGTCAGCGTCGGGCACGGGGCCTCTTCCACCAGCTTTTGGTGGCGCCGCTGGATCGAGCAGTCGCGCTCGCCCACATGGCAGACGTTGCCATGCTTGTCGCCGATAATCTGGACTTCGACGTGCCGGGCGGACTCGATGTATTTTTCCATGAACAGGTCGGGATTGCCGAACGAGGCTTCGCCCTCGGCCGAAGCCGCCATGAAGCCCTGCACCAGGCTCACGTCGTTGCGGGCCACGCGCATGCCCTTGCCGCCGCCGCCGGCGACCGCCTTGAGCAGAACGGGATAGCCCATCTGCTGGGCCAGCTTCAACGCTTCATCGGAATCCTTCAGGATGCCGTCCGAACCGGGTGTAATCGGCACGCCGGCCGCCTTCATCGTATCGCGCGCAATCGCCTTGTCGCCCATGCGGCGGATGCAGTCGGGCTGCGGGCCGATGAACGTGATGTTGCAGTTGGCGCAGATCTCGGCAAAGTGGGCGTTTTCGGCCATGAAGCCGTATCCGGGATGGATCGCATCCACGTCGGCGATTTCGGCCGCACTGATAATGTTGCTGATTTTCAGATAGCTTTGGCTCGCGGCCGCCGGACCGATGCACACAGCCTCGTCCGCCATCTGCACGTGCAGGGAGTCGGCATCCGCCTCGGAATAGACCGCGACCGAACGCACCCCCAGCTCCTTGCAGGCACGAATGATGCGCAGGGCAATTTCGCCGCGATTGGCAATCAATACCTTTTGAAACATGGAGAAGCTCCCTTACTTGGGTTCAACGAGGAAGAGCGGCTGGCCGTATTGCACCGGAGAGGCGTCGTCAACAAGGATCTTCTTGATCACGCCCTTCACATCGGCCTTGATTTCGTTCATCACCTTCATGGCTTCGACAATGCAGACCACGGTGTCCTCGCTTACTTCGGAACCCACGGAAACAAAGTTGTCGGAATCCGGCGACGGTTTGCGGTAGAAGGTGCCCACGATCGGAGAGGGTATTTCGATCAGGCCATCTTCTTCGGAATCCGCCGCAGCCGGGGCAGAAGCAGCCGCCGGAGCCGCCGCCGGGGCCGCCATGGGGGCCGCTGCGGGTGCGGATGCATACACGACCTGCGGAGGTTCATTGCTACCGCGTTTCATGCTTAGTTCAAAATCGTTATCCTTCATCGCGAATTCGGTCAGATCGTTCGACTTCATCATTTCCACGATGCGTTTGATGTCCTTGATTTCCATAGTCACCCTCTCCTGGTTTCAAATGTGCTATCTCCGGCAAACTAAACAATATTTCCCCTGCGTTGCCTAGCATGAATATCGGCTATTGGCCGAGCCCCGTCCTCCATTGGCCAACGGCTCAGATTGACAACCCACCGCACTTATGGGAACACATTCGGTGGCGGTATCAGCTTAAACCGGAGAGTACCATGATAAAACGAACCCTCATCGTGCTGGCTTGCGCCCTGTGCACCAGTTCCTACGCGGCCGACATCGGCGGCTACCTCTTCGTCACCTTCCGCGGCGAAGGCTCCCCCATGACCGAGCAGATCTATTTCATGCTCAGCGAAAACGGCCGCCGCTGGAAGGGCCTCAACGACGAAGACCCGGTGCTGGTCAGCGATCTGGGCGAAAAGGGGGTCCGCGACCCGTTCATCATGCGCTCGCACGACAACAAAAAGTTCTACTGCATCGCCACCGACCTCTCCATCCACCTCAACGGCGACTGGGGCCGCGCCGTAAATTCCGGCAGCAAATCCCTCGTGATCTGGGAATCCGAGGATCTGGTCAACTGGTCCGAACCGCGCCTCTGCCGCGTCGCCCCCGACGAGGCCGGCTGCACGTGGGCCCCCGAAGCCGTTTACGACAAGGACCGGGGCGAGTACATGGTCTTCTGGGCCTCCATGACCTCCGGCAAGCACATCATTTGGGCTGCACGCACCAAGGACTTCAAGGAATTCGGCAAACCGTTCATCTACATCGAAAAGCCGACTGCGGTCATCGATACCACCATTATTCACGATGGCGACAGCTACTACCGTTTCACCAAGGACGAACGCGACAAGGCCATCACCATGGAACAGTGCAAGTCCATCATGGGCGAGTGGGAAGAGGTTGATGGTTTCTCGCTCAAGCACCTGCAAGGCTACGAAGGCCCCACCTGCTTCCTGATGGAACCGCCCAAGGGTGGTAAGGACGCCAAGTGGTGCCTGTTGCTCGATTTCTACAGCCAGGGCAAGGGATACCAGTCGTTCGAAACCGACGACCTCGGCAAAGGAGACTTCGATGAAGGCGACAGCATGGACTTTCCCTTCCACCCCGTCCGCCACGGCTCCGTCCTCACCCTGACCCGGGAAGAGGTCAGCCGGATCAAGCAGGCCGACCGCAACGACAAGTTCACCGTCGGGGGCGAGCCGATCAACGATTGATCCGCAACGGGCCTACGTCCTCGCGGCATCTCTGTGCGAGCCTTTCCAACGCATGGAGCCTAGGTAATGTCGATCCAGGCGAAGCGATATCCGTCCAGCACCAGGTCATCCCCGACGGGCAGGGCTTCGTCGAAATAGATCCGGCGCGCGCCCTCAGTAAGGCCGGCGGACTTCAGCCGGTCCCCCGGCATGGTCTGCTCGAATTCTGAAAAGTTGTTCACCACCAGCAACCGCTGCCCCCCGTTGGTGCGGGTGTAGGCGAATAGGTGCGGGTTGCCGGAATCCACGATTTCCATGCCGCCACTCTGGAACGCCGGGGTCTGCTTGCGCAGATGGAACAGCTTGGCCATCTCCGAGAAAAATTTCCACTCCAGGGTGCTGCCATCGGCGAGGTCGTCGTGCACATGCCATTTTTTCCGGGCGCGGTGCACCCAGCGGCTGTCGTTGACCTTCGACGGCTCCGACAGGAAGGTGTAATCGTTGAGCATGCCGTGCTCATCGCCAGCATACAGCAGCGGAATCCCACCGATACTCACCTGGATGCTGCGCAGCATGTTGATCCGGCGCACGGCCAGGTCGATCAGCTCGTTGTCCTCCTTCTCCAGCGCCTCCTCGAGACCGGCCAGCGAGGACAGGGTGCCGGAGACGCGCAGATCGCCGGTTTCGGGATTGTACTGGAAGGGCACGCCGCGGGCGAAGGAACCCGGGTGCTGGCCGGTGTAGAACCGGTTCAGAAAACGGCGGTGCTCGGCGGGATCGATCCCCAGCTGGCGGGCGTCCCCGTCGTCGAACGTCCAGCCGATATCGTCGTGGCACCGCAGATAGTTCACCCACGCGCAATCTGGATGGATGCGGGTGCGGTGTTTCATGGAATGGACCAGCAGCTTGACCTCGCGCGTGGCCAGCGCCTCCCACAGCAAGGCCATCAGCAGCGGATTGTAGGATAGCTGGCACTCGTCGGGATCGACATAGCGCACCACCTCGTCGGGATGAACGATCGCCTCCGACTTGAAGACCATGGCCGACGCCGCGATCCGCGCCATGGCGTTGAAGGCCCGGATGATGGTGTGCGCCTCGGGCTGGTTTTCGCAATCGGTCCCCATCCGCTTCCAGATAAAGGCAACCGCGTCCAGCCGCAGCACCTCGACGCCCTGGTTGGCGAGAAAGAGCATCTCTTCGGCCATGGCGCGCAGCACCGCCGGATTGCTGTAGTTCAGGTCCCACTGGTAGCTGTTGAAGGTCGTCCAGACCCAGCGCTGCATTTCGTCGTTCCAGATAAAGCTCCCCTTGCGAGCCTCCGGGAAGATGTCGCGCAGGTTTTCCTGATAACGGTCCACCTCCGCGCGGTCGGCGAACGTGTGGTAGTAGTCCCGGAAATCAGGATCCCCCGCCTTCGCCTGCTGCGCCCAGCGATGCTCGTCCGAGGTGTGGTTGAAGACAAAATCGAGTACAACACTGATGCCGCGTTCACGCAGTTCGTCCGTCAGTTGCGCCAACTCGTCCATCGTGCCGATCTCCGGATGAATGGCCCGATAGTCGCTGACCGCGTAGCCGCCGTCATTCTCGCCGTGGGGCACCGCGAAGAGCGGCATGAGATGCAGGTAGGTCACACCCAGCTTTTCGAAATAGGCGATATTCTCGCGCAATCCCGCCAGGTTTTTACTGAACAGATCCACGTAGAGCACGATGCCCACCATCTGCTCCGACTCATACCACTGCGGATCGGCGTAACGCCGTTCGTCCAGCGCACGGAGCGTCTCGGGACGCTCCAGCCAATGTCGGACCATCAGGTCCAGCACCAGTTCCAGCGTGAGGAAAAAATCATACTGCCAGCCATAGAGTTCGTGCAGATAACCGAACAGCCGCTCCCAATGGTCTGCCAATCGCTTCTTGAAGGCGTCCCACGCCTCCGCCGGCACGTTGGACAATTCCGTCGCGTAATGCTGTACCACGCGGGATAAAAGGATCTGCATGGAGCGTTTTGCCGCTTCGGTCTGCCAGTTATGTGATGCCATGGTTGCCTCGCAAAAACTCAGTGATTCATCGAAAAAGATCGTATGGCGCGGAACCCGCCTGTCGCGCCGCGTTGCACTCACCCTTATGGGATATCCCCCGGCACGTCAAGACCGCCTGAGCGGAACACAAGAAACCGGCCTGCAGAAACGAGCCCGCGGATCCCCACTCCCATTCTCCGCCAGCTCTCATTCGAGTCTGAGCCTGCCTTCGACAATGCCCAGAGGGGGCCGCTCAGGCCCGGGCCGGCTCGTCCCTCATAGTCGAAGACCGCGTGATTACGACCTCACAAAAACCCAACGTTTTTGGTCTCCAGAGAATCTAATTGCTGTGAAGGGAGGTAGGAAATGCATACGACTGGAACCATGAAGCATTGGAGCCATCGCTTGCATGACGGCATGCTGAGCATGAGGCACCACATTGACCAGCATCTCCACAGCCGCCACTTCTGGACGGGCGTCGGAGTTACCCTGCTGATCATTGGTTTCATCACCCTGTTCGTCATACTTGCACAAAATGCTCCATTACTGACACCGCCTAGTCTTCCGTACACGCCCTACATGCCCTAAGGCATAAACCGGGGGCGTCCGGATGAGGGAAAGGCTGGGTTTTCGGTGCGGCAGGAATCCCATTAATGGGAGGGAAGGTTCTTATTTTTGCACGCGCATCCCCCCACCCTCCGTCGCCATTCCCTGACACTTAAAACTTAACACCCAACATTGCGAAGTCGTAGGCCCCGCCTATTGATTCGCTTACTCCAGACGAGCGGTCGGCATTGATGTCGAAGATCCGCGGTACCCGAGCGTAGCGGGAGAGGCTACGCGCATGCGTGGCAATGACTGAAAGGAATGGCAACAATACCAAGCCCGGGTTGCTCCCGCCTTAAGGGGTGTTTTGTTCCTTCAAAAACCGCTTGATGTTTTCGAGCTCCTTTTTCCGCAGGCCGGTATTCAGCGACACTACGGCATCGGCCTTGCCGAACTCGATTGCCATGCCCTGGGTTTTCCGCCCGTCCGCGAGCAGGAAGGTTCTGGCATGGGCCAGCAGATCCGGCGACTGGCCGCAAAACAGCCACGGCAGGTAACTCAATGACTGTTCCGGTATCTTTTTCTGGATGGCCGGGTAGTTGCTTTCCAGCCAGTCGAGGACCATCTGCCGGTCTTGGTCGGTATCGGTGAGGTAGTATGGAATACTGCCGAACTGATGCGGAAGAACAGAATCGCTGATAGCATAGTTTAACGCCTTTTTCATCAGCACCGGATCCCTGACCCCGGATAATCCGCTCAGATAGTTGGCCTTTTCAACAGGGATGCTGGACGACTCGTATTTGCCGACATAGGCATTGAACAGTTCCGCATCTCCGTTCATGGCGGCCAGCCGGAGAAAGGGCTGGGCGAGCGACGGATCGACCGAGTAGGGATCGTCCATGTAGGCTCGGGCTTTTTCTTTGGCCAGTTCAAGTATTTCCGGGGCCTTGCAGCGCCATCCCAGTCCGCCGATCAGGTCGGAACGGAGCTGCTCGTTCAACACGGGCTCGCCATCCACCTTTTCAATGCCGATGGTTTCCAGCATCGGCCTGAAGACGGTCGCTAGAAATGCGCCGTAGTCATTGTCGAGTTCCTGCGGAACCATTCCGCTGGGAAAACCGCTCAGTTTTCCCACTACGGATTGCCGCACTTCCGGCGAAGGATCGCCCGCAAACGAGGCCAGGATCCCAAGATAGCTGTCTGCCGGAATTTCGCCGGCGGAGAAGAGCGCTTCGAGGTTGCTGATGAACCCGATGCGGTTGCGGATGCCCAGCCGGGGGATCTCGTCGGCCAGCACGGCCATCTGTTCGGGGGATAGAGCCCAGCGATAGTATCCCTTTTCATCCGCGTTGGGATAGAGCCAAACCGCCGGATGATCGAGCTTGAATGTTTGCGACGCTTTACTGAGCAGCACCTTTTGAATATGGGTGTTTTCTCCATCAGAATATTCGATGGCCACGGGCACGGTCCACAAGGAGTTGCCCTGGGGTTGCACACCATACTGGGCATATCGCTTTTGCGTGATCCGGATCGTGTTGTTTCCTAGCGGTTCGATTTCAAGGAACGGGATGCCGGCCTGGTTGACGAAACTTTTCATGATGGCCAGCACATCACCATCGACCACCGAGGAAAGCGATTCAGCAAGATCGAACGCGTCGGCATTGCCCCATGCCCGGTCGTTCATGTATTGGATCATTCCCTTGCGGAACGGCTCTTCGCCCATCCAGTCTTCAACCATATCGAGAACAGCCATTCCTTTGTTGTAGGCCAGGCGATCGAACAGGTGCTGCATGGCATCGGAAGCCGCAATGGTGCGCCGGATCGGCCGGGAGGTGGAGAGCGCATCGGTTTCCATGGCGTGTTGGCGCGACTTGATATCGTTGTTCGCCATTTCGTATTCAGGGAACACCTGGTTGACCACCTTCAGCGCCATCCACGATGCGAACGATTCATTCAGCCAAAGATCGTCCCACCATTTCGGCGTGACCAGATCGCCAAACCACATGTGCGACATCTCGTGGGCAATAACCGATGCGATCCGTTGTTTCTGGGATAGCGAAACCGCCTTGGGATCGCGCAACAGTATGGTGTCCCGATAGGTGATCAGGCCGACGTTTTCCATGGCGCCATAGTTGAATTCTGGGACCGCGACCATATCAAGCTTGGCGTAGGGATAAGGGATTTCGAAATAATCCTCCAACGCCCGGAGCAAAGGCGGCGCGATCCGGACGGCCTCCGCGGCAAGGCCGGATTTCCCGTCGGGCACGATGATATGCCCAGGATCAGGCAAGCCCGGAACCGGGATGCGATCAAACTCGCCTACCGCCAGCGCCACCAGATAGGAGGGCATCGGCTTCGTCTGCTCGAAGACCACTTCCTTCTGTTCGCCGATCAGGCGTTCCGATTTGACGGGCGTGTTGGCAACAGCCGTATAGTTGGAAGGAACAATGAGCTGCATCTCCCATGGAATCTTGAATGCGGGCGCATCCCAGCAAGGAAAGGATTCCCGCGCATATT
>JBNLGU010000018.1:0-35731 GCA_050306215.1 Pontiella sp.
TGCCTGCGATGCACCAGCACGATAGCCACCGCCCCGACGATGGACGCCGTGCGTACCACCTGGGGCGTCGTCAGCGAAGTGACCAGCAGCTGATCATGCCCGTCGCTGACGAGGATATCGCTTATCAAGTCCGAGGCAAACACGGAGCCCACATCAAGTTCGTCCCATCCTTCCGGAGTAAATACCGGTGTCGCTTCCAGTTCATCAACAATCTGTTTTAACATCATAAATCAAAATACCTTAATTGGGTTTCACACGTGAATTAATGTTCTCCTACTCCATTCCACGCACGAGCTCAACCTTATATATCGTTATTTGGATAACATTAATTGTCATTTCAATAACTTAAACGTTCAATTTATGGCGTTTTATTGTCATTTATATTACCTACATGGCGTATAAAATACGTATCTTGTGTTTTTTTTATTTACCCGCACTAAGGCACCCGTATATTGCCGCCCTCTTTGAACGAAATAGGTGTCAGTTGTCATGGATTTAACCGGTCACCCGCCGCCAACCCATGGGGACGCAAAAGGGGTTTTGCTCCACGACTGGCCAGGGGAAGTTAAAGCACCGAATAAAGGTCGCCACCGCTGAGGAAAACATATGACTGCAACTGCTGAAAAAGAAAAAATGCTGACGCCGGAAATCGAAGCCTTCATTGAAGCGTGGCGTTCGAAGCCCGGCAACCTGATCATGGTCCTGCACCGCGTACAGGAAGAGTTCGGCTACATTCCGCGCGAAGCCGCCTTCGAAGTGGCCGACGCCCTGGATATTCCCGTAGCCAAGATTTACGGCGTCATCACGTTCTACCACTTCTTCAAGCTTTCCAAGCCCGGCCGCAACCAGATCGCGGTCTGCATGGGCACAGCCTGCTACCTCAAGGGCGGCGAGGATCTGATTCTGGAACTGGAGCGCAAGCTGGGCGTCGGCATCAACACCGTGACCGAAGACGGTGAATTCTCCGTGGAAGCCGTCCGCTGCATCGGCTGCTGCGGCCTCGCGCCGGTACTGACCGTCAACGGCGAAGTGTTCGGTGGAGTGACGACCAAGCAGATGAGCAAGATCATCGACCAGTTTGAAGGGAAGTGAGGAGTGACGAGTGAGCCGTGAGGCGTGACCCTTGAGAATCACGAATCACGTTTCACGAATCACGCACAACATGCACGCGACGCTTTGCGATATGATTACGGACCTGGTCCAAAACTCCATTGAGGCAAACGCGTCGGAAATCAGGCTTACAGTAGAGGAGACGAACTTAAATCTGAATGTCGTGATTGCGGACAACGGAAAGGGAATGAGCGCGGAAACGCTGGAGATGGCTAAAGATCCATTCTATTCGGATGGGCAGAAACACCGGCACCGCAAAGTGGGCCTCGGCCTCCCCTTCCTGTTCCAGACCGTCGAGATGACCGGAGGAACGGCGACGATCGAATCGGAGCCAGGCATGGGAACCACCGTGACCTTCAACCTCGATCTTGGCCACGTGGATGTCCCCGAGTTCGGAAACTTCACGACGACAGCGGTCACATTGATGACCTACGGCTTTGAGGGAAACCTTACCATTGAACGCACGGTTAACGGAAAAGAATACGAAGTGAGCAAAAACGAACTGACCGATGCCATCGGGGATTTGAACGACACGGAAAGCCTGATTTTGCTCCGGGAATTTATACAGGGAAACGAAGAAGACATCAGGGGATTTTAACGAAAGGTGGGCAACATGGCTAAAATGACACTTGAAGACCTGCGCAAACTGCGCGAATCAAAAAAGAAAGAGATGACCCAGCGCGACAGCAACGACAAGTCCGCGCAGATCATCATCGGAATGGGCACCTGCGGCATCGCGGCCGGCGCCAAGGAAGCATTCGACGCCTTCCTCGACGAGCTGAGCAGCCACGAAATCAAGGACACCAAGATTACGCAGACCGGCTGCATGGGCCTGTGCTTCTCCGAACCAACGGTGGAAGTGGACGTACCCGGCATGCCGCGCGTGATCTACGGCAACGTCGATGGAACCGTTGCTCGCCGCATCGTCCGCGAGCACATTATCGGCAAATCGCTGGTCAGCGACCACATTTTCGACAAACCCGCATCAGACATCATCAACTAGGCAGGCAACACCATGGCATACAAAAACTACATTCTGGTATGTGCTGGAACGGCATGCGAATCCAGCAAGGGCATCGCGCTTTACGAAGCGCTTGAAAAGGAACTCAAGGAGCAGGGCGTCGAAACCGAAGCCCAGCTCGTAAAAACCGGCTGCTTCGGCTTTTGCGAACAGGGGCCGATCGTCAAGATCCTACCCGACGAATCGTTCTATGTAAAAGTCGGCCCCGAACACGCCAAGGACATCGTGGCGGAACACATCGTCAAGGGCCGCAAGGTTGAAGCCCTGCTCTACGACAAGAAGCAGACAGGCAAGTCGGACGAGATTGACTTCTACCAAAAGCAACGGCGTATCGTGTTGCGCAACTGCGGCGTCATCAACCCCGAATACATCGACGAATACATTGCCCGCGACGGCTACGCCGCCCTCGAAAAGGTTGTCTTCGACATGACGCCGGACGAGGTGATCGAAGAGCTTCAGGCATCCGGACTACGCGGTCGTGGTGGCGCCGGCTTCCCGACCGGCCTGAAATGGAAGTTCACCAAAAACGTGGCAAGCGAACAGAAATACATCGTTTGCAACGCCGACGAAGGCGACCCGGGCGCCTACATGGACCGTTCAACGGCCGAAGGCGACCCCCACTCCATTCTCGAAGCCATGGCCATCGCGGGCTATACCGTCGGCGCCAACCAGGGCTTCATCTACATTCGCGCCGAATATCCGCTGGCGATCGACCGTCTGAACAACGCGATCAAGCAAGCCCGCGAATATGGCCTGCTCGGCCAGAACATCCTCGGCTCCGACTTTAGCTTCGACATCGAGTTGCGCCTCGGGGCCGGCGCATTTGTCTGCGGCGAAGAAACCGCCCTGCTCGCCTCGATCGAAGGCAAGCGCGGCATGCCGATTCCGCGCCCGCCCTTCCCCGCCGTCAAGGGCCTGTGGGGCAAGCCGACCGTGATCAACAACGTCGAAACCTGGGCCAACATCCCCATGATCATTCTGAAGGGTTCCGCCTGGTTCAGCAGCATCGGCACGGAAACCACCAAGGGTACCAAGGTGTTCGCCCTGACCGGCAAGATCAACAACTCCGGCCTGATCGAAGTACCGATGGGTACGACGTTGCGCGAAATCATCTACGACATCGGCGGCGGCATCAAGGGCGGCAAGAAGTTCAAGGCCGCTCAAACCGGCGGCCCGTCCGGCGGCGTCATTACCGAGGAATTCCTCGATATTCCGATCGACTACGAAAGCCTCCAGTCCATCGGCTCGATGATGGGTTCCGGCGGGATGATCGTGATGGACGAAGACGACTGCATGATCGACGTGACCAAGTTCTACCTCGAATTCACGGTCGATGAATCCTGCGGCAAGTGCGCCCCCTGCCGGATTGGCGGACGCACCAACTACAATATTCTCGACAAGATCTCCAAGGGCAAGGGTTCCATGGAGGATCTGGAGACGCTGAAGGATCTGGCGCAGGCCATGCGCAAGGCTTCGCTCTGCGGCCTCGGCCAGACGGCACCGAACCCGATCATGTCCACGATGAAGTATTTCGAGGACGAATATAAGGCGCACATCATCGACAAAGCCTGCCCCGCCGGAAAATGCAAGGACCTGCTGTCCTACACGATCATCGACGACAAGTGCGTTGGCTGTACCGCCTGCGCCCGCGTCTGTCCGGTCAACTGCATCAGCGGCGTGGTCAAAGAAGTCCACACGATCAATCAGGATCAGTGCATCAAGTGCGGCCAGTGCTTCAGCAAGTGTAAATTTGACGCAATCCTCAAGGGATAAGGAGTAATAAAATGTCTATGGTTGAACTCGAAATCAATGGAATTCCCGTCAGCGTCCCGGCAGGCACGACCATCCTGAATGCCGCCAAGGAAGTGGGCGTCGAGATTCCGAAACTGTGCTACCACTCCGACCTCGACGCATGGGCCGCCTGCGGCATTTGCGTGGTGCAGGTCGAAGGATCCCCGAAAATGCTGCGCGCCTGCGCCACGGCCGTCGGTCCGGGCATGAAAGTGCTGACCCACACCCCCGAGGTGGTTGAAGTGCGCCGCACGGTATTGGAACTGATCCTCTCCACACACCCGAACGACTGCCTCCAATGCGGCCGTAGCGGCAATTGCGAATTGCAGGACCTCTCCGCCGATTTCGGCATCCGCGAAATCCCGTTCGAGCAACGCGTTGAACGTATCGAACCGGACACCTCCACGACCTCCATCGTGCTGAATCCGGAAAAATGCGTAAAGTGCGGCCGTTGCGTGCTGGTTTGCCAGGACATGCAAGGTGTGCATGCACTCGAATTCATCGGCCGCGGCGACGGCACCCGCCTTGCGCCTGCAGCGGATGCAACGCTCGACGAAAGCCCCTGCATCAAGTGCGGCCAGTGCTCCGCGCACTGCCCGGTTGGCGCAATCTACGAGAAAGACCAGACCCGCACAGTGTGGAACGCCATCAAGGAAGGCAAAAAGCATTGCGTGGTACAGATTGCCCCGGCCGTCCGCGTGGCCATCGGTGAAGCATTCGACATGGAACCAGGCGAACTAGCTACCGGTCAGCTCTACTCCGCCCTGCGCCGCCTCGGCTTCGATGCGGTGTTCGACACCAACTTCACCGCCGACCTGACCATTCTGGAAGAAGGATCGGAATTCGTGAAGCGCGTGACCGAAGGCGGCGTACTGCCGCAGATCACCAGCTGCTGCCCGGCGTGGACCGACTACATGGAAAAATACGCCAACGACTTCATCGACAACTTTTCTTCGGCGAAGTCGCCGCAACAGATGCTCGGCGCCATGGCCAAGAGCTACTATGCCGAACAGGCCGACGTGGATCCCGCGAACATGTTCGTAGTTTCGGTCATGCCCTGTACCGCGAAAAAGTTCGAGGTTTCCCGCGACGACAACATGAGCTCCACCGGATTCCAGGATGTCGACGTTGCCATTACCACCCGCGAGCTGGCCCGCATGATCAAGCAGGCCGGCATCGACTTCGCGTCCCTGCCGGAGGAAGAGGTCGACAGCCTGCTGGGCGAATACTCCGGGGCCGGTACGATCTTCGGCGTTACCGGCGGGGTCATGGAAGCGGCCCTGCGTTCGGCCTACTACCTGATCACCAAGGAAGACCTCGAAGACGTCAACTTCATGGACGTGCGCGGTCTCGAAGGGGTGAAGGAAGCCACCATCGATATCAAGGGCACCGAGATCCGCGTGGCCATCGCCCACCAGATGGGCAATGTGGAAGCCGTACTCGACAAGGTTCGTGCCGCCCGGGAAAAGGGCGAAGAACTTCCTTGGCACTTCATTGAAGTAATGGCCTGCCGCGGCGGCTGCATCGGCGGTGGCGGACAGCCCCATGGCGCGACCGACGAAATCCGGCTGAAGCGGACCAGCGGCATCTATACCGACGATGAAAAGTCTGTCCAGCGCTGCTCGCACCACAACCCGATGATCACCAAGATCTACGAGGACTTCCTGGGAGCGCCGCTCAGCCACAAGGCGCATGAGCTGCTGCACACCACCTATAAGGAACGCCTGGTCTACAAGAAGTAGGTTTGGGGTCAATATGATGGAAAAAACCGCTCCGGCAACGGGGCGGTTTTTTTGTACCCCGCCTTGCTTTCTCCAAGAAGCAAACTAGACTGCAATAAATCTACAAAGACAGGGTTATATGCACCTATGAAATACAAACACATTCTTTTACTGGCCTTATCCGCACCCGCGCTCATGTTGCAAACCTCGCTCGCCCAAGCTGCACCGCCCACGCGCACAGTAAATCCGGCCCCGCCGGCGCAGAACGCCCCCGTCCGGGTACAGTCCTTCAAGTTCGAAAGTGCCGATATCGATACGGTCATGGCCATGTACTGCGAATGGACGGGAAAAATGTATCTTAAGCCCGAAGGCGTTACGGCCAACATCTCGCTCAAGGCCGACAAGCTGTCCATCCCGGAATGTATCGACGCCGTTGAAGCCATTCTCGCCATGAACAACATCGCACTCGTGCCCTACGGCGATAAGTTCGTAAAGGTGGTTCAGGCCAACGGAAACCCCCAGACCGAAGGCGGCCCGATTGTTTACGACCCGGATCAGGAATATACCGGCAAGGACCGCCTGGTCACCCAGCTGATCCCGTTGCGCAACGTTCAAATCCAGGATGTCCAAACGGCGATCCAGCACATCATGCATGCCTACGGCAAGATCCAGACCCTCGAAGGTAGCAACAGCATGCTGGTAACCGACACGGAATCAAACATCCTGCGCATCCGCGAGCTGGTGGAGTTTATCGACCAGGCCTCTGCCCGGATCGAGCCGCGAATCTACGAGATCCAGTATGCCGAAGCCGCCGATATCGCATCCAAGCTGGAACAGATCGTGACGATGGCACAGGAAAACCAGTCGTCCGGCAGTAGCGCAAGCACCGCACGGACCGCCTCAAGCGTACGCACCCCGCCAGGCGTGGTCCGGGCGCGCAACGCCCGCGCGGCCAACTCCGCCCCGGCGAAGGCTTCGGTTTCCTCATCGGAAGGCGGCGGAGGCACCACGATCATTTCCGGCACGGTCAAGGTCATGTCGGACGAACGAACGAACATCATCATCATTTTCTCGCAGCCCGAAAACTATGATTTCTTTGACAAGATGATCGAGGTATTCGATGTGGAGGTGGAGCCGGCCATCACGTTTGAAGTGGTCAACCTTGAATATGCGGACGCCGAAGACCTGTCCGGCACACTGAACGATTTGGTAGGTGCAGCCCAAGGGACGACGAGCCGCACATCGGGAAACAGCAAGTCGTCATCCCGATCCCGCACCTCTTCATCGTCGCTGAACCAACCGGCAGCGCCGACCAGCAACGGCAGCGCCGGCCGCGTTACACCCAACGCAGCGAGTACCGATGCCGCCTCGATCGAAAACCTCAGCAAACTTTCCGAAAGCACGAAGATCCTGGCGGACGCGCGATCCAACTCCATCCTTCTCATGGGAAGGAAAAGCGATATCGCCGCGATCAAGAACGTCATTGCCAGCCTCGATGTGATGCTCGAACAGGTCATCATTGAAGCAGCCATTTTCGAAATCGGCTTGAACCAAGGTCTCGAGCACGGCATCCAGTGGCTCTACAAGAGCCAGGATGGGAACGAGCTTGGAGGATGGAACGTAAACAGCCTGACCACCAACTCGCTGAAGAATGTAGCGGCCGGCGCACTCAACTACTACCAGAACGTAACCGGTATCAATACTGAACTGGCCATCAACCTGGCGGCAACCGACTCCGATGCCCGGCTACTGGCCACACCGGTCATCATGACCACGGACAACACGGAAGCCAAGCTGGTGATTGCCGAACAACGCCCGATCGTCACTTCGACGTCCACCTATGCCGTCAGTTCGGGAACACGCAGCTCCAACTATGAATACAAGGATATCGGTATCCAGCTGACCGTCACACCGCGCATCAATCCCCAGAGGCAGGTCGTCATGGAAATCGAACAAAAGGCGGACCAGATCGGCGGCGAAGTTACCATCGACAACAACAGCGTTCCCATTGTACTCAACCGCCAATTCAACGCCTCCATTGCGGTCCCGGACCGGGGAACGGTTGCCCTCGGCGGCTTGATGACCACGGATTTCACGGACTCCGTGGTGAAGATTCCGATCCTGGGCGATATCCCCCTGCTGGGACGGTACCTGTTCAGCTCCGTAAAGAAGACCGAAACCCAACGTGAGCTTCTGGTCCTGATGACCCCATACGTGATGACCACCCACGAGGAAATGAACGAGGAAACGGAACGCATCTACCGGAAGACCTCGATCGGCCCCGATGACTGGAACTGGTCGGAAAGCAAATTGAAGCGCATCACTAAGGATGAAAGTGCGTACCCAGAAGCGATGCCCGCGCAAGCCAGCCCAGTCATGGAGCAGGAAGAAGCTCCAGCCACCGTTCCCAACCAGCAGAACGGCGAATTGATCGATTTGCTGAACAGCATGGAATAAGAATTCTTGCAGCATGGGGCGCATTCACTTTATCGGCATCGGCGGAGTCGGCATGAACGGCCTCGCCCAGCTTGCGGCACATGAGGGCTGGCAAGTCAGTGGATCGGACCGGGCCTACGATCCTTCGTCCGCACTCTACCGCCAGTTGGAACGGCTTGGCATCCGCCTTGTCCCGCAGGATGGAAGCGGCATCGATGCCGGCTGCAGCCAAGTCGTTTACAGTACCGCCATTGAACAGGACAATCCCGATTTAACCGCAGCGCGGCAACGAGGCCTTCCCCTTCTCCACCGGGCCGAATTCCTGAAACTCTTGATTGGTGACCAGGCTGAACTGATCGCCGTTGCGGGCACAGCGGGAAAGACCACGACTACAGGAATGCTTGGATGGATCTTCGAGACGATGGGATACGACCCCTCGGTCTATAACGGTGCGGCCGTGCTGAACTGGAAGAACGAAAATACGCCAGGCAATGTGCGCGCAGGCTCGTCCGGTCGATGGATCATCGAAGCCGACGAATCCGACCGGTCGTTTCTGAATTTCCACCCCGGCCAGTCGATTATTACCAACATATCGCGCGACCATTATGAACTGGATGAGCTGCACACGATGTTTAACCAATTCAAGGAGCAGACAT
The DNA here is from genome assembly GCA_050306215.1 of Pontiella sp. Classification (GTDB taxonomy): domain Bacteria; phylum Verrucomicrobiota; class Kiritimatiellia; order Kiritimatiellales; family Pontiellaceae; genus Pontiella. The sequence continues at coordinate 8,736 of JBNLGU010000018.1, forward strand.
CCGGGGCCATCATCGAAGGAAGCCAAACAGCCCTAGGCCTGAACGGGCCGAATTCTTTTTCCGTAAATGGTATTGAATTCAAGGTGCCGATCCTGGGCCGGCACAACCTGGAAAACGCATGGTGTGCGGTGCAACTGTGTGCGGCGCGGAACATGGACCTTGAAAAAGTGCGGGACGCGCTGGCCAACTTCAAAGGCATTGAGCGCCGGCTCGAAATAGTGGGAACGGCCAACGGCATCACCGTTCTGGACGACTATGCCCACAACGCGGCAAAGATCGACGCCGCCCTTGCGGCCGCATCGGAGGCGTATTCCAATACCCATGCCTATTGGCGACCGCATGGCTTTACGCCACTCTCCCAGGGAATGGATGACCTGGTCGACATTTTTTCCGCCCATTGCAAGAGCCGAGGTGGAACGGTATGCATCCTGCCTGTTTATTATGCAGGGGGCACGGTTGACCGCAAAGCCACTTCGGAAGATCTGGTGAAGCGGATCAATTCCGCTGGCGCCCAAGCGATATATGTTCCAGACTATGCCACCTTGAAACTGGAACTGGAAAAAACGGCGGCCCACGGCGATGCGATCCTTGGCATGGGAGCCCGCGATCCCGAGTTGCCGCGATTTGCAAACCGACTGGTCCATGAATGGAAGATGTCCTGACAATCGAAAGCCCGCAGAACCCACGGGTCAAGACCGCCGTAAAACTGCGAAAAGGCAAGGTTCGCCAACAAATGGGGCGAACCTTGGTCGAGGGTTATCGCGAAATCCTCCGCGCAACGGAGAGTGGCTGGCGGTTTGAGGAACTCTACCTCTGCCCTGCGCTCTTTCTGGACTTAGAAGCCCCCCAGCTTGTCGCCGCAATCCAGCAACATGGCACGCCCGTCTTCCAGTGCTCCGAGGCGGCCTTTCGCAAAATGTCCTACCGGGAAACCCCGGATGGGTTACTGGCCCTATCCCCGCTGGTAGGTAAAAAACTTTCGGAGCTAAACCTGCCGGCCAATCCCCTGATACTGATCGCCGAAGATCTTGAAAAGCCGGGGAACCTCGGAACCATCCTCCGCACCGCCGATGCCACCGGCGTCGATGCGGTCATCGCCTGCGACCACAAAACCGACATCAACAATCCCAACGTAATCCGCTCCAGCATCGGCACACTCTTCTTCATGCCGGTGGCCGAAGCCACTACCCAGGAAACACTGGCATGGCTGAAAGAAAACGAGATCCAATCCGTGGCCGCCGTGCCGGCCGCTCCGCAATCCTACACGGACGTCGACATGCGTGGAGGCACCGCCATCGTGGTGGGAGCGGAGGATGAGGGCCTGTCGGAAACCTGGAAAATCCATTCAGACATCCAGTCATCCATCCCGATGCTGGGACGTAATGACTCATTGAATGTATCAACGGCCGCCGCCATCATGCTTTACGAAGCCGTCAGGCAACGTCGAATCAGGGCATAAAGACAGTTCCGCTAGAAAAACAAACTTTGCATTGAGCAAAAGCACGCCTTCCAATGTCATTTATTACGAAAGAATTGTAGAAAATCATATCTAGGTCGAAGATTTAATGTATTCTGAATTTTTATTTGCAATTATAAACATCAGGAGTACGCTTCGATGAAACGGAAGGAGGTAGAGTGCTATGGCTACCAACCCTGCAGGAAAGGGAACAAAAACCATTGGCATCAACATGAAAATGGAGATGGCCAAGGAGCTCGAACGACGCGCAGCGTCAATGCAGCTCTCGACTGGAGCCTATTGTAAAATTATCCTAGGCGAATGGATTCAGTCGGGGAAAAAGCTGCAACTGAAGGAAAGCTAACCCAACATATTAACGATTTGGGCAAAAACCGGCCATCTGGGAGGCCGGTTTTTGTTTTTTTGCGCACTGGCATGTGAGAGGGTTTCCCCATGCTAGAACATTGCACTTTTTCCATTATCGGAACGGGGGCCGTAGGGGGCTACTATGGAGCCCTGTTGCAGCGCGCCGGATTCGAGGTCCATTTTCTGCTACACACGGATTACCGCCATGTGCAACAACACGGCTTGCGGGTCGAGTCGTGCAATGGCGATTTCGAACTAGCGCAGGTGAACGCCTACGACCATCCGGACAAGATGCCTCCGACCGACGTCGTTCTGGTTGCGCTGAAAACCACGACCAACCACCTTTTTCCGGACCTCCTCCCCCGGGTTTCCAAACCTGGTGCCACGATCCTGAGCTTGCAAAACGGCCTCGGCAGCGAAGAGGAAATCGCCCGTATTTTCGGTCCGGAAAAGGTGATGGGCGGGCTCTGCTTCCTCTGCTCGAACAAAATCGGCCCCGGCCATATCCGCCATTTGGATTACGGGCTCATCACCCTTGGCGAGTACCGGCCAGATGGCCAGCCCGCCGGAATCTCGCGCCGGCTGGAACAAATCGGGAGCCACTTGAAAACCGCGGGAATCCCGATCACGCTCGTCGAGGATCTCGCGTTGGCCCGCTGGAAGAAACTGGTTTGGAACATTCCTTTCAATGGGCTCTCGGTCGTGCACGGTGCATATACAAACGAGCTGCTAATCGATCCGAACATCCGCGCAAAATGTGAAACCATGATGCAGGAGGTGGCCAACGCCTCGGCCGCCTGCGCGCGCCCCATTGAACCTGCATTCATCGAGAAAATGATACGGGACACCGAAAAAATGGAACCGTACGCTCCCAGCATGAAATTGGATTTTGATCGCGGAAATTCCATGGAAATCGAGAGCATCTACGGCAATCCAATCCGGGCGGCCAAGGCCAAAGGGGTGGCCATGCCCGAGACTGAAAAATTGTACCGCCAACTGTGCGCCCTCAATCCCTCTGTTTAGACAGAGTTGCATTTAGCTCCGGAATCAGGGATAACCCCAGCTCATTTCGAGGTTATTCATGATCAATCTGGACTATAGCGAGCACCCTGTTATCCAAGTTCGTCTTATCAACGACGACCTATTTGAATTGGCCGTTGAGCGGGGCGCATTAACTTTTACGCCCGGAGACTGCGTGGCCATCTATACCGATGACGGTAAATCACGGCCCTACAGCATTTCTTCGGGTGCGAACGAAACCGAACTGCGTTTCCTGATCCGCAAGATGCATGGAGGAGAGGTGTCGCCTTGGCTAATGGCCCGCCAACCCGGCGACATCATTCGCATCACGCCTCCCTTTGGCTGGTTCCGTCCGGGACAGGAAATCGGCGGCGCACCCTTTGTCTTTCTGGCAACCGGCACCGGTATTGCGCCGTTTCTTTCGTACGTGCAGACCTATGGTGAAAGCCCGACCTTTTGCCTGTATGGGGTACGGAGGGAAAAGGATGCAATCGGCTACACCGAAATCAGCCGATGCTGCCCCACCCGCCTCGCCGTTTCCCGCGAACACGCTTCTGACCACCACCACGGGCGCATCACCGACCTGCTCGACCGCATGCCAGTGAATCCAGCCACCCACTACTACTGCTGCGGACTGGAAAGCATGGTCAACGATGTCTCAGCGTGGCTGGTCGCCAAGGGCATCCCCCAAGCCCAGGTCCACCGGGAAGTCTTCTTCCACGGCTGACCCTTATTTTCACCTAATGTTGTTTGATATCCCTTGCCAATCCCGATAAATAGCGCCCCCATGAAACCTATTGTTATTTGCGCCCTCTACAAGTTTGTCTCGCTGGACGACTATCAGTCCCTGCGTCAACCGTTGTTCGATTTCATGCAGGAACGCGGCATCCGCGGTACGATCCTGCTAGCCGCCGAAGGCATCAACGGCACCGTTGCCGGCAGTCGCGAATCGATCGATGCCCTGCTTGTACACCTTAACGCGGACCCTCGCCTCGCGGACCTGAACCACAAGGTATCGTTTGACGACACCAATCCGTTCTACCGCACGAAGGTCCGGCTCAAAAAGGAAATCGTTACCATGGGGGTGCCAGGCATTGACCCGCTTCGCAGCGTGGGTACTTATGTGGATCCCCAGGATTGGAACGAGCTCATCAGCGACCCCGAAACCGTACTGATCGACACCCGCAACGATTACGAAATAGGGATTGGAACCTTTAGGAACGCGGTCAATCCCCAAACCGACTCCTTCAGGGAATTTCCCGACTATGTGGAGCAGAACCTTGATCCGGCCAAACACAAGAAAGTGGCCATGTTTTGCACCGGTGGAATCCGGTGTGAAAAATCGACGGCCTATCTAAAGGAACTGGGATTCGAGAACGTCTACCATCTCAAGGGTGGCATTCTTAAATACCTGGAAGAGGTTCCGGAAGAGAAATCGCTGTGGGATGGAGAATGCTTTGTCTTCGACAATCGTGTTTCAGTAAAGCATGGATTGGACAAGGGCGAGTTCGACCAATGCCACGCCTGCCGCATGCCGATCAGCGAGGAGGACAAGCAAAGCGACCTCTATGTGGAAGGCACCAGTTGCCCGCACTGCCACGACCGCTATTCAGCAGAGCGCAAGGAACGCTTCCAAGAGCGCGAGCGGCAAATCCAGCTGGCGAGGGAACGGGGCGAAGTGCATATCGGTAGCGACGTTGAGCAGGTTGTCGTGCAGCGGCGCAGGAAAAAGGCGCTTCAGAAAGAAGCCGCGGCCTCAAAGCAATAGCATCCACAGCACCGAACACCCTGCGCCGGAGACGGCCATCATCCGTTGCCGCGAACGGGTTGCATGGGTCAGCAAATATACCAGGCTGCCGTACCAGAGCACCAGCGCCATCGCCGGAGGTGCATCCACGGGGAAACTCGATCCCGGAACGCTATCGAGCCGCTGTACACACGCCAGCATCGTGTCGACAAACGCCACGGCTGCGTGATTAAAGATATCTGAAGCCATGGGCACCAGGATTGAAAGCCACCCGCTTAGGACGATGCAAAAAGTCAAGGGCACAACCACCAGATTCCCGACCAACGCCACCGGAGAACACCGGCCGAAGTAGTAGGCCGTGATGGGCATCGATGCCAGGCTGGCCGCAAGCGACGTAATCGCCAACGAAAGTCCATAGGTCTTGATCCAGCCGCCCTTGAGCACCGTCCGGGGAATCGCGGCATAAACCATGACGATGAAGGCGACGACGACGAAGGAAAATATGAATCCGACCGATTGCAGTTCCTGCGGCTTTAAAACCAAGAGAAGGATGGCCGCAAACGCAACGGAGGAAGGGATGTCCGGCTTGCGTCGAAACAGGGGCGCCAGCAAAAACACACCGGCCATGACCATGGCCCGCAAGGCACTGGCCTTCATGCCGGTTGCTGCCACATAGAGGAACAAGAGCGGGACCAGCCAGACCCCGAACCAATCGCGCGGAACGCCAAGGGATTTCAGGACAATCGTCAAGAGCAGGCCCACAATACCGACATGAAGGCCCGAGATGGCAAAAATATGCAACGATCCCGTGCGTTTAAAGCAATTGTATGTTTCCGATGGGATCTCGTTTCGATAGCCCAGCACCAGCGAACGGAGAATGGCTCGCTGCGTCGGCATTCCCGAAATCCCTTGATCAAGCCGACCGGCGATAGCATCCCTCCGCTCCCCGCACCAATCCGAGACGGACGGCCGGGGTTTCCCAAGGCCTTTGCAATACCTTGGCCAAGCCACTTTAAGGCCGACCGGGTTCCCCCCTTCATAGTTTCGCTTTTGCAGCTCGCCTTTCAGCCATACCCGTTGCCCCTGCATGGCCGAAGGCTCCGACATTTGGGCGCCCATCACACGTACATCGATCTCCCCGCATCGCTTCACCCAAGATCCTGACTCCCTGAGCCCCTCAACGCGCACAGGAAAAATCCACATGCCGGACGTTCCGGACTTGAAGCGATAGTAGTGCGGTTTCCAGTTCACCTGTCCGATCACTTCAACGCCCCGTTTGGGTAGCTCGTTTTGCATCCGAAGAACGGATGCCTTAGAAAGCTGCGAATCCGACATCAGAGCATGGGATGCGGCGGTGAAGACAATAGCGCCAAACACCAGCGTGGATGCCAAACGGGTTTTTCGGGAAACTACGGATAGAATGACGAATGCAATCGCCAACAGGAGTGCACGCTCGATGATGACAGGCTTCAGCGAGGCCAGGAATATACCGCCTGCCACCGACAGCGCGATACCAATCAAGGGCCGCCGCAGAGGTCGTCCTGATTGTAATACTTGCACTTCCCCGCCTCCTCAAACATGCAGCAGTTCGTGATAAGCCATCCGGACCTTGTACTTAAAGCTGGAGAACGAATACTTTTGCGCCACCATCGTTTGGGCTTCGGCCGCCAGGCCAAACGACAACAATGGCTCCCTGACACACCTCAGCAATCCTTCCGCGATGGCGGTTGCGGTAAACTCAACCTGTACACTGTTTTTCTCGTTGAGCAGGGAAGCATAGGCACCATTGCGGACAGCGACCAGGAGAGCGGGCGAATTAAGCATGGTCATAATATCGGCATGACGATACTTCTGAGCTGTTTTCGGAACGAACAGGGCCGCATCCGCCACATTCAAGGCATCAAGAAAGCCCGCGTGGTCGTCGGAAGAAAGGAAAAGGCACCGGCGGTGGATATCCAGACTTTCAGCCATCGAGCCAGCCTGGCCGCCATCCACACCCTTAAAGCAAAAAGCGGCCTGAGGAACCTTCTCGATGACCTTCCTTACGGCCAACAGTATGGAACGCAACTCGCTGGTATTCCTGCCGGCCAGTACGCGGCAGACGATTAACAACGATGCATTCCCTTCAAAACGGGAGAGCAACGCATGCCGATCGGGGTCCCTTTTGGGAAACAGTGGATGTGAAGGGATGTCCTCAATCTGAACAACCTTGACCTTCTCGGCCAGTTTTTTCAGATCGGCCGTCATTTCATCACACGATGAAAACACAATTGATGAACGCTCCAGTATTTTCTTTTCCACCCTTTGGTAGTGGCTTGGCGACCATTTCCAGTACCAGGCAGGCGGCTGCCCACAGGGTCCGGTAAAACAACGCAAGGGCTGGTAAACAATACGGGTCCGTTTCATTTTCCCGAGATGCCCCACATGCAAAACCGCATCGTCCACCGCATGCACTACCGCATAGGTTTTGCTACCCATGGCCCGCAATAGCGCCAGCTTAAGCTTCCTCCGCGGGACCGGGAGGTCTTCGTTCGCCACTAGCAACTGGATGTTCGGATGCGGCGCGAGATCGGCCGTGGCCGCTATGACATGGACCTGATGGCCGGCATCCGCCGTTGCCCGAAGCAAGGCGATCGAACGGAGCGCACCTTCGTCAACCGAAAGCCGTCCAAAGGTTACAAACAGAATATTCATGCAGGAAAAAGCCTATTTGCGAGGCTTAAGGAGTTCGGTATCGATTGCTTCCGAATCTGGCAAGCCGAGCTGCGGGACGATCCTTTTTTCGGGCTGGCTTTCCATGGTTTGGGCCATTTTTTCCAGGTATCGGCGGAACTCTTCGCCACCGACACGATCTGTAAACGCCTGGAATGTCCGATCCATCCGTATGGGATCCATTCTCGGATCCTGAATCCACATCATAACCGTGTTCTGGCCAAAAAGGTGGGCGGACTTCCCCAAGGTCTGGACCGTTTCCAAGCCATTGCCCAACTGGGCATTGCAGATGGCGATGCGCTTATAGCAGGTTGGATCCCGGAAGTTGACCGCGACAAGCTTATCCAACGAGGCCAATGCCTTGTCGTATTGCTCCAGGCGCATGTAGGAAACAGACTGATTTTCCAAGGCCTCGACATTCTTGGGCGAATCCTTCAGTACGCGTTCGTAGGCCTCGGCGGCTTCGCTGTATTTTTCCTGCTGGTAGAAGGCGTTGGCCATATAGCGCTGAACATCCTCATTGTACATGTTCTGGCGCTGGTACCATTGCGCGACAAAGATCGTTGCGTCCGGATCGCCGAACGCATCCAGCGACTTCAAGAGAGCCAGTTGATATTCCTTACGGGAAGGGTCGATGCTAAGCAGGCGGATATAGGTGTTGACCGACTCGACATACATCTCTTTCTGGAAATACAGCGAACCAAGCCTCTTTAAAGTACCGGCATGGGCGGGATCGAGATTCAAGGCTTCGTTGCAGCGTTGAATCGCCTCGTCGACGTTGTTCCGCAAAAGCAGATCGTCCACAGAACGGATGAGGCGTTCCGTCTCCATCCAGACATCAATTCGGCGGGCAAAGGATTCCTTCGATTGGTCGGTAACATCAAATCCCTCGATAAGATCGACATTGCGCATGACGGCTGCCGTTTCCGGAACAGCCTGGTTATCCATCCAAACCTTCTCTTCATAGATCGAGATTCCCTTCTTCAGCATGAAGAAGGCAATCACCAGGAGAATGATCATGATCGTTGCCCGCAAAATCGCAATCAGGGCCATTTTTTCCCGCGGGTCCACGCCCTCTTTCCGACGTCCGTGAACCGCTTGGTGCCGCGCCGTTTTCCGGACGCGATTCATGGCTGTCGTTGGACGATCCTCGTACAGAGGTCTTTCGGTTGGCGATCCCGTGTAGAAATCAGCGTCGCTGGGAAGCTGTTCAAAACCGGAGGATCCAGCGTGCTTTTTGGTGTGCTTCTTTTTTTTCATAGAAATGGCTTAAATACGTACCCGAACCCCGGAAATTCTTCTGCGAATAAAGGTGTTGAAGTATTAATCGGTGCAAGGTAAGTGTCAAGCGTTGCTCCGCAAAGGTCCAATTTAACTACAGGCAAAAAATGACCCATTTCATCGCACTATTTGGAATTGTATTCTTGGTCGTCGGTATACCGCTTGGTGTGCTGGCTCTCATCAATGCGCTGAGGAAAAAACAACCCGGTTGCTCTGGTAGCCACGACTGTGTCGTCTACAAGGGCGAAAAGGTGCAATGCCCTTCCTGCGAGCTCAGGGAATACAAGGCTGCCATGCAGGCCAAGAAAGACGAAGAGGAACAGAAAAAAGCGTCCTGACCGGACATCACGAACATTGCCTACGGCTTCGCTTCCATGCACTTTTCGCAGGTACCGAACACCACGATCCGATGGGTTCGCTCTGCAAACCGCTGTTCCTTGCATGCCTTGTCGATGAGTTCCATGATTTGGTTGTCGGAAAATTCGATGAATTGCCCGCATTTATCGCAAATCATGTGTTCATGATGCGGATGATTGAAGGTGTGCTCATAGTGGGCATGTACGTCCGTATCCCGAATAACACGCACCAAGCCGGCCTCTTCCATCAAGGCCAACGTGCGGTAAACCGTTCCACGACTGACATGGTTCACTCCGCTCGCGAGCTCGGCAGCCAGATCGTCGGCGCAAAAATGGTCATGGCGTAAAAACACCTGGGTTAGCACAATCTTTCGAGCCTGTGTAATGCGCGCATCTTTTTTCTTCAGGAAATCTACAAACAAAGGCCATGCCTCTTCAACAGACTCCCTGACTTCTTCCGGCAACTCCTGTTCATTCATGCTCATATATTAGCCAAATCCTTTTGAAATTGAATCTACGTATAAACAGGTTTATGACGCACAATTGTTGGTGTAATCAAGTTTTTTGCTGGTATATTGCTTCCATTTACGCAAAAAAAACCAACTAACCAACCAAGGAGTAAGATCATGGCGTATGTTATTTCCAGCGAATGCATTTCCTGCGGAGCCTGCGAGTCCACCTGCCCGGTGGAAGCCATCAGCCAAGGCGATGACCAGTTTGTCATCGATGCGAACACCTGCACCGATTGCGGCGCCTGTGCCGATTCCTGCCCGGTAGACGCGATTGCTGCAGGCTAGCGGCACAGCTAATGCATGATGAAAAAAGCGGCCCTAGAGCCGCTTTTTTTGTATCCGCCCGCAACAACATTCCCCCAGGGACTACAGAAAGCGAAGCAAGGCAAATGCAGCGGCGATGCCGGTAAGCATGCCCATGAACACCTCGAGTCGCGTATGCCCCAGCAACTCTTTAAGCTTGTTTTCTGACAGATGGTGCTCATGAAGCAATTCATCGACAATCTGGTTCAATAAACGGGCTTGTTCCCCAGCCGCCTTGCGAACGCTCTGCGCATCGAACATGACGACAATGGCAAACGCTATACCCAAGGCAAAAATGGCGGAATTAAACCCTTCGCAGAGGCCCAGGGACGTCGCCAGCGCACTGGCCATGGCCGAGTGGGCGCTGGGCATGCCCCCCGTGCTGACCATATAGCTGAAATCCAAGCGGCGGGTTTCTATGAAGCTGCAGGCCATTTTGATCGACTGAGCTACCACCCAACCAAAAAGCGCCGCCCAGAAACTAGGATGAAACGTTTGCATGTCCACTCGATATCTCCTTGCTGACCCTTCGATGTATAATCCCCGGAACGGGTAATTTCAAACCGATACGAATACCTAGTCGCTGGGCCTCTTGCCACTGCCCGCACTGGAAAATGGCTCCAGCTTCCACTGGGGATTGTCCAACGGCCCTTCCAACTTCATTTCAAAAAACTTCAATATGGGATCGGTGAAAAAGCGGAAGATCTTGGAGAAGTTGTTGTCGCTCATGACCTGCGCCTGTACATAGGCATCAAATCCTCCGGACTGGGAATAGCGTCCCTTGCCCTTGGCGCTAAGCACATCGCCGTCAAAATATGCGTTCTCGGAAAATATCACACCGTTCCTAAGCTGATAATCCCCATACAGGCTGTTGATGGAAAAGAAGCGAAACGACGGAATCATCTTGCGCATCACCACGGAAAAACCGCTGAACAACGGGAGGTCGGCCAACTGGCCATGGCGAATCTTGACATAGCCAGAGCCGTTGGCGGTGTTGAAAAATGAACGTGTGAAGTCGGATTCGGCCTGCAACTTGCCCGATAGATCGCCGGTGGCCTGATGGCTGGCATCGGGATACAAATACGCTAGGCATTTCTGCAAATCGGCATTCCCTATGATCGCATCAATGGTGTATGGCATACCATTGGTTGCCGGATCCAAACGCAAGGAAAGTTTGCCCCGGCCCTCGCCTCCATATATACCAAAGACGGCATTGCTGACAGTAAGCAGTGGTCCATCGCCGGATACCGATGCGGAAAACCGGTCGAGGATCGCAAACGGCAGCTGCACTTTTTGCGCTTCGACATCCGCACGAAACTCCGTATCGCGCATCGTTCTCCAATTCACCTTGCCCCGTGCACTGATTTTTGTGGGACCCGAGACCACAATCCCCTTGCTGAAGATCGCCATGCCCGGATAGACGACATCCTCGATCGACCTTGGATTGATCGATCCCGCAACATCAAACGAAGCAAGATCGCGACGGAAGTCCAACGCTCCGGAACCCTTTAGGAAATCGATCCCCTGCTGGGCAACGACCGATTCCAGGGAGAGTACACCGCGTTGATATATTCCAGTACCCGTCATCGATGAGAAGGGAACATCGTGCAACCGCATTTCCTCGGAAACAGCCCGTATGCTGATGTAGAGACTTTCCCAGTCATAGTACGAAGCCCCCAGCTCAAACCATACCCGAGGAGGTTTCCTGTCAAACTTGAACCGATCGATCACGTTAGTGGCAATCCTCACGGGCGACAGGGGACCCACTAGCAGATTGGGATCCAATTCGCTTTCCGAGGCAATGCCGAACTGTCCGCTGGCGGAGTCCCAGAAAGCGTTCCCGGAGACCGCACCGCCCTTCATGCAGCTACCGAGATCAAGCGCGCGGTCTGGAACGTCGCGAACCACGCCCTGCAAACCGGAAAGATCCAGACGGCTCCCCGTCCGGTTGACCCGCCCCGCCAGCGAAGCGATGTCGAGGCCCCTGTATTCGAGATCCTGCAGCGCGAATGTTCCATCCACCCGGTTCAGCAGCTTCGTCAAGGAGGCAGGACCGAAATGGAGATTGGCATGCGGAAAGGCGGCGGGACGGACTTCATCCGCCCCCATCCATGCAAGCACCGCACCCGGTAGAAGCAGGAACAACTCCTTGGACGAAATCTCGTTGTTCAGCCACAGCTCCGTTTCATGGGTAGCCACATCATACCGCCCCCTGAGGGAAAACTCTTCGTTATCGCGTTGCACGGCAACTTTTTCAATCCCCAGCAACATGCGGTCGTACTCAAGTTCCACGACAGTATGGCTGAATCCAACGCCCCGGAATTCGACCTCGCCGGTGCTGGCCGACAAGGTGCAGCGACTATTCAACGGATCGTTGCTATCACACAGGAAATCCAAATCGAACTCGGCGGATTCCGACAGCTCCAAGGCATTCAAGGTCCGCTCGAGGGATTTTTGGAACGACGGATCCACGGTCACAGGGAGATAGGATGGAAGCGCCTCGGCAGGGCCTTCTGTGGACGGACCTTCCGGAAGCAGAAACTCGCCATCGATATTGAACCGGATTCCGCGCCACACAAACAAGCCATCCAAAATGCGCATCGTTTTCGGAGACATAGCTATGCTGGCCGTCACCTGGTCGACCTTCCGCAAACTGCTTTCCTTATCGAGTCCGATGCACCACTGCGTTGATGGCGAAAGCCGTATCCCATGGGCATTGATCCGGACAATACGCTCCTGCGGTCGGCTTTCCGCCGAAAACCGAATGCGCCTGAAGGTCATTTCCCGCGCCATGAATATGGGATCGAGGTCGTCGGGATAACGGCTGAATACGCGTACATTGGACGCCCGCCACCCATGCAGCGAAAGATGGATGCTTCCGATTTCAACGGCAAAGTTTTGGTCGCTGGCGCTACGCTCGATTTTTCGCAGGATGGATCCCGGCACGCCGTGCGATGCCAGGAAAACCACGATGCACGCAACCAGTAGAACCAACGCAACTACCAAGCGCACGCAGTTACGAACCACTTTGCAAAGCTTGCTACGGTCCTTGCATGGGCTGGATTTCGGGGCAATCATTTATTCAGGCATGGAATCCGGAACACCGGGCCTCACCACAAGGTCGGAGGAGATGGATTCCACGGTTGCTTTATCCAGGTAGAAAACCACATCACGCCCCTTAACCATGGAATAGTAGCCATCTGTGGATTCGCGTCCCACAAGCAACACACGGCCGAGTTCGTTGGAATCAACCAATCCCACGAAGAGCTCGATGGCTGGTTCCGAAAGGCCATAGATATCCAGGTTCCGGGGATTGTAGGCAATGTATTCCGGCGTGTTGATCGCACAGAGGCGGTTGATCAACTGGTCGACTGCTGGGGTATCAACCCTGGAATTGCCGTTTGCCTGGGTAGCGACGAACATTCCATCGTTGCTGAGCTCCACCACCTGCGCCGCCTCGCCCGCCTTCTGAAGGGACAGCTTGTTGATGTCGCTTCGCTTCAGCTTCCAGATGCGTTTATCCTTGTAGACCAAGGGATCGATAATGGCGTCGGGAACGAAGGGAAGATTGATCTGGTACACCGTGGATTGGTCGTTCAACCGCACAAACAAGCCATCCTTGCGTTCGCCGACCGGAAGGACCTCGATACGGTTTGTAATACCGGCTCCGGCATCTGAAAACTCGAGGATCCATTCGCTCGGCACGTTGTTGGAGGCCACATCGAATTCGGTGATGACAGCATGTGTCCACAGGTCGACCAGACTGCCAACCGCGCCGGCATTGGCCTCCCAGTTCACCGGATTGGTCAGTTTCCATTTTCCATTTTCCGATTCCACCGCAGCCAGTTGCTCGTTCCCCCGTTTGACCGAAACCCCCGTCACGTCGTCCTTTGCGATGGCGAGTACACGTGCATTACGGAAGCGGTTCACGGATACACCCAGCATATCCAAAACATCGTCCTCGACCGCAAAGACGGACGTATCATCCGCCCGCCGCGCATAAACAAAACCGGCCCGTCCGGGAATCTCATCCCCCACAACCAGCGTCGTCGACGTGCCGTCGGAAGTGCCCACCGATATTTGCCGGGTTTCATTCTGCAATCCGTAGACAGACAGGTCGGAAACATTATCGGCAATAAAGTCATCGATACGGAGCATATAGAGCCCCTCGATATACACGTCCACCTCTTGGGAATCCGCCTGCGCAACGATAGGCTGCTGAATATGCCATTGGCTCGAAGGCTCCTTGGTGACACGGATGAATCCGCCGGGTCCCCGGATTTCAAGCCGCTTTACGGCGCCCGAGCCACCGGCAAAGAGAATGCGGTTGCGCAACTGGTCCGGATCGGACGGAATCAGCGACATCAACCGGCTTGAAACCGTGTAGATATCGTCCTGCTCCGCCTCCTTGACATACACTTCGTCGCCCAACGGCGTGGAGCGACCGATGAGCCACGAATGACGCCCCTGGTTATCGATGGCCTCAATCCGTACGGCCGGTGAATCAAATCCATACTCCGAGGCATTCAACCCCCGGACATTCAGCTCCTTGGCCGTTATGGTCGTCCCCTTGCCCATCCGGTAGAGCTCGTCAATCATGCGATACACCACCGCCACATCGGCACGCCCCATGCCCTGCTTCTGGTCACCCACCATCCAAATGCCGTTTTCCTTGGCGCAATCCAGCGTACTCTCGCCGGCGACGAACTGGATCATTGTCAGCGAATTCAGGTCGAGGTCGAAGAGGCGGCGCTCCTCCATCTCATGTTGCGACGTTTTGTGCCGCCAATACTCCTGGATGCCTATAAACGCTCCCACGAGCAAAATACTGAGCAGTAACACCGGTATGGATCGATCTCTCATGGAACTTATTTTCTCCTACGTACCCAGACCAACAGCCCAAGAACAACCGCGACAAACGGGATGCCGCCTACATGGAGCCAGATCAGTTTTTGGAACTGCTTGTTCGGCAGGCTGATTTTCACCTCTTCCATCGGCTTCGGCGCGATGGCCATGACTTCGTCCCGGTCAAGCAACCAGTTCAATGCCCGCATGAGCAGGTCGGCATTTCCGCCCGCCAGCATGCCGTTGCTCGCAAAATCCGAATCGCCGAACACCACCATCTTCGAGGGATCGATCTGTACATCGAGTTCATCCTGCCGCGATCCGCGTTCAACCGCCACGCCCAGGGAAATCGGCCCGCGGTGGTCGCCCGTGTTTTCATCGAAGCGGGCGGTCGTATTCTCCAGCTGGGTTTCCGACCAACCCTTCTCCGAGGTGTAGAACAGCGGCACCACGGTTTGAAGGTTCTTCGTTTCCATCGATCCGTCCGCCCGGACCAACGGCTCGATCGAACGCGGCAGAAAAAACTGCACAATCGTTGTTAGTTTCAGGCAAATCGGATGGGTGTTGTAGCTGCGGATATATACATCGTTGCCCCGCAACGTGTTTTCAGGGTCCACAACCACGTCGTTGCGCAGGGCAATACCCCAACGGCGCAACATGTCCTCCAGACCGCCGTCCTTCAGGGCATCGATCATGACCATCACCCGACCGCTGCGGTTGAGATAATCCTCGATGATCTCAATCTCGATCGAGCTCAGCGTGGTCAAGGGGCCCGCCACCACCAGCGCTGCCGCGTCGTCGGGGATATTCTTTTCCGTGGCCAGCAGCAGTTCCTTCACCTCGATGTTGTCGCGGATAATGATGTTCTCGATGCTGCTGTATCCCACAGTCTGGTCAAAGTCGGTAACGCGGTGTTCGCCGTGGCCCGTAAGGAAATACACCACGGGGGTTTGGCCCTGGACCAGTTCCCGGATCGCGCTGGAGAAGGCCTGCTCGCCCTTGAAGGCTTTCAAAACCGGTTCCTGGCGCCCTTTCACCATCTCCTTGTCGGCGAGATCGGCCTGGTAGACCTTTTTGCTTTTTCCGTCGACATCGAAGACGATCACCTGTGATTCCGTCAGCCCATACTGGTTGGCCAACTTCTCGGTCAGCCCCCGATCGCGCGCCGGATCGATCCAACGCACATGGATATTGCGCGTTTGGTACTGGTATTCCTCGAGCAGGTTCTCGATGTCGTCGTAGAGCGGATGCTCCTGCTGGAAAAAGACCGTGACTTCAACATTCCTGTCCAAGCGGTCAAGCAACTCGATGGTCTTGTCCGACAGCTTATAGAAATTGCTGTCGCTGATGTCCAGGCGCATGGGATTACGCAGGGCGACGAATCCGATCAGCAAGGCCAGAACGAAGGCCAGGAACACGGCGATGAGGGATTTAAACTTTTTGAGTATGCGATTCATCGTCCTAACCCCGCTTGCCTTCGATGATCCGCGTGGCCACAAACAGGAACCACGCCGAGTTGCACAAATACATGACGATCAACCGGCTATCGAGAATCCCTCGGGAAAAATCCATCATGTGGACGAACGCCGAGTAGTACTTTCCGATGACCTGCACGCCTTGGCTTTGCGAGTTCGAGGCCATGAACGCCAGCGAGAGCGTTGCCCCGAACAACAGGGCAAAAGAGGAAATGGCCGACACGATCTGGTTGGAGGTCAGCGCGGACATGCAAAGCCCCACGGCAATATAGAGCGCACCCACCAGGATGATTCCCGTTGAGGCCGACCACATGGCTCCACCATCCGGAAAACCGACCGTCTCCGGCGGACAGATGTGAACCAATGTTCCAATGTAGGCCAGCACCGGTAACCACAGCACGATATAGAAAACCAGCGCCCCGAAAAATTTGGCCAGCACCAGTTCCGGAACGCGCACGGACGTGGTAAGGAGCGATTCCAGCGTGCCGAGCCGTTGCTCCTCCGCGAAGAGTCGCATGGTGATAAGGGGTACGACAAACGGCACCGCAAACGTCATCACCAAACCGCCGAAAATGCCCTGTGTCGCAAACATCAGCGACTCGCCATCCGACATCTGGAACAACAGCCAAACAAAGTTGCCACCGGTCAACGCCCAGAAGAAAAACATTACGACATAGGCTATCGGCGACAGGAAGCAGTTCCGCAATTCCTTCTTGAACAGGCTTAGAAACACACTCATGGCGCTTCCTCCCCGCTTCGCGTAATTCTCACAAAGGTATCCTCCAGCGAATGCTGCTGCTCACTCAGCTCCCGCAACACCCAGCCCTCCGCCACAGCCAGGTTGAACAGCTCGACCCGCATGGCGGGCGAGTCCGCTTCAATCTCCAGCCAGAGCCACCCATCGGCCAGTTCATTTGCATTGCGCACATCCATGCCTGCCAAGGCGCCCACCTTGGACAGGGCCGTTTCCTTGTCTGCCAGCACTTCCATTTCGATGATCGAGCAGGCATGCAGCTTGCGGTGCAGGTTTTCCTCGGTGTCCGCCGCCACGATGCGCCCATCCTTGATGATCAGGATGCGCTCGCAGATGGCCTCCACCTCCTGCAGGATATGGGTGGAAAGCAAAATAGTGTGCCGCTTGGCCAGTTGGGTAATCAGCTCGCGCACTTGGCGGATCTGGAAGGGGTCGAGTCCCACGGTGGGTTCGTCAAGGATCAGCAGGTCCGGATCGTGCACCAGGCTGTCGGCGAGCCCCACACGCTGGCGGTAGCCCTTGGATAATTGGCCGATGATCCGTTTGCCCACATCCGTCAGGCCGCACTGCTCCTTCACCTCGTTGATCTTGGCTTTGCGGGCCGCCGCCTTGACCCCCTTCAATTCCGCCCGGAAACGCAGGTATTCGTCCACCCGCATCTCGGGATAGAGCGGACAACTTTCCGGCAGGTATCCAATCCGCCTCCGGACTTCCAACGGTTGCCGGACTACGTCGTATCCCGCCACTTCGATGCTCCCTGCATCCATGGACAGATAGCCGGTCAGCATGCGCATGGTAGTGGTCTTCCCCGCCCCATTCGGCCCTAGAAAACCAACGATTTCACCCCGCTCGACCTCGAACGAGACGTCATCCACCGCCAACCGCGCCGGATATTTTTTGGTTACACCTATTACCTTGATCATAGAAATTTCCGAATGATTAAAGGATGCATTATGCCTGAACGGAAAAGTGAGTCAAGCCGACGCACCAAGCCGCTCCTGCACCGTTCAGCAAACCCCGCAATCCTTGCAAAGGTTCCTGACCGAGCGGTCCCATGCGGCCTCGCCGGACGGCGAAAAGAAACAACCCGGAATCTGCCCCTTCGCGCGATGGTAGGCGACGCACTCGCAACACACACCCCGTTTTTCGCAGTCATAGGTGCAAGTGCAGAACTTGAGGTTTTCAGCCTTGTTTGGACAGGTTGCCGCCATTATGCCTCTCCTCCCAGTATTGTTTCCACGGCATCCAGGAACGCAAACATTTCCGGTGCGGTGCCGATCGTGACGCGCAGATGGTTCTTGGTGCGTTCGTCATTCCCAAAATAGCGAACGATGATGTTCTTTTTCCGCAAGGCCTTGAACAGCTCCTCCGCCGTCGTGCCCAGCGGCTTGATCCACAGGAAGTTGGACTGCGATGCGCATACCTCGCAACCCAGCTCTTCCAACTTTTCGGCCACCAGTTTGCGCGTCTCAATGATCGCCTGGACGTTGGCCCTCATCGTGTTTTGATCCAGGATCGCCACCCGGGCGATTTCCTGTGTCAGATAATTCACGTTGTAAGAATCCTTGATTTTATACATGGCGCCGATCAACTCGGCGTTGCCGACGCAATAGCCCAACCGGATGCCGGCCAACGAATAGGACTTGGAGAGCGTCCGGGCTACGACGACATTGCTGTGCTCCAGCGCAAACTCCATGCAGTTGTCGTCCGCAAAGTCCGCATAGGCTTCGTCGATCAACACCACGCCCATGAAGTCCGCGACGAATTTCTCGATCGTCGCCTTGTCATAAACCTTGCTCGTTGGCGCATTCGGATGGGTCAGGAAAAACAGCGAAGCCTCGTAGTCCGCCGGCATGGCCCAGCCAAACGACGCATCCAACGGAACCGGCCGCTTTTCAACGTCCTCGATGTCCGCCAGCACGGGATAGAGCGAATAGGACGGATCGAAGTATCCCACCGAACCATCGCGTTCGACAAAGGCCCGGATGCAAAGCGCCAGTACTTCATCCGAGCCGTTCCCGACAAATACGTTTTCCACTGCGCATCCATGCAATTCGGCGATCACCTTGCGCAGCTCGATGCACACCGGATCGGGATAGCGCGACAGAACGGAAATATCGATCATCGACAGGATGTCCTGCACATCCGGCGACGGAAGATATGGATTTTCGTTGGTGTTCAGTTTGATGACGCCCTCGCCCTTCGGCTGCTCGCCGGGAACATAGCCGGACATCGCCTGTACGGATTTTCTAATCAAATCGCTCATAGGTTCTTTCTAGTCTTCAAATCGGATGGTGGCCGAGCGCGCGTGCCCGTCGAGAGTTTCAATGCGGCCAAAAGCTTCGACGACCGGTAGGGTATCCTGCAAATCTTCTTTCGTGAATTGGATCAGGCTGATGCGGCGGCGAAAATCTTCAACCGTCAGTCCGGAAAAATAGGCCGCCGTTCCGCCGGTCGGCAATACATGGCTGGGGCCGGCGGCAAAGTCGCCCACCGACTCCGGCGTCCACTCTCCAATGAAAAGCGCCCCTGCATTCACAACCTTCTCCGACCACTTCTCGGCATTCTTGACGATCAATTCCATGTGCTCCGGCGCAAACAGGTTGCACAGCTTCATGCCGTCGGCCACATTCTTCACCACCACCAGCAACATGCCGTTGGCCAGCACCTTGTTGATCGGCTCGGAGCGCGACAGTGTAGCCGCCTGCTTCAGCACTTCGGCGCGTATCGCTTCGGCCTGCTTTTGCGACGTCGTAACCAGCAGCGATTTTTCCGAACCTGTGCCGTGTTCGGCCTGCGACAGCAGATCGGCCGCCACGTGTGCCGGATTGGCGGAGCTGTCGCACAACACGGCAATTTCGCTGGGGCCGGCCACCATATCGAGGGCCACATCGCCATAGACCTGCCGCTTGGCCGCCGTAACATAGGGGCCGCCCGGCCCGACAATCTTGCGCACCTTGGCAATCGACTTCGTGCCGTAGGCCATTGCGCCAATGGCATGCACACCGCCAACCTTGTAGATTTCCGTCGCCCCGGCTAGATCGAGCGCATAAATGATATAGGGATTCAGTTTGCCGGTCGCATCCGCCGGCGAGCAGGCCACCAGTTCCTTGACGCCGGCCACCTTGGCCAGCGTAAGCGTCATCAGCGCCGTCGAGGCCAAAGGAGCCGCACCGCCCGGGATATAGGCCCCGACCCGGTCGTAGGCCACAAACCGCTCACCCAGCATCCCGCCCTTTGGCGTCGCCATTTTCCAATCATCACGCAACCCGTTCTTCGAGAACGCCACGATGCGCTTGTGCGCCTCTTCGGCAGCCTTCTTGAAATCGTCGTCCACCAGCTTCTTTGCTTCGACGATTTCCGCGTCGCTCACCCGGATACGGCGGTTGGATATGTTCGAGCCGTCAAAGCGGCGTGCGCATTCGATCACGGCCTTGTCGCCGCGTTCCTTAACATCGGCAAGAATCGTGGCGGCCGCCTTCATCGCCTGGTCCTCCACGGACGGACGCAGAAGGAAATCCTCGACCTTCTTGTACTTCTTGTCGGTGCCCCATTTGACGATCGGTGCTAAATTCCTGCTCATGATTAAATCCTTTGTTATGCAAAGCTCGGAGAATCTACCCTGCACCCATTCAGGTTTCAAATTTTTTACCCCGCTTTAGCAGGGCGGGTTTCACGCTTATGCCTCCACTACTTTCCGATGCAGAAGCGCGAGAAAATGTTATCCAGCAACTCCTCGTGATACACGCGGCCGGTCACCTGCCCCAGATATTCCAAGGCCGCACGCAGGTGCTCGCTGGCCAGCACCGCGTTTTCCTCGACGTTTTCATTCAGAAACGCCCGCGCCTGCTTCGCTTCGGAGTGGGCTTTGACCAGCAATTGCCGGTGGCGTTCGGAAATAACCGCGTGCGGTGGCGCCTGCAGATCGGCACCCCTTTCCAGCGTTCTCGCCATGGCTTGCTTCAATTCGTCGATTCCAACCCCGTCAACAAGGCTTGCCCTGACATACGGCACACCTGTGCAAAGTTCCTTGCGCCATGCCCCATGCTCTCCGAGATCCACCTTGTTCAATACAACCACGCTCTTTTCGGGCGCCAGGCGTTCAATCCGAATCCGGTCCTCCTCGTCCAGCGGTTGCGATGCGTCGATCAAGTATACTGCCAAATGGGCCTCCTGTCCGTGCGCCTCGGCCCGACGGATACCCTCGGCCTCGATCTCACAGTCGGTGGCGCGCAGGCCGGCGGTGTCGATAATGCGCAACGGAATGCCATCAAGAACAAACCCTTCCTCGATCGTATCACGCGTCGTCCCGGCCGTGCTCGATACAATGGCCCGGCTGAATCCAAGCAAGGCATTCAACAGCGTGGACTTCCCCGCATTGGGTCGTCCCAGGATCACCACGCGGGCCCCTTCGCGCAACAGGCGGCCCTCGTCCCAGGTATCCAGCAATTCGTCCAAGGTAAGAAACGTGCGGTCCAACAGGCCGGCGATGCCGGAAAAGACATCGTCCGGCAGCTCGTCCTCGACAAAATCCAAGGTGGTTTCAAGATTGGCCGCCACTTCGAGGAACGCTTCGTATATGGCATCGAACTGCCGGCTCAACCGGCCTTCCATCTGTTCCATGGCGGCGCTGGCCGCGCGGTCGGAACGGGCTCGGATCAAGTCGAAGATCCCCTCGGCTTGAACCAGGTCAATGCGGCCGTTCAGGAAGGCGCGCTTGGTAAACTCGCCGGGTTCGGCCATGCGTGCACCGGTGTCCAGCACGCGGCGCAGGATGCGCCGCATCCCCACCGCCCCGCCGTGCCCCTGGATCTCGACGACATCCTCGCAGGTATAGCTTTTCGGCGCACGCATCACCAACGCCAGCCCCGTATCGATCTCCTCGCCGGCCGCATCCAACACCCGGCCATAAGCGAAGGTGCCGTGCTCGCGCTTTGAAACCGGGATCTGGTCCAACGCCATAAAAACCCGGTCGGCAATGGTCCAAACATTGGGACCGGAAATACGGACGATGCCCACCCCTCCCTCGCCGGGGGGCGTTGCAATCGCCGCAATCGTATCTGGTTCGTATAAAGACATGGGCCGGATCATAGCCGCTTCCGCCGGCGGGGAAAGCAGAAAACCCGGGTTGCGAAACAAGCCTGCAAGGCATATCATGCGAGGCATGCCGATCATCCGCAAGGAATACTACGAAGACTGGGATGCCATACGCACGGTTCACGAGCGCGCATTCGGGCAGAGCACAGAGGCCGACATCATCGAAGCCCTGCGCAACGCCAACGGGATAACGCTCTCACTGGTTGCGGAAGACAGCCGCGCCGTGGTAGGGCATATCCTGTTCTCGCCAGTAACCGTCAAAGGGTCCAACGTCCCCATGGCCGCCTTGGGCCCCATGGCCGTGCTTCCGCGGATCCAGCGGCACGGCATCGGCACCCTGCTGGTCCGTTCCGGCATGATCATATGCCGTGAAGTGGGCATGAAAGCCATCATCGTACTGGGACATCCCAACTTCTATTCCAGGTTTGGATTCGCGCCAGCTTCCGGCTTTGGCCTTGCGCCGTCGTGGAGCAACGTGCCGGACGACGCTTTCATGGCGCTTGAGCTGGTTCCCGGCGCGCTTGCGCAAACATCCGGCACCGTACAGTACGCCACCGCGTTCGATATGGCCTAAAAACAAAAAGCCCGCGCCATGGCGCGGGCTTTCCATAAAACGGGCAAGGCTACTCGTCGCCCCCCTGCTCTGCACCGTCTTCCTGAACCCCTTCGGCCTCGTCCGCAGGAGTACCACCGCCGGCGCGGCTGTTTTCACGCATGCGGGGACGCCCCATGGGTAGCTCGCTCGGAGTCAAGACCCCGTCCTGGTTCTTGTCGAGCTCGGCAAACCTGGCATCGGCGGCGGCTGGATCAAACTCCTCGCCCGCCCGTTCGGCCATCATTTTCTGGCGCGCGACAAACCGCTCCTTGGTAACCGGCCCGCTGGGACGCCGGCCTTCAGGGCCCCGCCCCCGACCCATTTCATCGCGGGTCAGAATCCCGTCCTTGTTTTTATCGAGTTCATCAAACCTGGCTTCGGCAACGGCGGGGTCAAACGTCTGGCCCCGGCGCTCGGTCATGCGCTTCTGGCGCTCCATAAACCGTTCCCTGGTCAGTGCCGGGGGCCGCCTGCGACCGTCCTCCCGCGCCTGGGGGGCACCTTGCGGAGGGGCCGCGACCTCTTCCGTAGCGTTCGTACCCGGAGATCCGCCCTCCGACCCTTGGGCCTGCGCAATACCCGAAAGCCCCACCGCCATCAATACCACCATAAACCACTTCTGCATGATTTACCTCCCGTTGGAAGTTTGCGTCCCGGTCCTTTGCCCGTCACCTCGACAGGCAAATCCGACACCGCTCGTGGAATAACGTCTCCTCCCAAGGGATATTTTACCGACGGCAGGAAAACCTCACCATCCCATCATGGGTTGTAATACTGCAGGGCCTCCGGCAGGTGGGACTGGATCTGACGGATGCGCCGGTCGTCGGAGGGATGCGTGCTCAGGAATTCCGGCGGTTTGCCGGCACCCGAAGCCGCCATCCGGCTCCAGAAATCGACCGCAGCATGGGGGTCGTATCCGGCCATGGCCATGAAGATCAGCCCCAACCGATCGGCTTCGCTCTCGTGTAACCGGGAGTACGGCAGGATACCGCCCAGCTGGCTACCGATACCATAGGCCTGCAGGATCGCATCGTGGTATTCCGAATCCTTCGAAAACGCCGACAGCAACACACCTCCGCCTTGCTGGATCATCTGGTGGCTCACGCGCTCGGCTCCGTGCCCCACCACGGCATGGGCCACTTCGTGCCCCATAACCACCGCAATGCCGCTTTCGTCGCGGGTGTAGGGCAGGATGCCTGTGTAGAAGGCCACTTTGCCACCCGGCATGCACCACGCATTCGGTTCGTCCTTGTCGATCAGGTTGAACTCCCATTGAAACCCGTCAATCAACGCGGATTGGTTATTTGCGGCCAGATAGCGCTCCACCGCCGAGGAAATACGCACTCCGACCCGCTGGATCATTTCGGTCCGCTGCCGATCCGTGGAAATCGGTCCCTCCGCAATGACCTCCTTATAACTGGCCGCACTTTGCGCAACCATGGTCGCGTCGGAAACCAGCTTCACCTGTTTACGGCCCGTAATCGGCACCGTTGAACATCCTGCACCCAGCATCGAAAGCGCGAGCAACCCGCATAGCAAAAACCTTCTTTTCATGAACCTTCCTCGTTTTGAATATCCGACAGCTTAAGCACGCATGCGCTGAAAATCCATTTCGATCTCGTCCGATTGCGTAAAGGACGCTTTTGATTTGCTTGTTTGTACACGGGGCATCGCTATTATGAATCAAAAGGTCCGGTCGACGGACCAATGACATCAAGCAGGAACGTACGTATGAACAAAGCCAACCGGATCCCCGCACGCATCGCCGAGGCGCTGCAAAAATTCCCTCCCTTCTCCATGCTGCCGGCACCCACCGTCGCCTCTCTGGCGGAAAAGGCGCAGGTCAGGATATTGGTCAAGGGCGACCACGTGTGGGAGCAGGGTGATCCGCCCAGCGACGAAGTCCTCTTCCTGGCCATGGGCCGCGTGGAATACTACCGCACCGACGACGGCACCAGCGAGCTCGTGGACGTCCGCGATGTCGGCGATGTGCTCGGGCTATCCGCCCTCCACGAAGGCGAGTCCTACCGCGTGACGGCCGAGGTCGAGGAGGATAGCATCCTGTATGTCCTGCCTTGGTCCGACTGCAAATTTATCCTGGAAGTGAACGACCAGGCTCGAAACTATGTCCGCCGGCACCTGTTCTGGGGCACCCGCGTGGGCCGCTCTGTCCCCACTTTCGGAACCGAAACCGGCGGCGCCCGCAGCATCCTGGAACTGCACCGCGACGGTGCCCAGGTCATCCAGCCCCGCCCCCCGGAACGGTTGCTTGCGTGCCATCCCGACACCCCGATCCGCACCGCGGCCGAAATGATGGTCCAGCGCAATATTTCCACCATGCTGGTCGTCGACAACAACGACTACCCGCTCGGGTTCGTGACCGACATGCAACTGGTGCGCGAGGTTGTGGTCGGCCAGACCGATCCGTCCGGCTCGGTGGCCCGGGTCATGCACGGCCCTGCCGCAACTGTCGCTCCGAAAACCAGCACCATGGCTGCCTTGCTGACGATGCTCCACGAACGCATCGACCATCTATGCGTCACCGAGGACGGGACCCCCGCCTCCAAGGCGCTCGATGTATGCACCTCTAAGGACCTCTTTTCGCAAAGTGCCCTCCATCCCGTCAGCATTGCCAGGAACATCCAACGGGCCCGCTCCTCCGCCCGGTTGCGCGAGCTGTGCGACGACATTGAAGCCTTGGCCCGATCTTATCTGGAGACCGGCATCTCCGGCATCGTCATGGGCCAAATCTGCGCCCAGCTGTTCGATGTGCTGGTGGGCCGCATGATCGAAATGGCGGAGGAGGAACTTGCCGCCCAAGGGGCCATGCTCCCCGACATCCCGTGGGCCTGGATGGCCGTGGGCAGCGATGGACGGCGCGAGCAGGTGCTGCGGACCGACATGGACAACGCCCTCGTTTTCAAAAGCACCGGCAATTCCGACACCGACGAAAAAAACCGCGGTATCTTCCTGCAGATGGCCACGCGGGTGATCAACCTGATGGTCGAAGCCGGCTTTTCGCGATGCCAAGGCGGTGTAATGGCCTCGAACCCACGCTGGTGCCGTACCGACGAAGAATGGGTCGAGGAGATCCGCGATACCGACCGCCTGTCGACCGGCGACAACCTGCTCCGTGCGCTCGTGCTCTACGACCTGCGCTATGTAGCCGGCGACCGCGACATCTGCATGCGCATTCGCGATGTCGTTTTTGAAATCTCCGCTTCGGCAGATCGTGCGGGATCATTGCGTATGCTCGCCGATATGGTGGTGGCCACGCCCCCGCCCCTTAACTTCCGCGGCAAGTTCATTGTGGAGAAGAAGGGGGTCAACGAAGGTGAGTTCGACATCAAGAAACGGGGACTCAGCCCATTGCGCGATGCCGCACGGGTTTTCGCCCTGCACTATGGCCTCAAGAACCACCATTCCACCGGCGGCCGCTGGGACGAATTGGCGGCGACGCACCCCGAACTGGCCGAAGTCGCCAGTCTTGCCCGTAGCGGATACGACCTGCTGCTGCGTTTCCGGACATTGACCGGGCTGAAGCGCAAAGACGACGGACGCTTTATCGATCCCGGCTCGTTCGACCGGTTGGAACGCGAACAGCTCGCCAATGTGTTCGATGTCCAACGAATGGTCCAGAACACCATCCGGCGCCACTTTAACATGGAAATACTGCATCGATGATCAACCGTAAGCGCTCCAAACATCCCGACCGCGTAAGCCAGTACATGGATCAAACCGGCCGCTGGCTGGTCCGCAAGAAACCCTTCGAAGACATCCGCCTGGTGGCGCTCGACACGGAGTGCAGCGGCTTTGAAGTGGGACGCGACCGGTTGTTGTCCGTCGGAGTGATTGAGATCGACTGGTCGCACATCCGGCTCGACACCAGCTACGAATGGCTGATCTATCAGCCCAATATCGTGGCCAACAAGGCAACGGAGATCCACGGCATTCTCCCGTCCGATACGCTACAGGGCGTGCCGGAAAGGCAGATGCTGCTCGAACTGCTGCCCCGGATCACTGGGGCCATCGTGGTGGGCCATCAAACCTGGTTCGACGCGTTGATGCTCAATGACGCGCTACGGCGGAACTACGGCATTCCCTTCCGCAATCCAATCATCGACATCGGCCCCTTGGCCATGACGGAACTCCAACCGTTCCGAAAAACCGGCTACATCAACCAGCGGCCGCCTTCGCTCGAGGATCTATGCGCCCACTTCGGCATACCACAATCCGACCGCCACACCGCCGAAGGCGATGCCTATATTGCAGCGGAACTGTTCCTGCTGATGTGCGGCCACATCCGCAAACGGCGCGGCAAGATCACCCACCGCGATCTCCCGATCAAGAAGCACTGATCGTCTGCACGGAAACAAGGCGCGTGTAGCCGCGACGCCAGATCGCGGAGGCGGGGCCGAGGCCCCGCCCAGTCATTGCACACACCTGCTAATCGAGTGTATTGACCAGCAGCCCCGAA
>JBNLGU010000019.1:0-35164 GCA_050306215.1 Pontiella sp.
CGACGTGCCGGATCCGCTTGAGGAACTCCGGGTCGATGGTATAGGGCGGTTCGGCCAAACTCCGATGGTCCGTCTCCCATGAAATTGGAATACGAATATGCTGAAAGCCCAGCTTTGCAATCCGGTCGATATATTCGTCCTGAAAAGGATTTCCCCACGCGGCCTCCGAGGGAGCCTCGAACATGTTACCCAGGTTAATGCCGCGCCCCAGCTCGTCATTTTTATCAAAGGCCGGCGTTTGCGCGAATGCCGACAGGGTTGAGGCCAACAATACATAGCTAATCAATCGTTTCATCATCTACCCTTTCATGTTCGCATGGTTGCAGACCCGGTCGCATGACCAACCTTCGATATGGCAGGACGATACACCACGGAATTCCCTGAAGCAAATTCCTGCCACGCTATTCATGCGGTTGACACATGCATGCCTTGCGGCAGCCAAGGTCCGCGGCCCCGGATCAACCTTCGATCCTCCTGTCGCGGATTTTACGGCGGCGAATAAGGTCGGTGTAGAATTCAAGTAGCTCGGGATTGGGATTTGGCCAAGGCATGGCTTGGCGGACATGGAGATCGCCGTGCGGACACCACGTGTCGCGGGTCTGGCTCATACCGGCTTCGGTGCCATAGTAGATGATGGGCGGCTGTCTTTGCTTGAACTGGATTTCGGCAGCAAGCTTGAGGCGGCCGACGTGGTTCTTCGCCTCGAACAGAAAGCGGTTGATGTCGTGATTATCGAGAAAGGACGGCAGGCTGAAGCCCTTGGGAAATTTGGCGTAGTGTTCGTTGAGCAATCCCTGCACCTGTTTCTTCGTGGGCTTACGTTTTGGCCGCGCCACTTCGTTGACCATGATTTCGCGAAAACCGAAATCGAGCACGCCGTCCATCACATTGCGGTATTCAAACATGATGTCGTCAGCCACCGATTCGCCCCGGTTTTCTTTTTGCAGGTGCTTGCGCTTGTGCGGCAATCCCAAGGTCTTCATGTGCGGCCCGCCGATTCCCATGAACAAGGCCTCGCCAAGCATGTAGGCGTCCGGAAACCGGCATTTGATCTCCTTGTGAAAGGCGCGCCAGAACGACATCGACGGTCCGAGCACATGATCGAGACGAAAACCGTCGACGCCCATCTCCAGCCACTGCAATGCGCAATCCATGACATGCCTACGTGCATCGGGATGGTCCAAATTCAGTTTCGGCAGCTCGCCAAAATCGAGGAAACAAAGATACCCGCCCTTGTCATCGAAAAAGAACCAATCGCGATAGCGGCTGTTCTTGCGCTTGCGGGCATCCAGGAAAATTGGATGGGTGCAATGCACATGATTGGGCACGAAATCCATGATAATCCGAAAGTCGGGCTTGGCCGCTCGCAACAACGCCTTGAAGGAAGCCATGCCGCCAAAGCGCCGTTCAACACCTTCGAAATTGGTGATGTGATAACCATGGTACGCCGCCGTCGGCTGGATCGGCGAAAGCCAAATGGCATTGATCCCCAGGTCATGTAGATACGGCAAGGCTTCGATCACGCCGCGCAGGCTGCCGCCACAAAATTCGGGCTTCATGGGATCGCCCTTTAACGTGTCCGATCCGGCGCGCCGGAAACGATCGACGAGAATCTGGTAGAAAACGGCTTCATCCCACCATGGCGTTCCGGAAACGTCGATTTTCTTCGTGCTGTTGTTAATCGCCGTCACGCGCATCGCCTTCAAAACAAACGGTAGAACCCAATCCGTCCGCCGTATCCATCCCCGGTTTCGCCGACGGCCAGAAGATTCCATTTTTCGCCGACCGCATAGGTCAACCCCAGCATCCCCTTGATGGCCACCTTGTCGCGTTCATCGAATTCAACGAATGAATCCGGCTGCCCTGCGACCTTATGAATGACCTCACCGTGCGCGAACGTGGAACTGACATCCAGTCCGACCAAGGCCTCCAAGGCCCCGAACTTCCGGATCAGCAACAAGAATGAACCCAGCTCGGTGATTTCATCCACATGGATGTCCGAATATTCACCCGGCCCCCACTGAGCAAAATCATCAAACTCAGACAACGAGGAATAGCGCGCCTCCAACAGGACGGTCCACCGGTCGTTTTTCCAAGGGATGCCCCTTATGCCAACCCCAGCACCAAAGATATAGGTGTTCGGGCTGACATCCGTTTTTTCATCCGGGTTGGAGGACCGCTCAACCCCGCGGTTTATGACGGGAATCTCGGCAAACACCTCCCAGTAGACCATGCAGCGCTCATGGAGGCCGTGGCCAACCAACAGATGGGATCCGCTGCTATTGTGTTTAATGTCCGAGGACCAATTTTCCGATGTGTGCTGCACACCGACTTCAACCAGATACCCGTTGTCCGGTGCCAACCCATAGGCCGCAGACCACACCGGTGCAACTCCGGCACATAATCCCAGCGCGATCATACCCAACCGACTGCATCTGGTCCCGCGCATTGACAACCGTCTACTCCGAATTGGTGAGATACATGGTGGCACTGGCCTTGGCGACCAGCTCGCCGGCTTCGTTTTCAATCCGCCCTTCCACATAGGCCGTGCGGCGCGTGGTATGGACCAGCATACCGTACGCCGTCAGGCGTCCTTCCTTGACGGCCTTGAGATAGTTGATTTTCATTTCGAGGGTTACCCCTGTATTGCGTTCGGGCGGCAGGCTATCGAAATAGACGCGCGACATGGTCGTGTCGAGCAACGTAAACAACGCTCCGCCGTGGACATGCCCGTAACGGTTCCAATGCTGCTTCCCGAGTTCGAGCTCCATCACATAGGCCCCGTCGAGCAGACCGATATCAACCAGTCCCACATGTTCGTTGAAATCCTTCATGCCACCGCCTCTTTGAGGGTTGTCGCTTCCCGTTCGCGAATAAAACCGAGTACCTGTTCGAATATCTTTTCGCGGCCTTCCCCTTGGACAAGGTTATGGAAATCGGCCTCGACTGAAACCTTCTTTTTGACCGACGAAGCAATCGTATCGTAGATCACCTGCATGCTTTCGGGATCCGCCACCGGATCGGCCGCACCGTGGATCAGCAGACAGGGAGCCTCCACGCTTTCCAGATGGTCCCGGCAGACGGACATCAACTTGCAGAATTCACGCACCCCTTCAAGGTAGTGCACGGGATAGTTTATATTTGGCGTTTCGGATACATTTTCTATGCCGTCGGCCATCACGGGGCCAATTCCGAACCGGCTCATCATCCGGTTCCAGCCCAGCGCCGCCGGCGCAAGCGTGCAGGCATGGCGGTTCATCAGGATCAGCGGCGTATCGATGCAGATAATCGAATCAACACCCCCTGTTTTACGGGCAGCACTGAGCAGCACCAGCAAGGCGCCGGCCGAGAAGCCGCACAGGATGATCCGGTCGCAGCAACTGCGCAGAATGGCGTAGGCGCGGTCGAACGACACCAGCCAATCCTTCCACGATATGGTGCGGAGTTCTTCCGGGCTCGTTCCGAACCCCTGCAAGCGGGCTCCGTAGACGGTGTAGCCAGCATCATGAAGAAACTCGCCCATCGGCCGCATCTCTTCCGGTGCGGCGAGATAGCCATGGCACAGGAGAACACCGGTGCGGCAATCCTTGGCTCGGAGGAAGAAAGGCCGCCCGATGGAGGGAGCCTTGGACAGGCCTTCTTCGTAGTAGCGCGCATAATCGGCATCAAAGTGCTCCATGTCCGACCGGCTCAGCCGCACCACCAGTTCCTCGCGCATGCGGCCCGGCGGCATGTTCACGTATCGATCCACGGCCTGCACGGCAAACGAAAGCGGCTCCACCTCGTTGGCAATGACCCGGGTCGTACCGCGCAGCCGCACGGTTTCAGGCGGCGTATTCTGCGTCAGCTTGCGGCGCGCAACATGGTAGACCCCGTTTTTCCGGGATACGATGCCCTCCCGTTTTGCCAGTTCATAGATGTCCTCCAGCGGAGGATGGGGCTCGTCGGCAACGATTCGGATCAGCTTGTTGTAAAGGGTGGAATGAATCCGTCGGTTGTCGTGCTCCCGAATGGTCATGGCCGCCAGATAGAGTGCCCGGTGGAAATCCTCGATCTGTATGGAATCGGCCTTGAGCTCCCTCAACCCGATGCAGAAGAGATGGTCCATATTGATGGCGGTGGACGAATAGATGGTCTTCATGAAGCGTTCGGTCAATGGCCAGCGTTGGGTTGAAAGGACAAGGTTTTCGCTCTGCATATCGCTGATGAACGGCAGGGCCCGCATGCGTGCCAGCGGACGGGATAGATATTCAGCCACGGGGATGGACGGACTGAAATAGATGGTCATATCCGTGTGATGCAGCAGCATGCTTCCTTCCGTCTTCAGTTCCTCCACCAGGTATTCGGGGATATCCTTCACCAGGCTGGTGGCGATTCGCGAGAGGGCGTTGTCGTTCGGCCGCAACGGATAGAAGGTGATGTTGACCGGTGTGATGACGAGCCCCGGATTGATGTTGCAAAGATCCGAGTCGAGACCATAGCGGCTTTCCAATTCCTTGAGCACCTTCTGGTTCTTGTCATGGCAGGCGGCCTGGTACCGTTCCAGTACTAGTGCGGCCTTGAGCGCCAGCACGGCCGCCCCCGTATGCGGCCGCCGCTTCTGGCGGGTCGTCGTCATGCGCAACTTGCCGCGTTCGATCACCTTCTTGCTCTTTACCAT
This sequence comes from Pontiella sp., assembly GCA_050306215.1. Lineage (GTDB taxonomy): Bacteria > Verrucomicrobiota > Kiritimatiellia > Kiritimatiellales > Pontiellaceae > Pontiella. Next base: position 4,661 of record JBNLGU010000019.1, read on the forward strand.
GACGCCTTCGGGAAAGATCACCCAGTCGTGTCGCCCGGTCACCAGATCACCGATGATCAACCGGTTGCGCAGCGGCTCGTGTGTTGAAAAGGCCCCCATGCGCCGGAGGTATTCGCCGAACAGTCCCTTGAACAACTTGGAATCGGCGAGGGCGCGCAGTTCCTTGTCGGTATGCTTGTCGAGCACGTACGGAACGATGAAGGTTTCCATGCGCGTAAAGTGGTTCACCACAAACAGGGTCGGCTGATCCGAAATATTGTCGAGCCCTTCCACATGAATGGACAGCTTCAGGACGCGCTCCAGCATACCGATCATCTTGCTCGTTGTTCTGAAAATCCGGCTAGCCATGGTTCAGCCTCGCTGTCACACGTCGGGACCGATCCAGACGATTCCCTTTTCCAGCCACTTGAGATCGCCGGCCGAAACCTTCTTGGCCAGCTTGTCGATGTCGCGATTGTCGTTGCTGTGCAGCGCGGCAAAGTGGTCCTTGATGCGACGGGCGGCCTGGCGGCAGAACAGGTCGGCCAGCTCGATGGCGCCGGCCCCGTCCGGCTTATCCTTGGCCGATAGCGCATAGCTGCAGGTCGCCGAGATGGCAAACAGCTCGGTGCCGATGTCCATCAAGTGTCCCAACACAATCTGCCGCCGGTCCAATGTCGGGCCATAGCGTGCCATCGCATGCAACAGACCTCTCGCCAGCTTGTGCGAGGTGCGGTTGGCATAGCGGATGTGGCGCACCAGCGGACCGGCGCCCGCCGGTAGGTTCATGGGCTGCAGGCTGAGCCACTGCCGTGGATACCACAGTGCATAAAAACCCAGCACCTTGAACGACGTGCCGATCTTCTTGCCCACCGGTGTATCCGGTTTGAGCAAGGGACCCGCCATGCGAAGGTGCGGATCCATCGCTTCGCGGGCCAGGAACAACCGCATGATTTCCGACGAGCCTTCGATGATCGTGTTGATGCGTGCGTCGCGCATGATCCGTTCCACAGGATACGGCGGCTCGCCACGCGCCTTGAGCGATTGCGCCTTTTCGTAGCCGCGACCTCCGCGCATCTGCAGGGTTTGGTCGGCAATCTTCCAGCCATACTCCGTGCAGAAATACTTGGCCATCGCAGCTTCCAACCGGATATCCATGTTTTTCAGGTCCACGTATCGCGAGGTCAGCATCGTAAGCGCCTCCATCGCGAACGTCGTCGAGGCGATGAATGCGAGCTTCTCGCGACCCGCCTCGTGTTGGCCGATCGGCTGGCCCCACTGCACGCGGTCATTGCCCCAACGCCGTACGATCGAGAGGCACTGCTTGCCGAGTCCTGTGCAGGCCGCCGGCAGCGTGAGCCGGCCGATGTTCAGCGTATCCAATGCCAGTTTCAGCCCCCGGCCCTCATCGCCAATCCGGTTTTCAAGCGGCACCTTCACGTCGGTGAACTTCAGGTTACCGTTCTGCATGCCGTTCAAACCCATGAAGTCGCAACGCTGCACCACCTCGACGCCCGGCATCGCGCGTTCAACGATGAATGCCGTGATCTGTTGCCGCTCCTTGCCTTTAATCATTTTCGGGGCGGTTCGCGCCATCACCACAAACACGTCGGCCACCGGAGAGTTGGTGCACCACTGCTTGGCGCCGTTCAGGACATAGTGCGATCCGTCTTCAGATAGCTTGGCTTCGGTCTTCATGCGCGCCGGGTCGGAACCCACATCCGGTTCGGTTAGCGCAAACGCGGAAATCCTGCCTTCCACGAACCACGGGAAATATTTCTTCTTCTGCTCCTCCGTGCCAAACATCTTGAGCGGTTGCGGAACGCCGATCGACTGGTGCGCCGAAGCGAGTACAGCCGTCGAACCGCAGTAGGACGCGATCATCATCATGATACGGTTGTAGTTGACCTGCGACAGCCCCAGCCCACCGTATTCCTTCGGTACCTTCAGCGCAAAAACGCCCAGCTTCGCCAAACCGTCCATGACGTCATCGGGAATCTGGTGCGTGCGGTCCACCTCGTCGGGATCAAGGTGCTCTTCCAAAAACGTGCGGATGCGCTCGATATGCGCGTCACCTTCCGCCTTATCCTCTTCCGGCTGCAACGGGAAGGGAAACATCAGATCGCCACGCCAGCGGCCCATGAACATTTCGCTGCAAAAACTCGGCTGGGTCCATGTGGTTTGCCGCGATGCCTCCGCCACCTCCAGTGCCGCCCGCTTGCCTTCACTCATTTTCGATGTATCGATCACCATCTCTTCGTCATGCTCATGACTGTCCATGTTCAACTCCTTTGCCAAGCACCACATCGTCGTAGAACTTCTTTTCCCCCGCCGCCAGGGATTTCAACAATCCGCACGGAGCAAACCGCTCGCCGCAGGAGCCCCTGAGGTTTTCCAACCGCCACATCACCTCGGACAGGCCCCGGTCGTCCGCATAGCGCATCAATCCGCCGCGGAACGGCGGGAAACCGATTCCCGTGATCAGCGCCATGTCGAGATAGTCTACCCGGCCAATGACTCCCTCCTGCAGGCACATCGCGGCCTCGTTCAACATGACCAGGATCAACCGGTCGAGAATTTCATCGTCGGGGACCTCCTTCTCGCGAACATTCTCCAACAGCTTGAGCGCTTCAGGATTGGCGGATCGCTGCTTGTCCTTATAGATGTAGAAGCCGCCGCCGGTTTTACGGCCCAAAAGCCCGGCCTGAATAAAACGGTCGAGTACGGGTGCTGCCTGCAGGCGCGGCGAAAAGGCGGTTTCAAGCTCCTGGATCACCTTGTAGCCCACATCGACGCCGGTCACGTCGGCCAATGCGAACGGCCCCATCGGCATCCCGAAGCCTTCCGCCAGTTTATCGATCCGCTCGAAACCAACGCCCTCCTGCACCAACAGGGCGGCCTCGTTCATGTAGGGCAGCAGGATGCGGTTGACGAGGAAGCCGGGGCTGTCCTTCACCACAACAGGCGTCTTCTTCAACTCGTGCACCAACGCCACGACCGTGGCTACGGCTTCGGCGGACGACTGCTTGCCGGCAACAACCTCCACCAACGGCATCCGGTTGACCGGGTTGAAAAAATGCATACCGACAAAGCGTTCAGGATGCTTAAGCACCGTTGCCATCTCGCTGATTGACAGCGCGGAGGTGTTGGAACAGATGATGGCATCGTCCGCCACTTCCTTTTCCATCTCCGCCAGCACGGCCTTCTTCGCCGCCATCTTTTCCACAATGGCTTCAATCACGATATCGGCATCCGAAAAACCGGAATAGTCCAGTGTTCCGGTGATGCGATGCATATTGAGCGTCACGGCATGCGGCTTCATCTTGCGTAGCTTTACCAACTGCCGGTAGTAGTCGTTCGCTTCGGCAAAGGCCTTGCCGACCGCCTCCCACGACACATCCTTCACCCGCACCGGCCGGCCGTGCTGACTCAAAAGCCAGGCGATGCCGCCGCCCATGACGCCGGCGCCGAGAACGGCTGCGCGGCGGATGGGACGGGGTGTTGTTTCAGCTTGGATGCCACGGTCCTTCTTCAAAAGCGTGTCGGTGTGGAACAGGCCGATTAGGTTGCGGCTGACCGGCGAGCCCGCCAACGCGGAAAAGGCGCACGACTCCTGTTCCTGTCCGTTCGAAAGTTTGCAGCAACTCGTCTCCTGCAACAGCGAAAGGATGGCCGGGATGGCTGGATAGTGGCCCTTGCTTTTTTTCTCAGCCTTCGTTCGCGCCTGGCCAATGATGATGGTGGAAGCGGGCCATACCCGTTCGGTCCAATGCGATCCCCGTTTCCCGCAGATCTCGCGCTGACCGCCGGCCTTAAGGCAACGTCCGGCAAGTTCCCGGACCTTTTCCGCCATGAATTCGTGCGGAACCAAAACATCGGCCAATCCCAGTCGAACGGCCTTCGAACCCGATACCGGCTTGCCGGAAAGAATCATCTGCAGCGCCTGCACCAACCCGATCAATCGTGGCAGTCGCTGCGTGCCGCCCCACCCCGGCAGAATACCGAGCGACACCTCCGGCAGACCCAGCTTGGTTTTCGGATGGTCGGTCACGGCACGAAAGGAACATGCCAGCGCCAGCTCCAGGCCGCCGCCAAGACAGGCCCCGTCAATCACGGCAATGGTGGGATACGGCAAAGCTTCAAGCTTATTGAACACGGCCTGTCCCTGCCGCGATTTTGAGTAGGCATCCTCGGGGCTCTTTAGTGTCTCGATTTCACTAATATCCGCGCCGGCGATAAACACCCCCGGCTTGGCGCTCGAGACGACCAGTGCGCGGATCTTCTTGTCGTTTAAATCGCCGTCCAGCAAATCTTTCAACTCGTTCATCACGCTCGACGAAAGCTTGTTCACCTTTTCACCGGGCAAGTCGATCTCGAGATAGGCGATGCCGGCTTCGTCGGGCGGAATTAGGTTCAGCGCCCTCATCAGTTTACCTCCAATGCGAGTGCGGCACCCTGGCCGCCGCCTACGCACAAGGTGGCCAGGCCGCGCTGGAGGCCGCGCCGCCGCAATTCCTTGAGCAGGGTAATGATCAGCCGTGCGCCGGTCGCCCCTACCGGATGCCCCAGTGCGATCGCGCCCCCGTTGACGTTCATCCTATCGCGGTCAATGGTGCCAAGCGCCTGCCCGCCCCCCAGGTGCCGCTGCGCAAATTCGTGCGAGGCAAACGCCCGTTCGCATGCGATCACCTGCGCGGCGAAGGCTTCGTTCAATTCGATCAATTCAAAGTCGTCGAGCTTCAGGCCCGTTTTCTTGAACAGCTTCGCGCTGGCGTAAACAGGGCCCAGCCCCATGCGCTCGCCTTCGAGCGCGGCATAGGCATAGGCGCTCATGTAGCCCAACGGTTCCAAACCCAGCGTCTTCGCCTTTTCCTCCGACATCACCAAGGCGGCCACGGCGCCATCGGTGACCTGCGATGAGTTCCCAACCGTCACCGTGCCGGTCTTGCGGTCGAAGTAGGGCCGTAGTTTTTGCAGGTCGGCTATCGACTGGTTGGGGCGCGGACCTTCGTCCACCTGCTGGATCTCATCGTAGCGAGGTGGCACCGGCACCGGAACCGTCTCTTCGACCAATCGGCCGGACTCGATCGCTTCCTTTGTCCGGCGATGGCTTTCGAGGGCATACTCGTCCTGCTGCTCGCGGGTGATTCCGAAATCGCGCGACAACCGCTCGGCCGTTAGTCCCATGATCATGCCACAGATGGGATCGGTCAACCCCTGCTCCAAGGCGATGACCGGCTTGAGGTGGGCCAACCGGAACGATGCGAGAAGCTTGAGTTTTTGCCCGACCGTCCTGGCCTTGTACATCCGTTGGAAGAAGGCAGTCATTTCCGGCCCGTAAAGCAACGGAATGTTGCTCATCGATTCCGTCCCGCCCACGACTATCACTTCGCCGTCGCCGGCGGCAATCATTTGCGCGGCGCTGGTGAACGACTGCATGCCGGACGCACAGTTGCGATGTACCGTGAACGCCGGCAGGGCTTTCGGCAACCCCGCCTTGAGGGCGACCACACGCGCTATGTTAGCGGCGTTGATCGGCTGGGCCACGCTGCCGAAGATCACTTCATCAATACCTTCGGGCGGATACCCGGTGCGGGCCAGCAATTCCTTGACCGCAAAGGCTCCCAGATCGTCTGCCTGGGCACCCTTCAACTTGCCTCCCGCCTTGCAGAACGGGGTGCGCAACCCATCAACAATGGCCAATCGCGAATTCATTCGAGTCCTCCGTTTTTCCGGCTTCTGCATATAGGCGGGCAATCACTCCTGCATAGCATTCCTCCACCACGTGGCGGCGGATTTTAAGCGTTGGGGTTAGCTGGCCGTTTACCACCGTGGGGGGATCAAGCAACAGGGCATAGGAATGGATGTGCTCCCAATGATCCAAATCGGCATTGACCGTCCCGATCAGCGAGACAATCACCCGTTGCATGGCCGAGGATTTCACAAACTCGGTGTTATCCGTGTTCCATTCGCCGCATCGCTGCTGGAGCCTGGCCAACGCCTCCGGGTTGATGAATAGCAACACGCTGGAAAACTTGCGCCCTTCGGCAATGAGGCAGGCCGTGTCGACCAGACCATCACGGCACAACGCCTGTTCGATTGGTTGGGGAAAAACCATTTCGCCGGTCGAGGTTTTGAACATTTCCTTCTGCCGCGCCACGATGCTGAGATAGCCATCGTCATCGATCCGGCCCAGGTCGCCGGTATGCAACCAGCCCTCGGCATCGATCGTTTGCGCGGTCTCCTCGGGACGGTTGTGGTAGCCGCGCATGATGTTCGGGCCACGCGCCAGCACCTCGCCCTCGTCCGTCAACTTGATCTGCACGCTTGCAAGCGGCCGACCGACCGTTCCCAGCTTGCGGTTTCCAGCATAGTTCACGCTGATGACTGGAGCCGCCTCCGTGAGGCCATACCCTTCGTAAAGCGGTACGCCCATGCGCACGAAAAAGCGGTTGAGCTGGTCCGGCATGTGCGCCCCGCCGACCACCATCGTCCGCAGGTTTCCGCCAAGGGATTTCCGGATCTGCCACCCCACCAGATGGTCGGCGATAAAATTGGACGGGGCATATCCGCCCCCCTCCCCCTGCCGGCTCGCATGCCGCCAGGTCCAGCGGGCAACATGGCCCATCACGCCGAACACCAGTTCCGACTTGCTCGCGATGCGTTCGTACGTTTTTTCCAGCATGCGCGGCACGACGGTCATCATCGTAGGGCGGACCTCCTGCAGTAGAACGCCGAGCCGGTCGATGTCGTCGACAAAGTAGATGGACATACCGCGAGAGAGATAGAGATAGATCACAATGCGTTCGAAGCAATGGGCCACCGGCAGCAGGCTGAGCGCCCGGTCCCGGCCAGCCTTGATCGGGAAAAGCGGTTCAATATCGTGCAACTGGGCCACCAGGTTCCGGTGGGTCAGCTCCACGCCCTTCGGCGTGCCGGTGGATCCGCTCGTATAGATGATCACGGCCAGGTCATCGGGCTTGATGCGTTGCAGCAAACGGTCCAACAAGCCGGGCTCGGCGGCCAGTTTTTCCGCCCCCTTGATGTACATTTCATCGATGTGTATGGTCGGCGCCTTGCTCTCCACGACCTGATCGGTAACGACCAGGTCGAACTGGCCGGCATGCCGCCCCAACCGGTTCCACTGTTCCGCCCCAAAAACAAAGATGGTCTTGATCCCCGCATCTTCCACCTTGTGCAGTAGGTGCGGCTCCGAGAAATCGACGAAGAACGGAACCGCCACGTGCCCCGCCAGCAGGATCGCCATGTCCGCAATCAACCAACGGGAGGAAGGTGGCGCAAGAATGCCGATGGATGCGCCGGGCTCGGGCAGCCGTTCCGCCAGCGCAGCCGCGAGATAGGAGACATGCCGTACGGTTTCGGACATCGATACCGGATTCCATGAACCATTATGCCGGTCGTTGACCGTCCGCTTGTTTACGTGCCCGGCGGCCTGACCCAGAAACATTTCCGGAATGGTATGGTACGCTGCCCTAACCACGGATTTTCCTTTCTTTTGACAAAAGGACTTTAATCCAAAGAAAAGCATCCGTCAAGATATGCTCAGACCTCCCCGCAACAAATCGCACAGGTCCGTATCTGCCGGAGAGACACAGCATGATTTAAGGAAGAACATGCCGGAACACCCCCACAGACTTTCGCAAATTGTTCACAAGAGACGACCTACCACTTGCCAAACCTTATAATTATAGCTATTTATGAAGCATCTTTCTGAGGAACGAAAAGGAGCATCACATGAAACGGTTAATCACATGCATCACCGCAATGGCAACCTTGGGTTCATATGCGTCATCAATCATACTAGACACCGGTTCGCTGCCATCCACACAAGGATGGGACTACGCTGGATCGGGAGTGCATGCAGGCGCTGCAGAAACAGATTTCTATTCAACAGATGGCTCGGTACTCACAGCGGATACCATGGGTCAACCGACGTATGCGATAGGTTCAAGCGCATTATATCGCCAGAGTGGCGTTGTCAGCGAGTCCATGCCAACCGTGTTGGAGTGGACCTCTCGAACACTTGACCACGAAACCGATTCCACTGCGGGGTACTATGGTTTTTTTGTAGGCTTCAGAACTAGCAATAAGGATTACAGTGCTGGTGTCTTTCCTGACCGCATTGCAATTAGAGATGGCTCGAACTTTCGCGAAATTCCGATTGATGCAACGGAGTATCACACCTACCGCATAGAAACCATCACGGGATCACTAACTTACGATTTTTATATCGATGGAGTTTTTGTGACGTCGGCCGCCCCAAAAATGGCTAGCTTCAACAACTCGCTGCTCTTCGGCGATGGCACTGGTCATGCAAATGCAAAAAGCGACATCTCATCCCTCAGGTTTCTCCAGTCGTCTCTTGAAATCGGACTATCGGACCCGCTGAACGCTGACGGATGCATAGAAGCCACCGGCCCCGAGGGTGCCACAGTTCATCTCTTTGCCGATGATTTGCTTGCCTCCCCATCCGAAACCTATTCCTGGTCCACTTCCACGGGCGACTCGGGATCGGGAGCAACGTTTGATTTCCAATTGGGTGTCGATGAGCAGGCGGTTGTGACGCTCACCATGGAGGATACCGCTACTGGAGCGTCGAAAACCGTCACCAAGGAGGTTTGTGTTTCCGACACCACCGCCCCGGAAATCATTATCCTATCCCCTGTGGAAGGCGCCATATGCAATGGTAACAACCTTGGTTTGGAAGTGCAGATTACCGATGCAGTAGATAAAAATATTCCAGACTATCTGGTAAGCATCGGCAGCAGTTATGTGGTTGATCTAGACGGTGAAATATCAAGGGTCAGGCTGTTCAAGCCGAATCCATCAAACGGACCGGTTCCAATGGAAGTGACGGTTACCACAATGGACGCATCAGGCAATATGGCCTCAGCAACCGTTGAAGTGATGCTCCAACATGATCGACGGACATACAACAAGCCTCTTGATATTCCAAATAAAGCCAGAGGAAACAAGGGCAATCGACACAGATAGTGGCCTTTCTTACCCTTGTGGACATGATGGCTGGCGGGTTTACCTTGCCAGCCTTTTCTTTTGCTCTCGCGGCCCGATTCGGAAGCTTGGGGGCAACCAAACCCACTAGCGCGAGACTTCGGTTAATGATTTATTTAAAATTTCTAGCTGTCTGTATTACGAACACGCATGTTGATAGTAAGATCAACAATTCCCATATGTAAACAATGACTAGGCCCAAGGGGTTGAGATGCGTATGTGCGGAGAAGATCCCTATAACGATAGAAAACAGGCTTATGAGCATGAACGCGAAGACGATGGCAGCATAGTTCCACTTAAGCTGCGGTGTGTGGTTTCCATCGTCTTTTTGACGAAGCCATGTTTCCCAAGTAAGAGCGGGGTCGGGCTTATCTAAGAAGCTATTAATTTTTTCTTCCAAAGTAATCAAGCGAACGCTAGCACGCATCATTCGGGCAACCTCACCAAGCCATATGATCAAAACGAGTGAAGAAACAATCGGAAGAAATCCTAAGAACACAACAATGGTAATTCCGACTTGACCAGTCCAGTTATGGAAACCTACGGCAATAAGGGCTGCAGTTGTAGCAAATCCGTAGTTAAGAATCGACTGTTGTGCTGACATCGCTGACATGGATTCCGCACGTAGTGTCTTGTATTCTTCTAGGCAGACTTCAAGCCATTCATTCATGATGCTGTGTTCCTTTATGTCTAACGTTACGTGTGATCTGCGCGGGGCTTATGCGTTAGGCATGAAAACTGTGCGTTTTACCGCGTAAGGTCCACGCGCTGGTTGGCAGTTTTTTAATTGTCCCAGTGAATCGAGAATTCAGTTTCGTTTTCCATTGGTGGCAATTGGTCATTCAATAGGTGATGGGTTCCGAGCATATATTCTTTATTCACGACAACTTTAACGTTGGGTTCTGTTTTTAGTGCTCTTACGACACAGGATAACGCTGCTTCTGCTACTGAACCCTTGTCCATCTGGAACATGTTAATCACCAAGTCTGATACTGCTCCAACAACGGGGAATTCGTTTCCCAAAACTGTCTCAACACCATTTTCTATTTGGATTACATCAAACAGGAAGAGGATTTTTACTGAATGAGCTTCGACTCTTTCCTGAGGATGACGACCAACATATCTAAGCATGTATGTTTTCATTTTTTCTCCTGCCAACGTTTGGTGTGAGCCGCCTCGCGCTCAATCTTTAGGCACGACAGATTGTGCGTTGGCCGAGGTAGGCTCCATGCCCTGGTTGGGTAAACTTAGAATGTAGTTGCAGCGCCCACTGATGGTTCAAAACGATAGCTTTCTAAATCTTCAAGTTCTCCGTAACTGATTTGAGCTGAGACTTGTCGTTCTTTGCCTGATGCAAAAGTGGAAAACAGAGATTCTTCGATTGTACACAGAAGCACGTTGTTCGTGTCGTATACATTTACAAGTATCTCGACGCTCTTGAGGTTTACAGGAGCATCATTCCGCACCTTGAGATTCAAATATGTATCCTCATCGAATGTGTTAATGTTCGAGTTCAAAATAACAACTTGATTTCCATAATCTGGAGAATCCCAGAACTTTTTGAAATCTAACTTGATCCACGCGATTCCCAATAGATTGGTTATCACAAGTAAATATAGTGCAATAATTGACGACTTATTCATATTTCTCCTTCTTTCTTAGCCCAACAGTTGATTAGGCAGAAAAGTATCTAGCAATAGTTACTAAATCTGCCTGATAATTTTTCCATGTATCGCCTAGTTTCCTATTATTTCTTCATAGCTAAATATTTGGAAGTTGCTCTTCATTTCTACCTAATACAAGAAATCAGAATCGGATTAGACAGAATCTATCTTTCTTCCAGCTTGAGTTTTTGACCGGATTCCAGCCAGTCGGAGAGGACGAATTTGCAGTATGAAGATGTGGATATATGCATTGATTTAGCTCGATGCCTGATTTCTGTGGCCATTTCCTTGGGCACGTTTATTCCAAGCGTCTCAGTTTTTTTCCAATCGGTTTTCTTGCCATTTAATAGCCTCCTTTAAAAATCAGGTATGCTTTGTTTCCGCGCTGAGTTCTTCTTCTGTTTTAGATCATCCAGGTATTTATCTACGACCTTGGTTTCAACCCGGACAAATCGATCGTGACCCATCAGCGCAAGGCGCTTACCGTTGGTATTTTCACATTCGATGGAGGGAAATATAGCATTGGCCAGAGAGAATTTTTTTTCGACCTTGGACCACTTACCGCCCTCCCCTTCTGCTTTAAGAATCTTTTCCAGCTCATCCAACTGAATGTTGTATGGGAGTCCAGGGACAACTGGCTTGTGGTAGTCGACGCGCATGGCGCGGCCGTTTACGAAAGCGTGGACGATGGTCCAACCGTTTTGCCTGTACGCCTTAGTGCTCGATCCTTCGAGAATACCACCTACATATGGTATTGGTTCCCCGTAACGTGATGTACAGGTTGCTTCTAAGTCTCCAACGCGGGCCAATCCATTTTTAGGAATGAATAGCAAAAAAGCACTCAAGACTAAATGTAGGGGAACTCCCCACAAAGTATCTTTTCCAGCTTTCCACTCTTTCAAACTAAGACTCAAAAAAATATCCCTACACTTTCCAATGTTTAAATTGCGGCCTGATTACCCAGCCTTCTGTTTCGATGACCCATTTGCGGGATCAACCTGATCACGTTGTTATAAATCCTCATCTTCTGAGCGCCACAAAACCAGCAAAAAGCGCTACTAAAACGGGCCGAAACGACGCCCTAGCGGGCTTGGAAAATTTGCGGGATTGCTTGTAATTAAAAAGATTACAGAGGAGGAAAAATGGTGCTTCCGCCGTCGCCTTACTATGGCGGACACGCGGGAAGGGATTGATGAGTTTTTCAAACTCACCCTTCGGGCAACAATTTCGTTGTTGTCTCGCAGCACTATGTTCGCGTGCCCGTTCCCTCTGGTCACTGCTTCCGGCAAGCGGAAGCCTCGCTTCGCGTTGCTCGCGTCGAACCGCATTTCTCATCCCATCATGCCCGGGCATAAAAAACCAGCAATCAGCCGGTTATCCGGCACCTTTATAACTCCGTCCCTTGGCTCATCACGGCAACGTATTCTGAATAGGCAAACAGGCGGTTGCGTTGCTTGCCCGTTATTTCGGATACGATCCCCAGCTGTTCCATTTGCGACAAACAACTATTGACCGTCGCCGGGGCAAGACGCGTTTTATCCGTCAACCACTTCGGGGATGCAATCGGGCGCTCCAGCAGGGCACGATGTACGAGATGGACGGATGCGGCCCCCCTCCCAAGGCCATGAATCTTTTCGGCATCCTTTGCCGATAGGCTCATGAGCTTTTGGGCGGTGTCAACTGCTTGCGTTGCCGTATCCGTTACTGCATCGGCAAAGAATTCCAACCATGCTTCCCAATCCCCGTTAAAGCGAACTTCATCCAACAGCTCATAATACCGCGCACGGTGGGTTTTGAAGTAGAGGCTGAGATAAAGCATTGGAGCCTTGAGTACCCTTTCGGAGCAAAGCAGCAGGGTAATCATCAAACGGCCCAAACGCCCGTTGCCATCAAGAAAGGGATGGATAGTTTCAAACTGGACATGCGCCAAGGCCGCTTTGAGCAAGGCTGAAGTGGGTTCCGGTTTGTCATGCAAAAACAATTCAAGATCGCCCATGCAGTTCATCACCTCTTCCGGAGGCGGCGGCACAAAGGATGCATTGCCCGGACGGGTTCCGCCGATCCAGTTTTGACTTTGACGGAATTCTCCCGGTTGCTTGTCGCTTCCCCGCCCCTTCAACAGAAGTTCCATGTGCATTTCCCGTAACAGCCGGAGGGATAGCGGGAAACCATCATCCAGTCTTTGCAAACCATGGCTCAAGGCAGCAACATAGTTACTGACCTCCTGAACATCATCCAGCGGAACCCCCGGTTGATGCTCCAGTTCAAAAAGGAGCAAATCGGAAAGCGAGGATTGCGTTCCCTCAATTTGGGAAGAAAGAACCGCTTCCTTACGCACATACATATAGAGAAACAAAGAAGTATCGGGAAGTAATAGCGAAACGCTGTCCAGCCGCCCCAGAGCGAGCAGGGCCGAATCAAAACGTTCCCGCAGATCGGGACTCCATTCAATCGGAGGCACAGGCGGCAAGGGAGACGGAATAAAGGCTTTCACCGTTTCTCCAACCGTGGATGTCGTTATATACTTCCCTTGTAGTTCCCTTTTCATGATCCTTATTTCACCCTTTGAAATTAGCGTCCATATTATTTTAACAAACAAGTGTTATTTAAAATAACAGCCCTTTCCCGTAATGCAATACCATTTCCATTCCAGAGGGATAGGCGCTATTTCAATTTCAAAAACAAGGAAGCACACTATTTTAACCAATGTCCATTAGGTAAAATAACGGGAGACACAATGGAGACCTTTCTAGGGGGAACAAAACTAACGGAAGCCGATCCCGGCAGTTTTCAGGAAGCCGTTTCCCAGTTGAAGGCGTTCTTTCTTCCGTTTGGGACCATCACTTCGTGTCAGCCTCACTTCGCTACGCTCGTATCGAACTCCGTTCTCATCCCACCCTCAACCAAATAAAAAGGCCGGACACGTAGTCCGGCCTTTTAAAATGGTGCTCGGGGTGGGATTCGAACCCACACGGGATATAACTCCCACAAGGCCCTCAACCTTGCGTGTCTACCAATTTCACCACCCGAGCGAATTGTGAAAAATAGGAAGTGGAAGATACCGACGCCCCATGTGCCGTGCAAGCGGTAAATTGAAAAAGTTCCGGAGCCAAAAACGGCTCCTTTCCCAGCCGGATACCAAGGCGCATTTTCGGTAGATTCTCCAGAGAGGAGGCTTCCCATATCCCTAAGCATGACCTATCGTTCCCGATGTGCGAGAGCGAGGTAATAAATGGCTTCCAAAGTAAAAAAAACACTGATCGGATTGCTGGCGATCGTGCTGGGATTGGTGATTGTCCTGTTGTGTATCTTCTTTTTCTGGCTGGGCCCAACCGTGAAGATGGTGGCTCAGAACATTGGTTCCAAGGCGCTGGGTACGCCGCTGACCATCAGCGAGTTGAGGATCAACCCCAGACACGGCACGTTCCACATGTCGGGCTTTGCGGTTGCCAACCCGAACGATTTCGGACGCACCCAAGCGGTATCCTTGGAGAGCGTAGACCTATCACTAGATGTGGGTTCGATCTTTTCGCCGACCGTGCTGGTCCACCGAATTCAGATCGAGAGCCCCCACTTCGTCTATGAACAGAACCTGGCCACCGACAACATTTCCCAATTCCTAAAAAACCTGGAAGCCTACATGGGTGGCGAAGCGCCAGAAAAGCCGCAACCCAGACAGGATGAACCGTCCGATCCCAAGGCCATCGTGATTGAGCAACTTGAGATCAACGATATACAATTCCATTTGGCAAACACCGCCGACCCGACCCTGGACATAGAAGCCTATATCGATCAGCTGGCCGTGAGCATGACCAACGGCGTGGTGCAGCTGAAGAGCTTCCGCATTAGCAATCCGGAACACCTCGCAACACCAAACCTGTTTACGTTGGACGCGGTAACGGTTGAAGTGGATCCTGCGACCATCTACACGGAACCGCTGTCTGTGCTCGATGTTCAGGTGGTCCGTCCCTATGCCTACCTTGAACGGAATTCCATGACGGATACGGTTAAGGAGTTCATTAAGATCACCGAACGCCTGGCCAAATCGGAAGCCGGTGGTTTGGAAGAGAAGGAAACCGTGGAGGAGCCCCCGGTAGCCGAAACGGATCAACCGACAGGGCGCGAACCATTGCATCTGCACAACCTGCTTATCGACGACATCCAGGTCAAGTTGCTCGACACCACGGCAACAACCAATGCCGAACCGTGCATGCTGGCAGGCATCGGCTCGATTTCGGTAAAACTGGTCAACGGCCACATCCGGATCCAAGGCATCCGGATTCCAAACCCGGCAGGGTATGCCTCCACCAACTTGTTCCAACTCGCAGCCATCGACATTGCCGCCGATCCCGCCACCCTGTTTACCAGTCAGGTCGGCATCCAAAAGGTTCTGATCAACTCGCCACAAATAAATCTCGAGCAAACAGAAGACAGCGGAAACGTGGTCGAACTCCAGGAAAAACTGATGGGCTTCGCGCCGCCGGCCAGAACCGATTCAGGAGCCCCCTCTCCAGAAGCGGTATCCTCGACCGGACCCCGGCCGGAGCCCGTCCCGCTGTCCGCCCAGCCGGTAGTGGTTCACGCGCTGATGGTGACCAATTTTGCAGTAAACCTGAAACTGCCGGTGGTCACCAATGAACCGAGCTGGTCGGTCAGCATGACCGATCTCGCCAGTCTGAATCCGCTCAAAAAGCTTCCGCTCGAAAAGTTGAATCCGGTAGACAGGCTCAAGCTAGACAAAATCGGCATACTGGGCGGGGGCGAAGAGGAGGAGCCGGAAGCCGATCCCGATGCCCCGATGAAACTGGTCGCTTTTAAGAACCTCTCGATCCAACCCCTGAAAGGGATCATCGACATCGATAAGTTCCGGGTGGCCAATCCGCCGGGATTCACTCGAAGAAGCCTGGCACGATTGGATGCGCTACACTGCGAGCTCGATCCAGATTCCCTGCCAAGCGACACCTTGCTCATCAAGGACATCATAATATCGGCCCCACACGTACGCTATGAACGGCAAATCATGAGCGACAACATCAAGGCCCTTCAGAAGGCGATCGAGAAGGCAACGGTTAAAGAGGAAGAGCCGAAAGAGGACGCCACGGAATCCGAAGAACCCCAAGCCGACGAACCTAGCGGCCAGAAGGTCGTCATCGGCCGAGTCCTGATTACCGGGAGTACCGTACAGGCCAAACTTTCCGCCCTGCCCGCCACGCCTCCAATCCCGCTCCCGAAAATCGAGCTGCATGACATCGGGAAGAAAGAGGGCGGCGCAACAGCGGCTGAAGCCTCGGCCAAGGTATTCGACACGTTCTACGACACCATGATCAGTACGGTCGGCGAAACCACGGGATTTGCCGGCGACATGCTTAAGGGTGCCGGAAGCCTGGCCTTGGCCCCTCTCGGCAAGGATGGGGAGGACGCCACGGAAGCCCAAGCGGCCGAACCGGAACAACCGAAGGCTACGGACGACCTGAAGGACTCCACCAAGACCAAACGGCGGAGAACGCTGTTCAACCGCCGCCGCCCGGGACGCACGTTCTAGAGAAGGAGAGCAGATCATGAAACGAACCCTCAAGATTTTTATCGGCATCGTCCTCGCGGCAGTGATCGGCGTTTTCTGTGTCGTCCTTTTCTGGGCGGGTCCCGCACTGAAGAAGACGATTGAATCGCTGGGCCCCGAGATCACTGGAGCCCCGGTCGAAGTGGGCAGTCTGTACATCTATCCCCTGACCGGTTCAATTACTGCCAACCATCTCAGGCTGGGAAATCCGGAAGGCTTCTCCTCGCCTGACGCGATCGTGATCGACCATCTCAAGATCCGTATCGACATGAAGACGGTGATGTCCGACACGATCGTCATCAAGGAGGTTGTGCTCGAAGGCCCGGATTTCACCTACGAGCGCAAATTGACCACCGATAACATTTCCGCCATTCGAAAAAACATCCGGAGCCACTTCAAGCAAGGACAGAGCGAACAACCCACCCCAAAACCTGCCGCTCCGAAGGCCGCTTCAAACCGGAAGGTCGTGATCGAACATCTGATCCTACGGGATGGATGGGTCAATGCGGAGCTTTCCCAAATAGGCGGAATATCCGTTCGTCTGCCGGATATGGAGCGCAATGATATCGGGAAAAAAGGCAGCGGAATGGGATTGGATACCGCGTTCGATCAGATTCTGGCCATTCTCGACGATGCGATTGTTGAAGTGATTACCAGCGCCGGGAAAGCGTCCGGCAGCATACTTAAGGATGCGGGCGATGCGGCAAAGGATCTCGGTGATACCGCCAGCGACGCCCTGAAAGGACTCGGCAACCTGCTCAAAAAATAATGCCACAAAAGAAAAGCCGCCAAGCGGTTGCTTGGCGGCTTTGGCGATTTAGTTGCCATCCGGCTTTTTGCGCGGCGGGTGGTTTCCGCTACGGCTTCGGCGCTGTCCGCCGCCGGGGTGCTTGTGGCCGCCGTGCGGGCGATGTCCACCCTGGCGCGGTCCGCCTCCTCCCGAACGTTGTCTGGGCTTGCGCGGCGGAGCCGGCGGAAGATCCTCGAATAGTTCTTCCGGCGGCATGGTGCACTTCAGCTCCATGCCCAGCAACTCCTCGATCTTCGGCAGTTCAAACGATTCCATCTCGCAGGCGAAGGTGATCGACTGTCCTTCGGCTCCGGCCCGGCCAGTGCGGCCGATGCGGTGGACATAGTCGTCCGGGTTTTCTGGAATGTTGAAGTTGACCACGTGGCTCAAGCCATCGACGTGGATGCCGCGGCCTGCAACGTCGGTGGCGACGAGTACCTGGACCTTGCCGGCCTTGAAATCTTCCAGGATGCGCATGCGCTTTTTCTGGGTCACGGCCCCCGAAAGCATCTCGCACTTGTGTCCGTAGCGGTCGAGATCTTCCGACAATCGCTCGGCTTGGTCGCGACGGTTGGTAAAGATGATGATCCGTTCGGGTTCATCGTGCTTGATAATGTTGTACAGCAGTTGGAACTTCTGGTCGTCGGTCACGATGAACACCTTCTGGTCCACCGTATCGACGGCCACCTGTTCCGGCTCGATGTCAATGCGCTCAGGGTCGACCATCCAAGCCGCGGCCAGGCGCATGACCTCGTCGGTCAGCGTGGCGCTGAACAACACGGTCTGCCGCTTTTCCTTCGGCGGGGTCTTGTAAATGATGCGGCGCACATCCGGGATAAAGCCCATATCGAGCATGCGGTCGGCTTCGTCGATCACCATGATCTCGGTAAAGTTGAGTTTGACCACATTCTTCTGTGCAAAGTCGAGCAGGCGCCCGGGCGTGGCAACGACAATATCGACGAGATCGTCTTCGAGATCCCGCTGCTGTTTGTTGTAGTCCATGCCGCCATAGAGCACGACGGTGCGCAGTCCCGTAAACTGGTTGAGGCCCTCGGAGTCCAGTCCGATCTGCATGGCCAGCTCGCGGGTCGGCGCAATAATCAATGCCCGGGGACATCCGATGCTCTGCTTGGGAAGCGGATTGTTGAGGCAATGGTTAATGATCGAAATCAGGAACGCGGCCGTCTTGCCGGTACCGGTTTGGGCGCGGCCGGCCATATCCTTGCCTTTCAGCGTACCCGGCAGGATTTCGCCCTGAATCGGCGTAGCATACTGCCATCCCAGTGCGTGGATGCTGCGCATTAGGCGCGGGTGCAGGTCCAGATCATGGAAGCGGATCTTCCCGTCTTCGGGCTCCACGTGAAACTCCGCAGGGTCCCACGGGGTTTCTTCCGCCCGGGGCTGGGGCTCCCGCTTGGGAAGCGGCTTAAACTGGTCCTCTTCGGAACGCGGCTTGCGCTCTCTTTCCGGACGAGGCTTTCGTTCGCCTTCGGCGCGCGGCTTGCGGTTCGACCTTTGTTTTTGCCTACCCCCCCGTGGCGCCAAGCCTTTGTCCTGGCGGAGCTGGTTTTCATACGCCAGCCGGCGGTCCTCCTCTTCGGGACGGAATTCGGCCATGCGGGCCTGCTCTTCCGGAGTCAGCACCAAGGGCGCGTCGGAGGGTTGCTTCTTGCGCGGCGGCCGGGGCTTGCGCCCACCCTGCGGCTTGTCCTCCTTCGGACCATCCGTGGGCTTCGGCTTCCGGCGCTGCGGTGCACCCTTCTTGCCTTCAGGCTTTGGCTTGCGCGTGGTCTTTTTCTGTCCGGGCCGCCACTCTTCCTGATGGGGCTTTACCGGTTGCTTTTTTTCTGATGCGGACGATTGCTTCTTTTGTTTTGGTGCTTCCTTTTTCTTCGGCCCGTCCTTCTTGCCGAGAACAGAAGCGATCTTCTTGATTAGGCTCAACGTCTAGTCCTTTCGCATCCGAAAGGGGTTGGAAGAGTGGATTTTCATGGTCTTTCTCAAAATGGGTGTACCGGCCGTAACGGCCAATCGTAGTTCCGTATGCTAAAAGATCCACTCTTCCATCATCGATCGGATGATGCTGTTAGTATTTTCTGTATCCATTCGCAGGCCATGCACTGAACGACCCCGTCGTTCACGTTTTCATCAAACGCGGCCTGCGCGTCTCTTTCTCCCACCGGTCCCTGCAGGACCGCCATGGGAACGGGCTCGGCGGTGTGCCCTTTCAAGGCCACCGGCGTGCGGTGATCGGTACACAGCAGCAACGTGTAGGGATCGCCTCGATCCTCCAGCCATTGGAGAACCGGCGCGCAAACCTTCGCATCGAATTCTTCGATGGCAAACGTCTTCTTCTGTGCGTCACCCATGTGCCCGCATTCATCCGGCGCTTCGATATGGATGAAGACAAAGTCTTCCCGTTCGAGTATTTCCAGCGCCGCGTCTACTTTGCCCTGGTAGTTTGTATCCAGGAAGCCGGTCGCACCTTCCACATCGGGTGCTTCCAAACCGGCCAGTTTTGCGATGCCCTTCAACAGGTCGACCGCGGAGATCACTCCGCCGCCCAGACCGTAGAGGGTCTTGTACGACTCCAGCTGCATGGCATTTCCCTGCCCCCACAGCCAGATTTGCGTTGCGGGCTTTTTTCCTTCCGCAATACGCTTTTGGTTTACCGGATGGTCCGCGAACACTTCTTTCGATAATTCCATCAATTCGCGGATTTCATCCTGCCGACCTCCTGCCGGAAGGTTTCCTTCCACCGGCTTGTCCGAGATCTCATGCGGCGGCATGCATGCGCACCCCGCCGGGCCGCCATCCCACACCAGTAGGTGGCGGTACTGCACGCCGGGATGGAAGGTCAGGCCTTCGCGCCCCAGCTTTTCCTGGACCGATGCAATCAGCGCCCGGCCCTCTTCCGTGGTAATATGTCCGGCGGAATAGTCGTCCATCACACCGTCAACCACCGTCACCAGATTGCAGCGAAACGCCACATCGGCCGGAGTCATCGGTATTTCCGCACCAGCGGCCTCGATCGGGGCACGTCCGGTATAGTTCAGGGCCGCGTCGTATCCGAGCAGGGCCAGATTGGCCACATCGCTTCCAGGCGGCATACCTTCCGGAACCGTCTGCACCAGACGGGTTTCACCCAGTCCGGCTATTTTTGCAATTGTAGGTGCGGTGGCCGCCTGAAGCGGCGTCTTTCCTCCAAGGGCTTCGACGGGATAGTCCCCCATGCCGTCGCCCACCAATACCACGTATTTCATCGAACAAACTCCAAATAATTGCGGCGGAATTTCTATGATAAGCGTCCAAAAGGCAAATCTTTAGCGCATGCAATTCCCGCGCACCAAACCTCCTAACCCTTGTCCATAATACAGGTTTTGGCAAAAATTACTTTCATTAGCGGCCCACAGGGCCTATACGGACCCCCTTGAAAAACAACGCCATAGATTGGTCGGTCGAGGATTCGGTCGAGCTGTACGGGATCAACAATTGGGGAGCCGACTACTTTAGCGTATCCCGAAAGGGTGAGGTCATGGTGCACCCGCATGGAAACGGCGTGGGCGTCAGTCTTCGAAAGATCATCGACGGCCTCGACGACCGTGGTCTCGACATGCCCGTGCTCCTGCGCCTGAGCGATATTCTCGACTCCCGCATCCAAAAGCTTCATGAAAGCTTTGCCAAAGCCATTGCCGAATTTGAATACGACGGCCGCTACCGCGGGGTCTACCCGATCAAGGTCAACCAGCAGCAACAGGTGCTGGAGGAAATCACCCAGTTCGGCGCCCGCTACCACCACGGCCTCGAGGCCGGCAGCAAACCCGAACTGATCGCCGCGCTGGCCTACATGCACGACACAGAGGCCTATCTGATCTGCAACGGCTACAAAGATGCCGAATTCGTCGACCTAGGCCTCTATGCCCGCAAGATGGGCATCCAGTGCGTATTCGTGGTGGAAAACCCGTCCGAGCTGGCGCTGATCATCGAGCGTTCCCGTGAACTGGACATCAAGCCGATCATTGGCGTGCGCCTTAAACTTTCCACCCAGGCTTCCGGCCACTGGAACGAGTCCGGCGGCGAACGCAGCGTATTCGGCCTTAATCCCTCGCAGGTGTGCGACCTGATCGACACCCTCCGCGACGAAGAAATGCTGGACTGCCTGAAGCTGCTCCACTATCACGTCGGCTCGCAGATCCCGAACGTGCGCGACATCCGCGAAGCCGTCGTCGAAGCCTGTCGTGTCTACACCGGCATGGTCAATGAAGGCGCCCCCATGGGCATCCTCGACCTCGGCGGCGGTTTGGCGGTCGATTACGACGGCTCGCACTCCGACTCCTCATCCAGCCGGAACTACGGACTGGATGAATACTGTGCGGCCATTGTCGAAAACATTGTCAGCACGCTGGACGAGGTCGATATTCCCCACCCTGATATCGTCACGGAATCCGGTCGCGCCACCGTGGCCTACTATTCCGTCCTGCTGTTCAATATTCTCGACGAAAGCCGGTTCGAAATCGACAAACTGCCGAAAACGCTGGACGAAGATGCCCACGAATTGCTGCGCAACCTGATGGCGGTCGTCGACGTGCTCGAAGCCAAGAATGCCCAGGAGTGCTATCACGACGCGTTCTACTATCGCGACGAAATCCACCAGCGCTTCAAGCGCGGCAGCATGAGCCTGCGGGAACGGGCGCTGGCCGGCGAAATCTTCTGGCACATTGTCACACGCATTTGCGCGCTGACCAAGGAAATGGAATTCGTCCCGGAAGAGCTCCGGAAGCTCCCTTCCATGCTCGCCGATATCTATTATGGCAATTTCAGCCTGTTCCAGTCGTTGCCCGACGTCTGGGCCATAGACCAGCTCTTTCCGATCATGCCGATCCATCGCCTCAAGGAAAAACCGACCCGAGAGGTGGTCCTGGCGGATATTACCTGCGACTGCGATGGCAAGATCGACCAGTTTGTCGGGCAGTATACGACACGCGACACCCTCCAGCTGCACAACCTGACCGATAAGGAATACTACCTCGGGGTCTTCCTCGTCGGCGCGTACCAGGAAACCCTCGGAGACCTGCACAATCTGCTCGGCGACACCAACGTTGTGACCGTGCGCGTGGACTACGAGGGCCACCTGCAGTTCACCCGCGAGCTCGAGGGCGACTCCGTGGCCGACGTGCTCAGCTATGTGGAATACGATCCCAAGCGCATGATCCGCAAAATCCGGGAGCTGGCCGAAGACGCGGTCCAGAACAATCGGATCTCGCCCAAGGAACGCCGCCGCATCATGGATGCCTACGAAGACGGCATGCGCGGCTACACCTATTTCGAGCGGTAGGGCGGGGTGTCCCCACACCGCGCGGACGACCCGGCGGTCCGTCCCTACCCCATCCAACTGGTAGGGCGGGGTCTCCCCACCGCGCCGCAGACGGCTGGGACAGCCGTCCCTACCAAAAAGATCGTCCGAGGTCGCAAAAAAAGAGCCGGACACATGTTGCAACGCAACTTGAGCCCGGCCCTTTGACCATCACATCTTAAAATCCCCCAGCTACTCCTTCACAGGAATGTCACAAGCCTTCAACATGGTCTTGAATTCCGGGTGACTGACATATCTGGTGAAATCGTGAACGGGCATATCGCAGAAATCGTACGCAGTCATAATCTTGTAGCGCTTGTTCAAGCATTCCCCCACGGTTGGATCATAACCCAGATCCGTCGGATTAAACTTGCCAGCCTTGTTGATATATTTCTCCAACACGGGGTCTTCCCTATTCACTGAATACTGGATGGATTTCAATTGCTTCCCAAGACTCCGGAAATCCTTGTTGCCGTCATAATATTCAACCGTCCTGAAATCAACTTTGCCGACTGCCGGTGCGAGAAGGATGACATCTATCGCATTTCCATTACCCTCTAATGGATCGCATGCATTAACATCCAGCCATGTCGTACTTTCCTCAAAATCAGGAAAATACGGAGGATTGCTCAATGCGCTCAAGACCACCGACGATCCCCGGCTATGGGCAATAAGAATAATATGCTTATCCTTAAGAACATTTAGAATATCCCGCAATCCTTCCGAACCCGCCAACTGGCTATATCCACATGCCTTGAACCAGACACTTGCTGTACCCACATTCGCAGGATCTTTCCCCACCAAACCATCCCAATGGAACTCGACTACAGCGTCGCCATCCGCCAATGCAATCTGGTTCAAAATAAGCCTATAGGCATCATTGGCCTCCGCCTCGTCATTGTTGAAGCCATGGACAAGGATGAATACCCGGGATTTATCGGCGAGCGTTTTTCCAATATCCTGCACAATGGTTTCTTGCGCATTCGCAAGCTCGTTCGTTTTCCCGTTTTGCATGGCAGCCCGTTTCAGCGACCACGACTGGTTCCATGTGAAAACTTTGCGGGGTGTTCCATAGGTTGCGGCCCAGTTCTCGGGGTAGAACGAACCGTCCTGGTCAACAAAAACCTCCACGCGGGGAACACCTACTGAATAATTTGGTGTCTGCGTTGTCGGCACGTTGTGCGTTGCACAACCACTGAGGAGAGCTAGAGCACATGCTACGAAGGAAAGTTTGATGATGTTTTTCATCGGGGATCTCCTGGGTTAATAAAGTGAGGCGCATCCGACGGGATGCGCCTGTTGATTAGATAGCGAAGAAGCGGCGGATGAGCAGCAGACCGGAGCCGAATATCCCGACAAATGCAATTGTCGATGGTTCGGGAATAGCATCACGAACTAGCCATACCCCTACGGTCGGATGGGATGTTACACCACTTAATATCTGGGTATTCAGATCCACTCCATTTGCGGAATAATAGCCATACAAATCGCCTTCAGATGCAAGGCCCCGGGAACCGAAATAATTGTCAGGAAACGCAGGTTGCATCGTCTCACCCAATAAAGAGGTCAAGGCAGTCGCGCTCGCGAACACAACGGGATCTGACGTACTGGTTGGAATGGGGGATATCCCAGCACCATTCAACAAAGATATCACTTCATTACTCGTTGCAACCCTGAATCCATCATACGTATTACCCGCACTCAGAAGTGGAGATATACTTGATAACGACTGGTCCAAGGTTTGCGTAAGATCCAACCATTCCAAGCCCGTTTCCGTGTCATGCGTAAGCAACCCATCTCCACCAGACTGCCAATCGACCGATACAAGGCCTCCATAACTCCCGGCGGCCACCAGCGCCGCCGCCAATATTGCTGTTCCCAGCTTCCGTTTCATTTCATTCTCCTTTAATCTCTCGCGAAGCTTAATTGAGAGTCACCATGCCGAATTACCCCCCCCCGAAACAAGGACTTATTTACTCATCTATTTCTAACAGAGATCTTTCACTCATCGTATGAGCGCATCAGTCGATCGATTTTGGGCGGGGTTTTGCGCACTGGTAGGGAGGGGTGTCCCCACCCCGCAGAAAAGGACAGGTAGGGCGTGCTCGCCGAGCGCGCCGCCAGTCCTGAGCACCTCCGACGGGCGGACGGCCCGGCGGTCCGTCCCTACCCCAAGCACCGGGACCGCCTTCCGGAAAAGCCGGGTTGACAACACCCAAGGAGACTCCTATCGTAAAACCAATTACCTATCGATGGAGGTTTCGTTATGCAATCAGTAACCGTTTCGCCCAAGTTCCAGGTGGTCATTCCGCGAGCGGTGCGGGATAGGCTCCACCTCAAGCCCGGTCAAAAAATGCAGGTGGTGGAATACGAGGGACGGGTGGAGTTTATCCCGGAACGGGACATTTCGGAGCTGCGCGGCTTCGTCAAGGGCATCAATACCGAATTCAACCGCGAAGGCGACCGGCTGTGAACGTGGTCGACTCTTCGGGGTGGCTGGAATATTTTTCCGGCGGGAAAAACGCCGGACGTTTCGCCGCACCGTTACGGGATCCGGATAAGCTGGTAGTGCCCAGCATTACCATCTTCGAGGTATTCAAGGTGCTGCTCCGTGAATCAGGGCAGGATGCCGCACTCCAGGCGGTCGCCGCCATGCAGCGGGGAAACGTTGTTGAGCTGGACACACAGTTGGCCATGTCGGCGGCCACCGCAAGTCTGCAAGAGGGCATCCCCATGGCCGACAGTATCATCCTCGCAACCGCCCGCATGCACCAAGCCACCATCTGGACGCAGGACGTCGACTTCAAGGGCATCCCAAACGTCAAGTATTTCTCAAAACCCAAATAGCGCCGGGTTTGACGAACCCGCCCCAACCCGCTATTTTCTGCCCACAATTCCTTAATAAATGATAGGAACTGTTGTTTTTTCTGGATTTCCCTCGCAGAGCCGCAGAGAACGCAGGGGGAAGCAATTTAATATAACTCTGTAATCTCTGCGTCTCTAGTGAGCATAGCGAACGGGCGAGAGATAATACATTTGAACGGGCTTCACGATGAAATTTGATACAGCAGCCATTCACATTGGACAGGAACCGGACAACGAAACCGGTGCGGTAATCCCGCCGGTCTATCTGACCTCCACCTTTGCCCAGATGGAGCCCGGCCAGACCCGCGGCTACGACTACACCCGCTCCGGCAATCCGGCCTTCGACCGCCTTGGCGCAACGCTGGCCCACCTCGAGCAGGCCGAATACGCCACCGTGTTCGGTAGCGGAATGGCCGCCGTCACCGCCGTGATCTCCACCCTGTCATCCGGCGACCATGTGGTGGCCGAAGAAAACATCTACGGGTGCACCTACCGCATCTACGACAAGGTCTTCAAGAAATTCGGCGTCACCATCAGCTATGTCGACCTCTCCATCCCGGCCAACTATGCCGAGATCGAAAAGCAGAAGCCGGCACTGGTCTGGATCGAGTCGCCGACCAATCCAATGCTGAAGATTGTCGATATTGCGGCGATCGCCGAGGCCTGCCATGCCGCCGGAACCGAACTACTGGTCGACAACACGTTCGCATCCCCCTATTTCCAGAACCCGGTCGCTCTGGGCGCCGACATCAGCCTTTCGAGCACGACTAAATACATCAATGGACATTCCGACTGCCTCGGCGGGGTGGTCTGCACCAACTCCAAGGAGTGGAACGATAAGATGATCTTCGCCCAGAAGGCGGTCGGGCTGAACCCGTCGCCTTTTGACTGCTGGTTGATCTCGCGCGGGCTCAAGACGCTGGGCATCCGCATGGAAAAGCATGCACAGAATGCGCTCAAGGTGGCCAAATTCCTCGAAGGCCTCGATTGCACAACGACGGTTCGTTACCCGTTCCTTCCGTCACACCCGCAGCATGAGCTGGCGAAGCAGCAGATGCGCGGGGGTAGCGGCATGGTTACGGCTCTCTTCGACCTCCCGTTCGAACAGGTCGTAAAACTGGTCTCGAACCTGAACCTGTTCTCGCTGGCCGAAAGCCTCGGAGGAATCGAATCACTGATCTGTCATCCGGCATCGATGACCCACGCCTCTATTCCGAAAGCCGAGCGCGAAGCCGTCGGTATCACCGACGGGCTCGTCCGCTTCTCGGTCGGTATCGAAGATGCCGACGACCTGATCGCCGACATCCAAACCGCCCTCACCAACCTTTAGATTGTTAACCACAAAATGCACAGAATCCTCAAAATGCATGCGGTTGCGGCTTTTGTGATGTTTGCGTATCTTGTGGTTAATCAGGAATAGTCAACATGCCCCAGAAAACCCTACGCAGCCATCCGCTCTGCCACCCCGAAGACTTGGGAAGGCCGATCCCGAACACGAAGCACGCCATCTCCATGTGCCTGCCGCGCTGGCGCGATGTGATCGGCTATGAAGAACGCGATCCGGCAACGATGGAAAAACTGCAGCTCGGCTATCCGCGTTTTCTATACCACCCATTGGTTACCGCAGCCTGCGAAAGATTCAGGATTCCCTCCGATGACCAGGTGCAGCTGTATACGACCCGCGCCGCCGCCCAGCGTTGCGCCGCCTATCTTTGGACCAAGGCTCCCGAGGCTGAAGTCCACCTTCGCGGGCTGAGCGATTCCCCGGTCACGCTCATCAGCTTTCCGGAATCACTCGCAGAGCATGCGAAGGAATACTGGCAGCACGCCGGCGAAGGCATTTCATCGCGCTGCGCCGAGACCCTGCTAAACAACACGCCCCTGCCCGATGCCTCCAAGGCGGAACAAAAGATTCGCGAGCGTGTCGCGGAATTCACCGGAACCACCACGGACAACGTTTATCTGTTCTGCTCCGGCATGGCGGCTATCAATGCCGCCTACATCGCATCCCGGAAGTTGGATCTCAAGGTCCCGACAGTGCAGTTTGCCTTCCCGTACGGCGATACGCTGAAATTGCAAAACAAGTTCAACCAAGCGGGGGCGCTCTTCTATGCCAACGGGCATGAAGACGACCTGAAACAACTGGAAACCGACCTGGAAAGCACCAGAATCAGCGGTCTCTTTTGCGAGTTTCCGACCAACCCCCTGCTCACCTGCGTGGACCTGCCCCGGTTGCGCCAATTGGCCGACCAGTACGAGTTCCCCATCATCATTGATGAAACCCTCGGAGCCTGCATCAACCAGAATACCCTGCCCGTTTCCGATGTAACGGCCATCAGCCTCACCAAGTTTTTCTCCGGCACCAGCGATGTCATGGGCGGTGCATTGATCATCAATCCCGACGCCCCGTTTGCCACGCACTTCAGGGAGCAACTGGCCGAACTCCACGAACCGGAGGCCTTCCATCCGGCCGACATCGTCCAGCTCGAGATCGATTCGTGCGACTATCGCGAACGTGTGGAGCAGATCAATCGGACCGCTCTGGAAGTATGCGAGTTTCTGCAAAGTAATCCCGCCGTGAAATCGGTCTACTATCCCGCCGTTGCCGACAAGGAAATGTACGACCGCTTCAGACGTCCGGATGGCGGCTATGGAGGATTGCTTTCCTTCGTACTGAAAGACGCGGCCAAATACACCGAAGCGTTCTACGATGCGCTTGAAATCACCAAGGGGCCCAACCTCGGCACATCGTTCAGCCTCTGCTGCCCCTTTGTGCTGATCGCTCACTACGACGAACTGGAATGGGCCGAAGCCGCCGGCGCCTCGCGCTACCTCATCCGCATTTCCATCGGCCTCGAACCCGCGGAGGACCTCATTGCCCGCATAGAACGGGCCATTCCGGTTTGAACCCTCTATTGCCGATCAGCCTCTCAATCGCATCTACACTTGAAGAACCGTGCGAACTTCCCCCGAGGATAACTGGGCACCCCTCGGATCCTTGCTGAAAGCCAGAATGGGGTAAAAGATGCCAGGGAGAAATATCAATCCCAGTATAAAGCCCACTCCGCGCCCAAAATTTTTAGCCACCCCGATATCCACCAACACCCAAAAAACCATATCCGCGCCGGGAACCAGCAACAGCAGAAACCACCATGCCGACAGATCGGCAATCCGCAACCAGACAAAGGCATTATATATAGGAATAAGCGAAGCCCATCCCGGTTCATTCGCCTTGGTGAATACTATCCATATGGCAGTCAGCTCGAATAAAGCAATCGCCAACGCAATCGCTAAGATAATAAAACCTACAGAACTAGATACAGGCTGCATGGTCGGAACCAAAGAGTCATTTTCGGATGACGGTTCCGAATATATTTTCGTCACCATGGATTCGTTTTCGACTGGCAGCTCGACCGACTGCCCCGGTTCCTCACCGGGCCCCTCTGCCACTAAAACACCGCTACTTTGCCCCGGTGAGTAATGATAGACTTGCCCATCTGTTGAAGATTCTACGGTAATACCCCCGTCATCAATGGCAACAATGCGGCAACCCGCAACCTCTTGATCGATGTTGTATATTTGGCCTCCGATATAAGCGACATAGCGATTCCCCGTCTTCATTATACCGGAAACGTGAATCGTTGGAGATGCGCCAAGGCTCGTGCCTACCGCCAACATAACGAACAACCCCACCACAACCGTTCTAAATCTCATACCACCCACCCCCTATTGAGAATAAACATTGGATAATACCGACTACTGCATGCTTGGTCTTCTTTCAACCGGAATAATCAGTTTACTGCGCATCGGATAAATAATACCAATGCGAAATCCAGAACAAAACAACCAGGCAAACATCATTCCGTGTCCAGCGAAATGACAATCAGAGAAGCTATTTGATTGTCGGAGGCCGTACAGAGCAAGTAAAACATCGCGCGTCAATCAACTGGGAGGTCTTTACTATGTCAAAAGTTCTGATTATTGGCGCCGGTGGAGTCAGCGGCGTGGTGGTTCACAAGTGCGCGGCGCTGCCGGAGGTATTCTCCGAAATCATGCTGGCCAGCCGCACAAAATCAAAGTGCGATGCCATCGCCGCCCAGCTTTCCCGCCCGATCCAGACCGCGCAGGTCGATGCGGACAATGTACCGGAGCTGGTCGCACTGATCAAGTCGTTCGAACCGGAGCTGGTCATCAACGTGGCCCTGCCCTACCAGGACCTGCACATCATGGATGCCTGCCTTGAAACAGGCGTGGCCTATCTCGACACCGCCAACTACGAACCGGAGGACACCGCCAAGTTCGAGTACAAGTGGCAGTGGGCCTACCACGACCGCTTCAAGGAAGCCGGACTGATGGCGTTGCTCGGCAGCGGTTTCGACCCCGGCGTCACCTCCGTCTTCTGCACCTATATCCAGAAGCATCATCTCGACGAAATCCACTACATCGACATCATCGACGTCAATGCCGGCGACCACGGCTATCCCTTCGCCACCAACTTCAACCCGGAAATCAACATCCGCGAAGTGACCGCCAAGGGCCGCTACTGGGAAAACGGCGAATGGATTGAAACCGACCCGCTTTCCGTCAAGCATTCGTTCCTAGTGCCGGAAAACATCGGCTACCCCAACATCTACCTGATGTACCACGAAGAGCTCGAATCGCTCGCCACGCACATTCCGCACCTGAAGCGCGCGCGCTTCTGGATGAGCTTCGGCGACAGCTATCTCAAGCACCTCGAAGTACTCGGCAACGTCGGCATGACCCGCATCGACGAAGTCGAATTCAACGGCACCAAGATCGTGCCCTTGCAGTTCCTGCGCGCATTGCTGCCCGACCCGGCCTCGCTCGGTCCGCGCACCAAAGGCAAGACGTGGATCGGCTGTCAGGTGACCGGCCTCAAGGACGGCAAGGAAAAGACCGTGGTCGTCTACAACACTTGCGACCACCAGGAATGCTATGCCGAAGTGCAATCGCAGGCCATTTCCTACACCACCGGCGTCCCCGCCTTCATCGGTGCCAAGATGATTCTGGAAAAGAAATGGACCGGTGAAGGCGTCTTCAACATGGAGCAGATGGATCCCGATCCCTTCATGGAAGACCTCAACAAATACGGCCTCCCCTGGAAAGTCGTCGAAGGTCCGGTCATCGACCTCGGCTAAAACATTTTTGGCACAAAAGAACGCAAATACCGAAGTGGTTTTCCTTGTGAATCCTTTGTGGCTCATAACACTGAAATGAAACTCCGAATCAACCAGCTTTC
>JBNLGU010000020.1:0-34979 GCA_050306215.1 Pontiella sp.
GGAAAATGCTCATCCACATGCAGTCGGAACTCAAAAAAGCGGAAATTAAGGTTGCGCTATGACACAGTTGCTTTGCGCGATATCTCCGTCTCCACCCCCTACTTGTCCACCGTAGCCTTGGCGAAGGCGGAAAACCTAAAACTTAAAACTTAACACCTATCTATTTATCCCTTATAACTTACTTCGTTTATAACGTATGCGCATGCATCGGAGACATTCAGGGGACACTTCGCAAGGGGGATTTCAACAATCGACCGAGGGCGGCAGCTTGCCCAGAGGCTCTCGAAGGGCTTGCCCAAACCCAATCCGCGAACCCCGCAAGGCCAGGCGATCCCTCCCAGCACCGAGCCAGTCTGTATTCAGTCCCACGCGCCCCTTCGGCCCTCGTTCGCCGTCTCCAGCCCCCGGAAGATCCGTCCGATATGTCCTATACGTCCAATTATGTCCGAATACCGAACGTCTCCCCGGATCAAACATCACAGTCATGCAAAAATTTCAAACGGTTTTTTTCCATCGAATGCGCTTGAATATCGATATCAGAGGAAAATAAACAAGGAACCGGTCATATGTGGAAAACAAACCCTCCGATTTTCCATATTTGGCCCTTTAATATCAGCATATGTGGAAAATCAGTCCATGCTATAGAGTGATATCATGGAAATTTTTCCACATATGACACTGTTCTGTGTGAAGAAAATGACCTTAAGAACATATCTAGTTAATCAGATCGAACCTTTACGCGATCAACATGTGAGAGGGACCAAGCTGTTGGTTACTGCAGGATGGTTATTAGTTGCAGGAATAATCGTTAAGTTCTTTTGGGAAGGCGGGGGTTATCTTGTGTTACCAGTTCCATTTTTGTTCGTTATCGGCGGACATATGCGAGCATGGCCAATGATTTCTGTGAAAATGAAGATTAAATGTCCTATCTGCAAAAATAAATTAGGACAGCTGTTTATAGATAAAAACAATTCATTCCTAGGCCCTATGTTTCACTCGATTATGGATGAAGTTCCTGAACACGTAAAAAGATGCCCGTACTGTAAAACGGGAATGGAAACAGATATATAAAACACAGAACCAGCGCGTGGACCTTACGCGGTAAGCCGCACATTCTATCGTGCCAAACGTTGGTAGTCCCGCGCAGGTCACACGTAACGTTGGAACAACTCGCTTGGGTGCTCAAAAAATAGAATCAAATTTGAATACAGTTCAACCGGACAGCCTGCTGGATCAATGAACAACCTGCATTGCCCGGACAACCTGCAATGGATCGAAAAACACCTGAAATATCAACTTGCTCAAAACAGAGTCTTTTCCAACCAGGGGCTGGACTTTACGCGTGAGACGCAGAATTATTTTATCGGTTCAGCGACCGCGCAATAACACAGGATGGCTTGCGCGAAAGTCATCCCTAACGTTCGGTGAATAAATAAAAATGATGTACATACTCAAAGGATTAGTAGGAGCGATAGTCTTGGGGATATTAGGGCTCTACCTAATCTGGTGCGGCATCACAGGAAATGTAATTAAATCGATCGACAGACAAGCATTCATCCCTAGATGGATGTATGTGCTAGGTGGAATCATAATTCTGATCCTTCCTGCAACATGGCTACTTGTGAGACTAAACAACTAAATAAACACCGAACCAGGGCATGGACCCTACCCGGTAAAACGCACAATTTTCATGCCTGACGGTTTATTCCCGGGCGGGTCACACCAAACGTTGTGCTGATAGAAAACAAAATTAATTCCCAATGAGCATAATCAGTCAAATTTTGAATATCCCGGTGAATTGGGCTCTGCGACGTTTGCTCTCAACTCCCAAAGGCTTCACCCAATATAAGGGATTTATCATTGTTGAAGATGGTTTCGATGGGTTTCGCCATTTCATAGACCCATTATTTGTCGAAAAAACAAAGTCAGCCTTGGATTTCATAGAAGACACAGATCCCTTGAGATTCAAAAGGGTACAAAGATATATCAAGGCGATTTTTCACAGCAACCGTTCTCTTGCCAGTTACAACCATAAGCTGAATTCATGCTCTGTTGGATTTGCGCATTTCCATTTTGAAGACGATGCATCGTATAAAATCCCATGGTACGCATGCACGTTGGTTCACGAAGCGACCCATGGCGTATTCCATAATCGAAAGATTCCTTATACAAACCAGACAAAAGAGAAAATCGAGTATTTTTGCGTGTTGGAGGAATGGAAGTTTACCCAGAAATTCAATGATGGTTTGGACTGGTATGATTTCATCTGGACGAGAGTTATAGATCGTGCATGGGATCCAGACAGAAAGGAACGTCGAATCCATCGCGCAAAGACTATTTTCAGGGCGAATGCCAATGCAGAACTAGAGACAAAGCACAACCAGGGCATGGAGCCTACCTCGGCCAACGCACAATCTGTCGTGCCTGACGGTTAAGCGCGAGGCGGCTCACACCTAACGTTCGCAGAATGAAGTTGACACTCCACACGCAATTGCGTACGTTATCGCGTACCAAGGAGGCAATATGACCACTCTAACAGCCACAGAAGCAAGAAAGCAGCTTTACTCTTTATTAGACAATGTTTCTGAGTCACATGAACCAATTCAAATCACTGGGAAAAGACACTCTGCAGTCCTGATTTCGGAGTCAGATTGGAAAGCAGTTCAGGAAACTCTGTATCTATCTTCAATTCCAGGAATGAGTGAATCCATCAAGGCTGGATTGACAGAATCTGTTGAGAATTGTGATTCGGAGTTGGATTGGTGAATTGGAATATCGTTTATACCAATCAAGCCAAGCGTGATGCTAAAAAACTTTCCCGTTCGGGACTCAAGCCACAGGCACAAAAGCTCCTGGATATTCTCAAAGAGAATCCATATCAGAATCCCCCATCCTATGAAAAGCTGGTTGGAGATTTAGCCGGAGCATATTCAAGAAGAATTAATATCCAGCACAGGCTTGTGTATCAAGTGCTTGAAGATATCCAGACCGTAAAAGTAATTAGGATGTGGAGTCATTACGAATAACTTGCGAACCAGCGCGTGGACCTTACGCGGTAAAACGCACAGTTTTCATGCCTGACGTTGGTAGTCCCGCGCAGGTCACACGTAACGTTCGAAATGAAAATAACATTCTCTACGATGCGAAAGATATGGAGCTTGATGCTCGCACTTATTTCAGGCTCGAGCTTATTGATCTTGTCCGGGTGTGCATCTTTTCAAGGCGAAGGTCGCCATCTCAATCCCATAGAATCGTTTCCAATGGTCTCTGAAACGAAGTCGGCTCAAGTGAGTTTTACTTATATTAGGCGAAAAAATGACAGAGAAGAGCCAGATTATTCCAGCTTCGAGACGATATGCAGAACAAGCTTCATGGATCGTATTAAAGAAAGCGCACTGTTTAGCTCTGCATCATGGGAGTTAAAAAATCCAGATATCAAGATAGCGATCAAGCTCATTAAAAATACTGAACATGAAATGGGTCAGGAGTTACTGTCTCCGTTGACACTTTTCATTTATCCTGTGACTGACACTGAGACTTACGACCTCATAGCATCGGTAACTGACGCCAAAACCGAGCAACAAAATATAATCAGGCTACACGACAATATGACAACCAAGTCCTCGATCCTATTGATTCCAGTCATGTTCTTCAAATTCCCCGCTATCGAGGAGGTCAAACTTGTGAACAGGCTGTTCGACAACTTATGCATCGAAATATACCGAATAGGCATATTGGGACCTGCAGATTCATAAGCAGATGTACGTTCGTATTGAACAAAGAAATCCTTTGGCAACTATATTAAAAGAGGGAATATCGAACCAGAGGTTTGAGCCTATCCCTGCGGTCAGGCTCATCCTTAACGTTCGAAATAACTAAGGAGAGAAGATGAAATCAGGAAGAACAATTGCAATTATGTTTGTCGCACTGAGTTTGATTGCCCCGGCAGGAGCCTCTATTGAAGGTACTGTGAAAGTAAGTGCCCATTTTGTCACTTACCCAAAAACTACAGTTGATAAAATCCTGTCTGAAGACATCACCAAACCTTTAGATATCACAGTACTTGCTGAATTGCTCAAGCAGGGAGAAGGAAAGATCTTGGCATCACCTTCCTTTCTAGCTGCATCTAATACTGAATCAACATTTGCTGATTTGAACGACCATCGGCTTCATCAGGATGTGGATATAGAGACCGGCCAGAACACAAGGCCTATCATGAAACCTCAGGATTACGAAGATTTTGGAGAAGGACTTCTTCTCAAAGTTACCCCGAAAATTTTGAACAACGGGGAAAAGGTCTATTTGACATTTGATGCGAAGATGGGGGGGAAACCCGAACTTGTTAGTCACAAGGTTGGTAGCCTTCCCGTCTCTTCCGACGAGACACTTGACTTCACATACGAACAAACAGTCGTCAAATACTTTAACTTCAAAAGCCACATTACCTTAAAAAATGGAGAAACCGTTCTGGTGGCGGGAGGAACGACATCTTCTGGCGAAGAAAAAATCTACATTTTTCTTACATGCTCGGTAATGGGCACCTATGAATTAGACTCGAAAAAATAGTACTTTTCGAACCCGCGCGAGGACCTTACGCGGCCGAAAGCGAAGCGATAGATAATTTATCAGAGATAAATAACGAAGTGGTTAAAAACGCACAATTTTCATGCCTGACGTTGGTAGTCCCGCGCAGATCACACGTAACGTTCGATAGGATAAAAATGAATATAAGATCATTCAAAACAAGTGACCAAGATGCTGTCATCCAACTATGGGTTGATTGCGAATTGGTAGTTCCCCAAAACGATCCTAAAAAGGATATTGAACGCAAGTTAAAGGTGAATCCCGAGTTGTTTCTTGTCGGCGAACTGGATGGGAAAATTATTTCCACATGCATGGCCGGATACGAAGGTCATCGAGGTTGGATAAATTACTTAGCAGTCTCTCCCGACCTACAAAGAAATGGCTATGCGAGAGAAATCATGTCACGAGCAGAACAACTCTTGGCTGAAGCTGGTTGTCCGAAAATCAACCTTCAAGTCAGATCGACCAACACGAAGGTCATAGATTTCTACAAAAGCATCGGTTTCACCATCGATGAAGTCATGAGCATGGGCAAACGCTTAGAGGAAGATAAACCAAAATAGGTCGAACCAAGGCATGGACCTTACCCGGTAAAACGCACAATTTTTATGCCTGACGGTTAATTCCCGGGCGGGCCACACCAAACGTTCGATTACCCCCAGGTACTAAATGGATGCTGGGCTAGGTATGCGTTGTAGTAGCGGGGATCGCCGGAGACTTCTTCACCCACCCAATCGGGTAGTTCAATGGATTGGTCGGCGGCGTCCAGCTCGATTTCGGCCATGACCAGGCCAGCGTTCGCACCGGAAAAAACATCCACTTCCCATGTGAGGCCGCCGTGCTGGAGATAGTAGCGCGTTTTATCCACTGGATGCCCGCAAAGT
The DNA here is from genome assembly GCA_050306215.1 of Pontiella sp. GTDB lineage: Bacteria > Verrucomicrobiota > Kiritimatiellia > Kiritimatiellales > Pontiellaceae > Pontiella. Next base: position 5,469 of record JBNLGU010000020.1, read on the forward strand.
GGCAACATGGCTTCGGCGTCCTCGACCGGGATATTGTATTCGAATTCGCTCCGGGCAATGCCATCGGCCGGTCCCTTAATGGTCAGGAAGGCCATGTGTCCCATGATCCTCACCCGCACGGTCCTTCCGCTCCCGGAACAGAGATAGCCTTGCCGGCACTGCAATCCTTCGCAGGCAGACTGTTTCCACGAATCATTCTTCACCAAAAACTTGCGTTCTATTTCGATCCCCATTGCCTTCTCCGCTAATAACCTGACCCAGAGCAATACCACTATCATTCGGATAAGTGGAAAAGACCAGATTAAATTCATCGCCTACCACTTGACGGATCCGCGACACCAAAAGCCGGTTTTGGAAGACACCGCCGGCAAACACCCACGGAAGCCCGCTGTGTTTCGCCGCCAGTTTTTTTCCGCAGCAATATACGATTTCTGCCAGCGTGTTATGGAAGCGGGCCGTAAGGACGGAAGCTGAAACGCCCTTGGCCTTCCCCCCGGCCAGATCCAGCAGCAACGGTCGCCAATCGATTTCGTCATCATGAAGTTCAAAGGCGAGATCACCACACTCGTTCCAATCGGCTGCGGCCTCCAGCCGCATAGCGGCCTCGCCATCGTAGGTTGGGTTTTCGCAAATGCCCAGCAGGCATGAAACGGCATCAAACAGCCGTCCCATGCTCGTGGTCATCGGGCAGTTGATGCCGGACTCCAGCTGCATCAACGTAGATGACACATCCTGCTTCGCTTCTTCCACCTGGCTGAATAACGCATCCAACACGCGTTTTGGTTGCATCACAGCCGCATCGCCGCCCGGCAAGGCGAACGGCCGGAGATGGTACGAACGAATAAACCCCGCAGCATCATAGAGCATGACTTCACCGCCCCAGATGGTGCCGTCGGTTCCGTAGCCGGTACCGTCGAAGGCAAATCCGATAGCTGGTCCCGGGTGGGTGCCGACGAGGTGCGCATGATGGTGTTGAATGCCCATCAAGGGAACCTGCAGCTTGTTTGCCCACGAGCGTGCGATGCGCGTCGAAAAATAATCGGGATGCAGGTCGTGCACCACGACATCGGGGCGCACCTGGAAACAATCGAGTTGCTGCTTGATCGCTCGTTCCAGCATTTCCTGCGTATCGGGATGTTCCAGATCCCCGATGTAGGGATGTAGCGTCAGCCGGCCATGGTGCGCCAATGCAAAGGTGTTTTTCATGTCCGCGCCCATGGCCAGCACGCACCGGTCGCTGTTGACTGGCATGGAGACCGGCGCCACGCCCCGGCCCGGCCGAACCACCACCGTATGATCTCCGAACACCGCGTACACCGGATCGTCGCATCGGTTGACGATGTCGCGGTCATGCATCAGGAACCGGTCGGCGACATCCTTCAATTTTTCCTGGGCCGCTTCGTTGGTGTGGATCATGGGCTCGGACGAATAGTTCGCGCTGGTCATAACCACCGGGTGCGGGAAGAGATCGAGCATGATTTCGTGCATCGGACTGTAGGGAAGCATAACCCCCAGTGTGTCTAGGCCCGGAGCAATATGCTCGAAGCCTTTAAAAGGCGCCCTGCATTTCAGCAACACAACCGGGCGTTCGTGGGAATACAAGAGGCTCTCTTCTTCCGCAGAGAGCGCGCAAACCGTCTTTACCCATTCCAGATTGGGAACCATCAGCGCAAAGGGTTTGTTTTCGCGCCGCTTGCGGCGGCGCAGCTCGGCAACGGCGACCGGGTTGAGCGCGTCGCAGGCGAGATGAAAGCCCCCCACCCCCTTGACGGCGACAATCTCCCCCTGCTCCATGGCAGTCAGCCAGGCGGATTCCCAGTCCCCGGGATCCATGCGCGGGCCGCATTCGGGACAGGCAATGGGTTGCGCGTGGTAACGCCTGTTGGCGGGATCGGTATACTCGGACCGGCAGGCCGGACACATCTCGAATGCGCGCATGCTGGTGCACGGCCGGTCATAGGGCAGGCTTTCAATGATGGAAAAACGCGGCCCACAGTTCACACAGTTGATAAAGGGGTAGCGATAGCGGCGATCGGAGGGATCGAACATTTCGCGACGGCAGTCATCACACAGCGCGATATCGGGCGATATACGCAGCAGGGCCTCGCCGGAGGTCTTGCTTTCAAGGATCTGGAATCCCGAAGGAGCGGTTTTAGCCACGCAGTGCCGCGTGGCTATCGAATCAATCCGCGATAGTGGTGGTGGATCTTTCCTGAGTGAATCCAGAAAAGGTTCGGGATCGCCGAACAGTTCAATATGGACCCCATCAAAGTCGTTGCGGACCGTTCCGGATAGCCCGAGGCTTGTGGCCTGTTTCCACACCCAGGGCCGGAAGCCGACTCCCTGCACGATCCCGGTAATGTGGATGGCGGTGCCGGTGATCATCAAAACACATTGGTCAGGCGGTTGCTGTCGGGCACCATCTCCTCCTTGAGCATGTCAAAGAGCAGCTTTGCGACCGGACCGGGCTTGCCGTCGCCAACGGGTTTGCCGTCGAAGATGGTTACCGGCGTAATGTTCGGGGTGGTGCCGTAGATATGGACTTCGGCGGCGGAGCGGACCATGCCTAGGCTGATCGGTCGGAATTCGGCGGAAGTCAGCACCCGCTCTTGTTTCAACTTCCGGGCAAACTCCAACGCCCGCTTGGCGGTTGTTCCGGCCAGCACGCGCTCCGGCGGCGGCATGAAGAGTTCCTTGCCGCGCGTAACAATCCCGATGTTTTCCGTGGCTCCCTCGCCCAGATTTCGGTTTTCATCAAGTGACACGGTATAATCGACACCGAGATCCACCGCCTCTTTCTTCATCAGCACATTGGGCAGGTAGTTACAGGTTTTCACCGTGGCAAAGATACCCGGCTTGATCGGCACCTTGCTGACGGCCACGCTGACGCCCTCCGGCATGCACTCGACTTTGGCGTCGGGAAGCTCGTAGGCCACGATGTAGATCTCCGGATGGAAGCATGCGTAGGGATTCACCCCCATTGTACCCTGCCCGCGTGACACCAGCAACCGCACCAGCGCGTTCCGTTCATTGCCGGCGCGCAGGGTCTGCCCAATGAGCGAGGTCATTTCCTCGTGGGAAACGGCAAGGTCGATGCCCAAGCTTTGGCAGGAACGCTCCAGGCGCACCAAATGGTCCTCCAGGTTGTAGATGTTGCCGTTTATGCACTTGAACGATTCAAAGACGCCATCGCCGCGATGGACCATGTGATCGTCGACCGGCACACACATGACCGACTGGTCCGTCACAATGCAGTCCGTGACCGATGAGTACATGGCGTAGAGTTTCTTGTCGCGCCGCGGCAGCCGTTTAAGCCATTCGGTGCCATCCACAATCGTCTTTTTTGAATCCCTGGTCATGATGCTCCCTCTATTAAGCTCACATCACTATTGCTTATTGTGGGTTTAATTGGAATTAATTCCAGCAAGCGAAATGCGATTATAGTGCTAACTTCCAACCCATAAGGGAATTTTGTCATGAACGATGTGATTAAGAAGCGCGTTTTAGTTACCGGGGGAGCCGGTTTTCTCGGATCCTTTTTGTGCGAACGGCTGCTTTCGGAAGGATGCGACGTAATCTGCATGGACAACTTTTTTACCGGACGCAAGGCCAACATCGCCCATCTGATGAACAACCCCTATTTCGAGCTGATGCGGCATGACGTTACCTTCCCGTTCTATGTGGAGGTGGATGAAATCTACAACCTGGCCTGCCCCGCCTCGCCCGTCCACTACCAGTTTGATCCGGTGCAGACCACCAAGACCAGTGTCCATGGTGCCATCAATGTGCTCGGACTTGCCAAGCGCGTGAAGGCCAAGGTGTTCCAGGCCTCCACCTCCGAGGTCTACGGCGACCCCTCCATCCACCCGCAACCGGAATCCTACTGGGGCAACGTGAATCCGATCGGCATCCGTTCCTGCTACGACGAAGGCAAACGCTGCGCCGAAACCCTCTTCTTCGACTACTGGCGCCAGCACAACCTGCGCATCAAGGTCGTTCGCATCTTCAACACCTACGGCCCGCGCATGCATCCGCACGACGGCCGGGTGGTTTCCAACTTCATCATGCAGGCGCTCAAGGGCGAGGACATCACCATCTACGGCGACGGCAAGCAGACCCGGTCCTTCTGCTATGTGTCCGACCTGATCGAAGGCTGGATTCGTCTCATGGCCTCGCCGGACGACGTCACCGGCCCGATCAACATCGGAAATCCCGGCGAGTTTACCATGATCGAGCTGGCCGAGAACGTGATCGAGCTGACGGGCTCCAAATCCAAATTGATCTTCGAGCCGTTGCCCGCCGACGATCCCAAGCAGCGCCAACCCGACATCACCCTTGCAAAGGAAAAGCTGGGCTGGGAACCGAAGGTACCGTTGCGCGAAGGACTGGCCAAGACCATCGAGTATTTCGACGGGTTGCTGAACGAGGGTGAGTGAGCCGAGAGCATTGAGGCGTGACACGAGACAATGCGGTCACGACTCATGTTTCACGCGTTACCCCACCTACATCCCCATCTTCTTGAAGATGAACTCCGGTATGTGGCGGATGACCAGCATGATGTAGCGCCACATCCAGAGCGTGTAGACCACGTTGCGCTTTTTTTCGATCCCCTTGAATACCGCCTCGGCTACCTGTTCGGGCTCGGCTGTCAACACCCCCGGAAGGTCCATATTTTCCGTCATTTTCGTCCGGCAGAAACCGGGCTTGACGGTCATGACATGCACACCGGATTTTGCGAGCCGGTTGCGCAGGCCCGCGAGATATGTCGTGAACCCCGCCTTGGCGGACCCATAGATGTAGTTGCTTTGCCGGCCGCGGTCGCCGGCCACAGAACTGATGCCGGCAATGGCCCCTAAGCCGCGTTCTTCAAACTCCTTGGCCACGAGGTTAAGGACCGAGACAGCTCCTGTAAAGTTGACGTCAATGGTGCGACGCACTTCGTCAAGGTCGGTACGGGCGATGGCTTGGTCGCCCATGTAGCCAAAGGCGCAGATCACGGCATCCGGACGGGTGGCCAACGATTCATAGAATGAGGTGTGGCTGGCGAAATCCTGCGCATCGAACGTAACGGTGTCGATCGGCGTATCGGTGCGCACCTTGAGGTCTGCAGCAATCGGCTCCAGTTGTTCCGGACTCCTTGCCGCCAGCGTAAGGCTCCAGCCTTCCGCTGCATACTTCTTCGCAACCGCCTGCGCCATGTCCGATGTGGCCCCTAGAATAAGAACATTTTTCATGATTCCCTTTCAACGATCTGATTCACCACTAAATACACACATCCCATCATCCTGTGATGCCGATACGTTTGGATTGAAGCGAGGCAAAGCGGGTTTCGCTGTCGTTCAACACCGCGATGGCCTGGCGGAACTCATCGGCGTTGGGATAGGTTTTTGCAAACATGTCCGCGTCCATGCGCGAATCCTTGGCGAGGTAGAGCCGGCCGCCATAATCGGCCACCATGGCATCGAGCTCCTTGAACAATACCATCGCCTTGTGGGAAATCGGAAAGTCGAGCGCAAGCGTGTAGCCCTCCATCGGAAACGACACGAAGCTCTCTTGCTTGCCGAAGAGCTTAAGGACCGCCAGGAACGAACCCAAACCGCTGTCCGTGATCCGCTTCAGAATCCGTTCCATACCAATCCGCCCGGACTCCTTGGGAATGACGAACTGATACTGGGTGAATCCGCGCTTGCCGTAGATCCGGTTCCAGTTGGCAATCGCGTCCAAAGGATAGAAAAAGCTGTTGTAGTCCACGACATGCTTGTGCACGCCCGGCCGGCACTTGTTGTAGTACGCGAAATTGAAGGCCCGCATGGTGAGCGGGTTGAGCGCGAAATTCGGAAAGCGGAACGGCACATCCAGCCGCAGACCGGACTTGGGGCTCAGCGGTGCGTGCTTGTGGGAGGCGATCAGCAGCTCGTCGGGCGTGGCATGGTCGCCACGCATCATGATGCTACGGCCCATCGAATCGCCCTTGGCCAAACAATCGATCCATGCCACGGAATAGGTCCAGTCGCTGGAGGCTTCGAAGCAATCCATGATTTCGCCCAGGTTGGCGGCCCGGACGGTTTCTTCCGTGATGTAGGCGGTCTCGATTTTGCGGAGCCGGAAGGTGGCATTCAGGATAATGCCGCTCAACCCCATGCCCCCCACCGTCACCTTGAAAAACTCGGCGTTTTCCGTAGGCGAACAGGTTACCACGGTGCCGTCGTTGCGCATCACATCCATGGAGCGCACGTGCTGGCCGAAGGAGCCGTCGACATGGTGGTTCTTGCCGTGGACATCCGCCGCGATCGCACCGCCCACGGTGATCAGCTTCGTACCGGGCGTAACCGGCAAAAACCAGCCGCGCGGCACAAACACATCGAGAATCTCGGAAAGCAAGGTCCCGGATTGGCAGCACAGTTCGCCGCTCTCTTCGTCGAAGGAGAGAAACTTGTTGAACCGGCGGGTCATGAGTATGCGGTCCTGCAGGGAGGCGTCGCCATAGGAGCGGCCATTGCCGAAGGCGATCACATCGCCCGGGGTTTCGAGCTTCTTCCGCAGCTGTGCGGCAGAATCAAACCCGCTGACATCAGCCTCGATGACCGGATAGTTTCCCCAATCAGAAATCTTGCGCATGAAAACCTCTCCGAGGTTTGGTTTTTCGTTATCGGTTAATGAGTATTGGGACTATCTACAGGAAAGTTCCCGCCGATTCCACCGTAAAGGGGAAAGGTCTTGATTCTTTGCGCATTACGAATTACGCAATACGCACCATGAAAGCCATTGAGATCATATGTAGCCATTGCGGAGCGGACACCCTGCTCAACCGGGAAGCCGTTTACGAAGGATTCACCAAGGTGGGTGAAAAGCTCACTTGCTCCACTTGCGGTTTCGAATATGTGTCCGAAGCCGATGTTCCGTTCAAGGCGAAAAAAGCCGAACCGAACGTGTTTACCGCGGCTGATCGCTCCAAAAAAGTGGAGGTTTTCGACGAGGAAGAAAACGCCCGGCTCTGCCGCTACTGCGCCAACTACATCGTCAATCCCTTCACCCAGTTCTGCGCCATCCACAAAAAGGAAGTCCAGGCCACGGACAGCTGCGGGCAGTTTGAAAAATCCTCGGCAAAAGACGAAAAGAAAAGCCCGTTCTAGGCTTCCGGCTCGTCCAGTTCCTGGAAACCTTCGCCTTCCAGCTCCACCTGCTCGATCTTGGTAAAGCGGCTGGAAATCTTCTTGGCCGACTTGTTGACGTCGGCCACATCGCGATTGGCCTGGTCGATATGCGTGGCGAGCTTGTCCATGCGGTCCTGAAAGCGGCCAAAGTCCTTTGAAAGGGCCACGAGATGATCCTGTATGATATGAACCTGCTTGCGCGTGGCGGCGTCCTTCAGCACGGCGCGCGAGGTGGTCAGCACGGCCATCATGGTCGTAGGCGACGCCAACCAGACACGCGCCTGCTGCGCCTCCTCGACCAGTTCCGGATAGTGTCCGTGAATCTCGGAAAAGACGGCTTCGGCCGGAATAAACATGACCGCGCCGTCGGAGGTTTCACCGGGAATGATGTACTTGGACGAGATGTCCTTGATGTGCTTCTTGATGTCCTGCCGAAACTGTTGCTCGGCGGTCCGACGGTCGGCGTCTCCCAGCGTGGTGTCGGTCATCCGCTGATAGCTCTCCAACGGAAACTTGGAGTCGATGCAGATCGTCCCGGTCGGTTCCGGAAGGAAGAGTACGCAGTCGGCGCGCACCCCGTTTCCGAAGGTATGCTGCAGCGCATAGCTGTTTTCCGGCATCATGTTTGAAATCAGGGCGGAGAGTTGCACTTCGCCAAAGGCGCCACGGGAACGCTTATCGGACAGCACCTCCTGCAGGGAAACCACATTGCCGGACAGCTCGGCGATTTTTTCCTGCGCCTTATCGATCAGGGCTAGACGCTTCAGGACATCGGCAAACACGGTCGTGGTTTTTTCAAAGCCCTTGTCGAGGCGTTCCTCGACCTTGCCACTGATTTCCCCCAGCCGCTTTTCATTCGTATCGATCAACTCCTTGACGCGTTCCCCCAACTGGCGGGCATTCTTTTCCAGGGATTCGTCGACCTTGACGCGTACCCCTTCGACATCCTCCCGCAACGCCTTTTCCAACCCGCGAAAGATGTCCTCCATGCGCTGCAAGCGGGCATCGCCCTGCTCCAGTTGCGATCCCAGGCGGGCGTTGAATTCGTCGAGTCGGGTGTTCAACCGGGTGTTTCCAGTGAGTTGCATGACCAGCAAAGAAATCATAAGTGCCAGCACGGCAACAAGTAGAACGGTTATCAGCATTAAATCCTCCTAAATTGAAATCCAGTATGCAGCAACTGGTTTTTTTTGGAAAGAGCCGATATTGACGGACTTGATTTCCGCTGGATTCGGGCGGTTCGCCATGCTAGTTTGCCCGGATTACCTCAAGGGGGAGAGCGGCTCGTCCGCATGGTAAGCCTATGTACTTTGCACTTAGCGATGAAATGGTCAGCGAGTTTCTTAGCGGACTCGTCGTTGTACTGGCCCTGGTTGTGGTGGGTTGCACCATTGCCTTGGTCCTCAGCGGCATGGCCCGCCGCTTTCCGTTCACCCGGATGGCGCTCGTGATGGCCCTTACCCCGCTGTCCTTTATCCGGTTCATGGAATATCCCGGGGAATCTTCGTTACATCTCTACTCCATGATCGTGATCCTGCTCGGCGTCACCATTGACGGCATCAGCTATTTGCTCGAACCCAAAAACAAGCCGGCCGAGCAAAGGGCGAACGCGGAAAAGGGCGAAGTCGAGGAGCAGGATGATTTGCAATCCGGCGTGATCGTCTGGGAAAAGGCGAAGTAGCGCCTACGCCTTCGTCCGCTTCCTGAAATGCAGCGAGTCCCCTCGTTCGTTGAACCCCACCGACTCCCCGATGCCCTTGATCCGCCCGGTCAGGCACCCCCGGCACATGGATGAGTTTTCGTCCAGGCAGGGCTTGTTGTCATAAAGCTGGTACTTGGGCCTGAACTCGGTCTCGGTAATGTTCGGCATGATGACGTTGGCACCACAGCGCAATCCCTGTTCTCGACCGGTATACTCCAACGCCTGCAACGCCGTGGCCGCAGCAATGTTGATATCGCGCAGCACAATCCGGGTCACGGCAATCATCTTCAGCCCCAGCTCCAGCGCCTGCTTCTTTTGCTTGTCGCTATAGGCCGGAACCTCCTTGCCCATCGGAGTGTCCGCATGCGGGATGTACGGGCCCATGCCGACCATGTCGATATCGATTTCCTTCAGGAACAGAATGTCGTTGGCCAAATCGAGCATGGTCTGCCCCGGCAAACCGATCATGACGCCCGTGCCGACCTGGTATCCGCAGCGCCGCAGCGCCGCCAGGCATTCCTTGCGGACCGCCATGCTGTGGTCGGCGGGATGGAAGCGCGCATACAGGTCGGGATTGGTCGTTTCGATCCGCAACAGGTAGCGATGAGCCCCCGCCTGCTTCCACCGGCGATAGGTGTCTTCGCTTTGCTCGCCCAACGACAGGGTGATGCCGAACTCGCCATTCGTATAACTGGTGATACGCGACACCACGCGCTCGATCATCGCGATATAGGCTTCGTCCTGCCGTTCTCCCGATTGAATGACGCAGGAACCATATTCCGCCTCGTAGGCCCACATGGCTTCGCGGAAGATTTCCTCTTCGTCCATCATGAAGCGCTCAACGGCGGTATTGCTGCGGCGGATACCGCAATAGTAGCAATCCTTGATGCATAGGTTGCTGCATTCAATGATGCCGCGGAAATAGGCCACGCGGCCCACATACTGTTCCTTGATGAAATAGGCACAGTCGTACAGCGCTTGCAGCTCGTCCTGATCGGTTATGGAAAGCAGGGCCGTGATTTCCTCTACCGAAAGATTCTGCTTGGCCCGCGCCTTTTCTAGAATTTGATCCGTCATATCCATCCCATCGTCCTGATTCATTAGAAGTATAAATCCCGTGCGCCGGCGCGCACCTGTTCCATGCGTTCCTTCAGTTCGTCCTTGGCCTTGCTCTCCGGCATGGCCTGCAGCTCGCGCTCAATCTGCAACAGGCCGGCTTCGAGCGTATCGCCCGAGGCATAGTCGTTGAGGTATTCCAGAAAGGTCAGCACGGCGTTGGGCGTGCAAAAGCGTTTCACGAAGCCAGGGATCGCAAACTCCATGAAATGTTCGCCCGTCCGGCCCTTGCGGTAGCAACCGGTGCAGAACGAAGGAATGAAGCCGGCATCGCACAGCTCGCGGATGATTTCATCCAGGCTGCGGTTGTCGCCCAGCAGGAACTGGCTTTTCTTGTAGGCTTCCGGGTCCGCGTTCGAATACGACCCTACCCCAATGCTGGAACCGCCGTCGATCTGGCTCACGCCGAAGGAGAGCATTTCATTGCGCAACGCGGTCGATTCACGGCAGGTCAAAATCAGTCCGGTGTAGGGAACCGCCAGGCGCAGGATCGCCACGAGTCGTTTAAAGTCGTAGTCCGAAACCGCCCATTTTTCGGTAATCCGTTCGATATCGGTTCCCACCGCCGGTTCCAGGCGCGGGAAGGAAATCGTGTGCGGCCCCACCTTGAACCGCTCTTCGAGATGGATGGTGTGGTAGAGCAGCGCCATGGTCTCGAACCGCCAGTCGTACAAACCCAGCAGCGCGCCGATACCCAGGTCGTCGATCCCGGCCTCCATGGCGCGGTCCAGCCCGTGCAGCCGCCAGAGATAGTTCGACTTGGGTCCCGCCGCATGGACGCGTTCGTAGGTATCGCGATGATAGGTTTCCTGGAAGATCTGGTAGGTCCCGATACCGGCATCCTTGACGATCCGGAAGCCTTCCACATCCAGCGGTGCGGCATTGATGTTCACGCGCCGGATCTCGCCCGGTCCTTTCTTGACCTGGTAGACCTCCTGTACCGTGTCGTGGATATATTGCGCATCATATTTCGGATGCTCACCATACACCATGATCAGCCGTTTGTGGCCCAGATCCTCGAGTGCTTCCACCTCGGCAACGAGCTCTTCGCTCAGCAGGGTCTTGCGGTGGACTTCCGTGTTGTCCGCACGAAAGCCGCAGTATTCGCACCGGTTCACGCATTCGTTGCCGACATAGAGCGGGGCAAACAAGACAATGCGATTACCGTAGATCCGCTTCTTCAACTCGCGTGCGCCGGCAAAAATTTCCTCCACGAGCTCCGGGCTGTCGGCATTGATCAGCGTCGCCATTTCCTCCGGCTCCAGCCGGTTTTTGGCGAGCGACCGCTGGATGATTTCCCGCACCCGCTCCGCGGTCGGGTTCTTCGTTTGCTCCAGCCAGCCATTGATCTCGTTTTCCGGGATGAAGCTCTTCAGGCCTTCAACATCCACCTTGGGTAATCCACGTTTCATTTTCTGTCTCCAATAAAGTGATGCGTGCTGTTTGATTCGTGACGTTCACTTCACGTCTCACGCCTTAATCGTCACGTTCTCCAACCCCTCTTCATACGCCATCAACGCCGAAGGGAACGGAGACAATACTCTCCGAAGCACGCCCTGCGTCTGCGATATGCACAGGCCATAGTTGGTAATCGGCACGCCGGCGTCCCCGCACTTTTCGACGCGGGAAAGGACCTCGCGCCGGTTTTGCATGCATCCGCCACATTGAATGGCCAGCTTGTACTCCCCTAGGTTGTCGGGGAAATCACGACCCGAATAGACATCGATCTCCAGATCCATTCCCACATACTGGCGCAACCAGCGCGGAATCTTGACCCGGCCGATATCGTCCTCCAACGCATGGTGGCTGCAGGACTCCGCAATCAGCACCTTATCGCCTGGTTGCAGTCGATCAATGGCCGCCGCACCCATGGCAAACTTGCGCAGGTCTCCTTTCAACCGCGCAAACAGGATTGAAAAGGTCGTGCAGGGAATGTCCGGCGGCGTGTCGGCCACCATCTTCAACACCATCTGCGAATCGCAAACCGCCACATCCGGCTTCTGCCTGAGCATCGAAAGCATGTGGGCGTATTCGCGCTCCTTGCACACCAGCGTAGCGGCATCGTTGTCCAGCGCATCGCGAATGGTGGATACCTGCGGCAGGATCAACCGGCCCTTCGGCGCCTGCAGATCGATCGGCACCACCAGTACGGCCAAACCGCCGGGTTTGACCAGATCGCCGATCAACGGTGGCGGCGCAACAAATTCGTCGGGACAAACGCGCAACAGTTCCGCTTTCAGCTCAGCCAGCACCTTTGCGCGCGATGCCAGATCGGTTGAGTTGCAGGAAAGACCAGACCAGTCGGACAGGTCGGACAGGTCGGACTTGTTTGCAATTTTGATTACGGGAATCTTTCTGGCTTCTGCCTGTGCCTCGATCCTTTTCTCGAATTCCGTTACCCGCCCCCCTTCATGCAACAGCAGGATCACATCCGCCCGGTCAAAGACCTTTTCCGTGCGGCCGACCCGTTTTTCGCCCAGCGCCGTCGTGTCGTCTATGCCGGCTGTATCCAGGAACACCACCGGGCCGATCGGAAGCAGCTCCATCGGCTTTTCCACGACATCGGTGGTGGTGCCGGCCTGCTCGGATACAATCGCCACGTCCTGTCCAGCCACCAGGTTAAGGAAGCTGGATTTCCCGACGTTGGTCCGACCGAACAACGCGATGTGCAATCTTAAGCTTTTCGGTGTCTTCTGCATTACCGGTGTCCCAAGGCCATGAGGTTTTGCGGAGAGAGGGTTTTGGCGACAACCGCCTCACCCAATTCTTGAATGAGAAATTGTTTAAAATCCGATCGATCGGACAGATCGGTCCGATCCTTGAATTGCTGTACCAGCGCGGTTGCGCGGTCGTAGCCGACAACCGGCAGGAACGCAGTCACAATTTCGACCGATTCGCTAAACTGGCGAACGCACTCGGCCTCGTCGGCCACGATACCTTCCGCATGACGGGCCAGCATGCCGCAGGCAACTCCGAGCAACTCCATCGATTCCAGCAGAGCGGCGGCCAGCAACGGCATGAATTCGTTGATCTGCAACGAGCCGCGCGAGGCACACTCCGTGACAATAAAATCGTTTGCCTGCACCTTGATGCCGATTTGCATGACGCTTTCCAGAATAACCGGATTCACCTTGCCCGGCATGATCGACGAACCCGCCTGCACGGCCGGAAGCTTGATCTTGCGGTTCATATGCAGCAAACGCAGGTCGCCGCAAATCTTAACCAGGTTGGTCGCACAGGCTTTCAGGATACCCGACACCTCGACAAATGCATCGGCATTGGCGGTTTGGTCGACGAGGTTTTCACCCCGGCTCAGTCCGAGGCCCGTTACCTCGCGCAGTTTGTCGGTGGCGAGGAAGATATAGTTGCGCGGCGCAGTCAAACCCGTACCGACCGCCGTGCCCCCCAGGTTGACCACCCGCAACCGCTCTTCGCATTTGAACGTACGCCAGCGATCGCGGGCGAAGGCCTCCGCAAAAGCCCCGAACTCGGCGCCGAGCGTCAACGGCACGGCATTCACCAATTCGGTTTTTCCAATGGTGGGAATGTGGGCAAACGTTTGCTCCAGCCGCTGGAAGGTTCCCTGCAGGGTTTCGATTTGTTCCGCCAATGCGCGAAGGCCGAAGATCGCCGCCACCTTAACGGCTGTTGGATAGACATCGTTGGTGGATTGGTGCAGGTTGACATCCTCGATGGGATGAACGTCCTGCCCGGAGGCGCGGGCAATGACCTCGTTGATATGCATGTTGGTAGAGGTTCCGGCACCGCCCTGCAGGGCGGGCAACGGACAGGATGAATCGTGCAGGCGATCGCAGGCGTCCACCATGCGGCCGGCCTTTTCTTCCGGCAGGTAGCCCAGTTCCTTGTTGGCCAAGGCGCAGGCTTTCTTCACCAGCATGAGCGCAGCGACCAGGGAGGCCGGAACAGGGCCTCCCGGCACGGGAAAGTTGGCCAACGCCCGGGCCGTATGGATGCCCCACGGCGCATCCGCCGGGATTTCCAATTCGCCCAGAAAATCTTTTTCGGTTCTTGTGTTCATATGAGGCCCGCAGATTACACCGATAAACGCAGTTAATTCCTTGAGCGCGGTCAAGGATTGGAAAGTTTGCTCAGCATCGATTTGACGGACACGCCCGGTATGCGGCCGAGCTTTCCGGTGAGGGAACCCAGTTGATCGGTGGTGGCATCGATCACCAGCGTAATGGCCGAACAGTTGCGTTTTGGGCACGGCACCCCGGTCCGGGCGAGAATGATTTCCCCGAATTCGGACAGCAATGCGTTCACGTTGGACGCATTTGTTGCGCGGTCTTCAATAATCAGGCCGACAAAGCCCAGACGCTTTTCCATGGTCTCCTCCGTTCCGCTAGCGAAACCTTCAGAATAGGGTTCAAGATCCCTTGCATTCCGCCGCAGCCGAACACTCAGGAAGGAGACCGACCCTACTCGGCGGCCTTGGGATGACAAGAATTATCTCCGCCACCCACATATTGATTCCTTATCTAAACAAGATAGGATGCCCTCATGAATTCCATCGACTCCATTATTGAACCGTACATCGAACTCGAACAAAGCGTTCGCGAACGAATGACCGAACTATTCAGCGGTGTGTGCGGCTTGTGCACCGCCTGCTGTTGCCGGGTGGATATTTGCGAAGAGGCGCTTCAAAGCCCGTTTTTATCGATGCTGCTCGAACGGCAGGAACAAAAGGCCGAAGACATGGATGACCGCTACGGCTGGCTCGACCTGCACGGGTGCTCCCTGGAATATGGACGACCGCCAGTCTGCTACACCTATTTCTGCGATGAATTACTCGCCCGGTTGCCGGACGAGGAGAGCCGTTGGGTTGCGCGGGTTCTGGGCCGGCTCGTTGAATATGTGGGCGAGAACGCATACCGTGAATGGCACTTGGTTGAAATCAGCGATCCCGGTGACCTGCAACATGTGGATATCGACGCCATCATGGTCCGGCTATCGCAAGCTCAGGAAGCACTTGGATCAGTGGACCGCTTTCTAGGAACCGGACAGCTATCCGCCGGCGACCGGAAGCGCATGGACGTTATCACCATACCTGAGACCTGACCCGTCCGCTATTTTTGCATCACATCCCATTTGGGTCTTTGCCAGCTTTTACGGAAAGCGGCCTCATCTCGCTCAACGATCCGGTCCTGCTTTTCCACGGCATCAAGGAACAGGACGAAACTAAAGGCGTCATCGACCCCGATGTGCTCGACCACTTCTTCCGCCAGGAGGTTGGGCGGGAGCAGCAGGCGGCCATTGATGATTTCCGGCTCCAGCGGAAGCTGTGCGGCGGCCTTGTAGCCCTTGTACACCAGCTCGGAGCAGACCAGCTCGTTGTCGGTCGTAAAGTCAAAGTTGAGGTCGTACGGCTTGCCGAAATGGGAAATGGCGGCCAGCAACGCATCGTATATTTCCTGCTTCGTCAGGTTGGGGCGTATCACGCCCAGATAGTCGCATTTCGCACTGGTCTCCAGCGATTGGAATACCACGCCCGGACGAATGGATTCCAGCACGCGGATCGGATAGCCGTCCGGCGCCGTCGATTGCAGCTTGCGCCAGGCCTCCGGGTACCGCTCGCGGAACGGTTCAAGGGGGTCGTCGTTCAGCCCGGCAAAGTAGGATTCAAGCTCCTCGGGAGTCCCGACATACAGCGCGACGTGCGGCCAGAATCCGGGAATGCCGATATTCGTCATGTGCCAGTTCCTGCGCTGGATAAGAATGTCTCCGGGTTGCAGCACGGATTCATATCCGGCCAGGATTTCGGGAGTGATGAGATAGTCCCGGCGGGTCGTGCGGATATGGCTCATCTGCACGGCCACGTTTTTCTGGATCGGCAGGATGGTTTCGAAGGCGACGCGTTCGAGCTGGTCCAGCGGGTTGTCGATGAAGATGTCCGCGTTCTGTCCGAGTGTCCGGTAAAAATGGTTCTTTCGCCGCTGGAAGTCCTCGATGGCCGCAGGATCGATGGTCACATCTTTTTTTACCAGCTCGCGATAGGCCGCGGCGGTGTTCATGCGTAACATGACATTCGGATGGGTCAGCCGCTGTTTCATGACAAAGTAGCTGTCCGCCGGGATCCCCTCGCCTTCTTCATTGAGCAGGGTCTCCATGAAATCGTTGTTGCCCACCATCTCCGCCACCTGCAGGCAGGCGTCGTACTGGACTACGTAGGCCATGTAGGCGATCATGAAGGCATCCGAATGCAGTTCCGGCTCCGCGACATAGTCGACCTGGTAGAAGCCGCGATACTTTTCCTTCAGGAAATCGAACTCCAAAAAGGCCATCACGCCGTCGCGCCAAAGGGCGCGGATACGTTCGCGCTCTTCCACCGTCAGGTTGTCCACCCGGCGCTCAAGCAGATGCGAGTTCCGGAACTCCTCCATCAGATCGTCGGCCGTTCGGCGGAGCATCAGGTAGCTGTCCAGGTCTTCCTGGATGGTGGCGCGCAGCTCGCTTGGCGAGAGATCGACCAACGGGCTCTTTTCAACCGGAAAGAGCGCCCAGGTCACGTAGAACGCAACCGACAACAGGAGTGCCACCACGATGTGCGGCACAAACGGTTTTGTCTTTCTCTTGATGATCAGGCGCTCGACATGCAGCAAGCGCCGGTTGATGCGGTAGGAGGCAATGATCGGAAGCCAGCCGAGCCCAAGCAGGATAAACGCCACCAATCGGTGGTAGGGATACGCAATGCGCATGCCCATCACAACCGTGGCCGCGATGATGAGGAAAAGCGTGATTAGCAATAGCCGTTTGTTCTTTAACATGTTGGACACATTATCCGAATGCCTGCAAAGTTCAACGGATTATTGCATCCCCGACATTGCCATATGACACCGGCGCGATCACAATACCGCCATGCGCGAAGGGAGGAAGGCGATGCACTTGGCAAGCTATCGGTTTTCCGTCCTGCGGAAGAGGATGCTGATTGTTTGGGTTGTTACGGCATGCAGCTTGTTCGCCGGGGCAACCAACACCTACTGGAAGGTTCTTGTTGTCCAACCGGAACAGTTCGACGACCCGTACCGCATTGCCCTCTTCTCCCCGATCGGCGACGAAGACCCGGCCCGGCTTTGGTCGCAGACCAAATCCCTCTTTGTCTACGGTATCGGCATGGTCGGCTTCCTGGCTGCGTTGCCGGAGGACTTCACGGGGTGGGATACGGATGAGGACATCTTCCACAAGTGGAAGGAGAACATCCGCAAAGGCCCGGTGTGGGACCGCGACAAATGGTATATCGACTACATAGGGCACCCCTACTTCGGCGGAGTCTACTACCAGGTTGCCCGCAAGTCCGGCTACCGGCAATGGGATGCCTTCGTGTATTCCTTCCTCATGTCGACTTTCTATTGGGAATATGGCGTGGAAGCGCTGGCGGAAACGCCTTCCATCCAGGATCTCGTGGTGCATCCGGTGCTGGGCTGGGTATACGGAGAGTGGGCCTACCAAACGGAATACCGGATTCGCTGCTCGGGGAACCGGGTGGCCGGATCCAAGGCCATTGGCGGCATCGTGCTGTTTGTGCTTGATCCGACCGATGCGCTGGCCTGCGGCGTGAACCGCATCAGCGGCCATAGGCTGATCGAATCAGGATTCGGCTATTTCACCGTCATGCCGGAGGCGGACGGAAATCCAACCGTTTACCTGAGCATGGAGTTTCCCTTGGGACCGGACGGACCCGCCGGGGATCCGCCGGAGCGAACATTCGATGTGAGCTACGATCCGGTGGATACCGGCATCGTCGGCCTAAGTGCCGGCACCCATTATATGTTTTTCAACAAGGCCCTGGCGCTGGAGGACGATCTGTTTTCGAAGGCCACACTCGGTTTGTACTTCTCACCACGTTTGGGAACGTGCCTATCCTACGCATGGGGCAACGTCACCCAACGAGGTACGGGAAAAACCATGTTGTTCGAAAACTATAGCTTGGATACCCAGCTTTATCTTTGCACCCGGCGTGTCCTGCGCCCGTACGTGTCGGCGGGCTTCGGCGAACGGATGCTGGACAAGAACCGCGACACAAAGGAATTCCTGTGGAACGCCGGCGCCGGACTGCACTGCCAACTGCATCCGAAATGGGCCGTTCAGACCGAGTGGATGCATTACTTCGGTTCGGACGGGGACGAGTACAACCAGGCGCTAAATGCATCGCTGGTCTACCGATTCGGACGGGGCGAGCACCGCGGATGGTAGGTTACTCCGTGGAATTCGCTGCCGCCTTGCGCTTGTTCTCCATGTCGATCTTCCATAGCTCCTTCTGCGTCTGAAACACCGTCACGAACAGGGCAAAGGTGGCACCGGTCAGTACGAACGGTAGCACGCGGACGATATCGAGCTTATGGGCAAAGGCGATGATGAACGTGTTGATGGCGATGAAGATGATCCGGACTTCCGTCGGGCCGATGCCCATGTAGCTGATCTTGAAGGCGCCGGTCGCCGCGAACGAAAGAAAGGAATTGACCATGAAGGCGCCGAAGAGCGCGAGGATGTAGAAGAGCAGATACTTGTTCTGGTCCTCCACCATCAGGCCGTAGCCAATGATGATCGAACAGAGGAAGAGGTAGTCGAGGAAGTGATCCATGTAGTAGCCCCACTTGATCAGCCCCGTGTTGCGCCGACGGCCAATCTCGCCGTCCAGCAGATCGGTAATGTACTGCCCGAAAATGGAGAACGACACCACCCACAACCACTGCACATTGAAACGGGCCAGAAAGCTGCACAGGATGATCAGTGTACACCACAGCAGCGTGGTCAGCGTAAGGTGGTAGGTTTCGATCGCTTTCGGCACCTTGGGAACCAGCCAGTTCTTTAGCCGTGTTTCCGCGTTCGCCAAAAGCCAGGTTCCCTCTTTCTTGTCCCCGTGAAATGCCATGCTTGTCCCCCTGTTCCTTGCTCACTTTTAAATGCAAGTTACATCATTAAAAATCCCCGGAGTTGCTAATGCAATTTTATTGAAGGAATTGTTTACAACCCATATCCAACGGGATACACAAACAGACAACACGTTGTTAACAATGTGGGAAGAACAATCAGGAGATTAAAAATGGCAGCAAAGAAAACAGCAGCGAAAAAGGCTCCGGCCAAAAAGGCCGTTGCAAAGAAAGCGCCGGCCAAGAAAGCCGTAGCGAAGAAAGCACCCGCTAAGAAAGCCCCGGCCAAGAAGACTCCGGCCAAGAAGGCTCCGGCCAAGAAAGCCGCCGCCAAGAAAGCGCCGGCCAAGAAGGCCGCAGCGAAGAAAGTAAAGTATACCGCCGAGCAGGTCTATTCGATGATCGAACAGGCTGCTTATTTTGCCGCGGAAAACGACGGGTTCAGCAAGGACCCGGCCTCCTACTGGGCACAGGCGGAAGCTTCGATCAACGCAATGGTCAAGGGTTAAGCAAACCTGCGGCAACATTGCTAAAAACGGCGGACCTTCGGATCCGTCGTTTTTTTTATGCCACCGGCCTGCCGGTGAGCGAGAGTTCGGCGGCGGAAACAATCTCGACATCCAGGAATGTGCCGATCAACTCGTCGGGGGCATCCAGGATGCGGACGGGCAGCTTGCCTTCGGTGCGGCCGGTCAACGCCCCTTCGAAGCGCTTGTCCCTTCCATCCACCAGCACGCGATAGGTTTTGCCGACCATGGCTTCGTTGTGCGCGTACGAGGTACGCTTGAGGATTTCGGCCAGGCGGGCCAGGCGGTCGCTCTTTTGCTGCGCGCTGATATCGTCGTCCCATCGTGCGGAACGCGCACCGACGCGCGGCGAATACTTGGCGATGTAGGCCATGTTGAAACCCACCTTGAGCATCAGGTCCGCCGTGTTTTCAAACTGCTCTTCCGTCTCGCCGCTGAAGCCCACAATGATATCGGTAAAGATGGTGGCCGTCGGCAAAAGCTCGCGGATGTCGTCGACGATTTTCAGGTAGTCTTCAACATTGTGGTTGCGGTTCATGCGCCGCAGCAGTTTTTCATCGCCGCTCTGCACCGGCAGATGGATTTGCTTGGCGAGGCAGTCGTAGTCGGCGATGGCTTCGATCACATCGTGCGTCATGTCGCGCGGATGCGGCGAGGTAAAGTAGACCCAGAACTCCTTACCGCTGGCGTTGCCGATTTCCCCGACCTTGCGCAACAGCTCGGCAAACGGGATTTCCTCACCCTGCTTGTCGAGTCCATAGGAGTTCACGTTCTGCCCCAGTAGCGTGATTGATTTGACGCCTTGGTCGACGAGCCGTTGCACTTCCTTCAGGATATCCTCGCTGGCGCGCGAGACCTCGCGTCCGCGCGTGTAGGGCACGGCGCAGAAGGAGCAAAACTTGTCGCATCCGTTCTGGATGGGCACATAGGCCTCGAAGGACGAACTATAGGTGGGGTCGACCTGCCAGAAATCGGTGCGGTCATCCTGGCGTTCGATCGAGTCGAGCAGGTGGCGCGCGGCATATTCCGTCGAGACACCGCATTGCTGCAGCATGTTGGGCAGCTCCGGCAATTCGTTCATGCGGAAGACGAGATCGAAAAGCTTTAGGAACTTCACCTCGTCCGCCGGCAGGATGCAGCCCGAAACAAACGTAACCAGCGGCTTTTCATTCTTCCACTGGTTCCATTTGCTGATCTTGCTGTACACCTTGTCGATCGCCTTCTGGCGAACGGAGCAGGCCACGACACCGATCAAGGAAGCCTCCTCCTCGTTCGCGGTCATTTCGTAGCCCATGCCTTCAATGACGCTGCGGATCCGTTCGGAATCCGACTGGTTCATCTGGCATCCCAGTGTAACGATACAACATTTCATGATCGCTTCGCTTAATTTCCGATTGTTGATTTTCGGGTCTGCGACGGCCATTAAACTAAAAAGGCCAACACCACCTGAGTTCCACAAATCGACAATCGGCATTTTAAAATCAAAATTAAAAGTAGACTTCGGTATGGATGTTGGAGGTGGGCAGACCCTTCTCCTGCAACAGGTCGAATGCTTCGTAGATCATGTCGCAGTTGCCGCACAGGAAGGCCTGGCAGTCGCGGTCAATATCGAGCGTGCGGAGATAGTCCGTCACCCGGCCCTTATAGTCGCCGCCGTCTTCGCGCGATACGCAATGGAAATAGTTTTCCCCGTAGAAGTCGGCCTCGTACGCCTCCTCCAGCTTGCTGGTGCCGTGCACCAGGGTGTACGACAGATCCGGATAGGATTTGACAAAATCATGGAACGGCGAGATGCCCGTGCCGGAGGCCACGAACAGCAGCGAATGGCTGCGCACCTCGTCGACCAGCTTGAAGTGTCCATACGGTCCGCCGACGCTGACCTCCTCGCCCGGCGTCAGATCGCACAGCTGCTTGGACACCAGTCCATCCTCCACGCGGCGCACCAGCACCTCCAAATAGTCGTCATCGGCCCCGGAATAGATGGAATAGTCGCGGATCTCGGGGTCGCCTTCGATCCCTACGCGTATATACTGGCCGGGAGCAAACTCCAGCCCTTGACGTTCAAAACGAATGACGGCGGTCGACGCCGTCAGCCGGCGGACCTCCAGCACCTTGCTGGTCTTTCGTTTTTTCTTCGGTTTCAACATGTGCAACTCCTTGCGTAGGGCACCAACCATTTTGGTGCTGTTTCGCCAAAGGTGCGCGTTTATAGAGGCCGATTGATTGAAAGTCAAACGGAACCCGACCGCAAGATAACCGCCGGAAAGGGGCTTGCAATCCATTGGCCAGCCGATACCTTTGGCGCTTTGCAACGGAGACCAGAACCATCGCCCAGCAGACCGTCAGCCTGAAACGCTACTTCATGCCGCACCGCCGCGAAATCGCCGCAACCGTGGTGTGCGGATTGATTACGGTTTGGTGCACCCTCGCCCTGCCCTACCTGATCCGGCTGGTGATCGACGGGCTGGAGGAAAAAACGCTGACCCGCGAAGAACTCTGGCACCTCGTCTGGCTCTTTCTCGTGATCGGAACGGTGGCCATCGTCTTTTCGCGCTTGATCCGCCGCATACCGCTGAAGCTCTCCCACAAGATCGAATATGCCCTGCGCAACGATGCGTTCACGCACCTGACCAAACTGGACCAATCGTTCTACCGCAGCGAACGCACCGGCGACCTGATGACTAAGCTGTCGTCGGACATCAACATTATCCGCGACTCCATCGGCCAGGGCCTGCTGCAAGGAATACGGACCCTGATCACCCTGATCTCCGCCATTACGGTCATGCTGATTGCCGACCCCATGCTCACCGTCATCATGTTTGCAGTGTTTGTCCCGATGATCCTGATCTTTTTCCTGGTGCTGCGCGTTTCCCGCCGCTACCAGCAGGCCCTGCAGGAACACGTCTCGGAAGTATCCAACTTTTGCCAGGAAAGCTTTTCGGGCATACGCTGCCTCAAGGGCTTTGCCCTCGAACGCCGGCGCGGTGCGCAATTCGAAGACCTCAATAGCGAACTTATCCGCAAGACCATGCGTATGCAGGGTGCCCGGCAGAGCCTCTGGCCCTTCATGGCCTTCGGCTTCAATCTCGGCACCATCCTGATCTTCCTGGTCGGCGGCAGGCGGATCGTATCGGGTACGCTGACCCTCGGCACCCTGACCCAGTTTTTCCAGTACCTGCTCGTCATGCAGTGGCCGCTGATGGCCCTGAGCTGGATGATGGTCATGATCCAGCGCGGCAAGGTCAGCTGGATCCGCGTCAAAGCCATCCTGGATACCACGCCCAAAATCGCCGAGTCCGACATGGTGCCGCCCGAAATCACCAAGCCCCGCGCATCCATCACCTTCAAGGACGCGTCGCTATCCATCGGGCAGCAGCAGTTGCTTTACGACATCAATCTCGATGTTCCCGCAGGAACGACGCTGGGAATAACCGGCCCAACCGGCAGCGGCAAGACCCTGCTGGTTTCGCTGGTCGCCCGCCTCATGGACCCGGATGAGGGTGCCGTATTGATCGGGGACACGGATATCCGGACCCTCTCGCTTGCGACCCTGCGCGGCATGATTGGTTTCGCCGCGCAGGAACCGGTCCTCTTTTCCCGGACCCTCGAGCACAACATTGGTTTCGGCGTCGACAACGCCAACATGGAAATCATTGGCTGGGCGGCGGACATCGCCCATCTGCAGGGCGACATCGAAACCTTCCCCGACCGCTACCAGACCATGCTCGGCGAACGCGGCGTAACCCTCTCCGGCGGCCAGCGCCAGCGCACCTCCATCAGCCGCGCCATTGCGCGCCGGCCGGATATCCTGATTCTCGACGACGTCCTCTCGGCGGTCGACACGCAGACCGAAGCCGCCATCATGAAAAAGCTGCAGCCGGTCATGAACGACCGCACGACGCTCTTTGTCAGCCATCGCGTTTCCACTCTGCGCTATTCCGACGAAATCGTCGTGGTTGAAAACGGGCGCATCACCCAGCGCGGCACCCACGAGGAATTGATTGCCCGGCCCGGATACTATGCCGAATTAAACACCCTGCAGCAGTTGCAGCAAAAGCTGGAGGGTGACGAATGAAAATGGCTAAACGTCTTTTGGCCTATTCCGTGCCCTACTGGCGCTGGCTCGCGTTGGCACTCGGTTTGATCCTTGCATCCACGCTGGCCGTCAACTTCCTGCCGCTCATCCTGCAGCGCATCACGGACGAATGCATCGCCGCCCCGACCTTGCCGGTCGACGAACGCATTTCGCACCTCCTGCAGCTTGGACTCATCTATCTGGTGATCGCCACCGTGGGACACTGCGTACGCTATGCGCAGGCCATGCTCACGGCGTGGATTGGACAGAAGATCATCTACGACCTGCGGCTCGACGTCTTCCGCAAGGTCTTGCGGATGCACCAGGGCTTTTTCGACAAGACCGCCGTCGGCACCCTGATGTCGCGCGCGACGTCGGACATCGAGCGGCTCCAGCATTTCGTGACGGAAGGCGTGGTGGGTTCGGTGGCCGATCTCGCGATGCTGTTCGGCATCATGGGCTACATGATCTACATGAGCCCCCACCTGTCGCTGTCCATCTTTGCCATCCTGCCGATCCTGTTCGGGGTCATGCTCTACATCAACATTCGCCTGCGCAACGCCAACCGCGACATCCGCGACCGGCAGTCGAGGCTCAACGCATTGGTCCAGGAAGACCTCACCGGCATGTCGACCATCCAGCTGTTCAATCGCGAGGCCCATGCACAGGAAGAGTTCGACCAGCGCAACCGCCACTTGCGTTCCGCCTACTTCGACGAAGTCCGCTGGTTCAGCCTCTACTTCCCCGCCATCGAAACGGGCCAAACCCTTTCGATTTTGATCACGCTGTGCGTCGGCGGCTTCGCCGTGCTGAACGGCTCGGATACGGTGACCCTCGGAACCTTCATCGCCTTCCTGGCCTATGTGCGCAACTTTTTCCACCCGCTTGGCTCGCTCTCCGACAAGGCGGGCTCGTTCCAGATCGCGCTGGCCTCGACGGAACGCGTCTTTGCGCTGCTGGACACCCCCGAGGAAATCAATGATCCGCCGGTGCCGGAATCGCCGGAACGGATCGCCGGCAACATTGCCTTCAACAAGGTCTGGTTCGCCTACAACAAGGACAACTGGGTCATCAAGGATCTCTCCTTCTCCGTCGAACCCGGGCAGGTGCTGGCCGTGGTCGGAGCCACCGGCGCCGGCAAGAGCACCATCATCAACCTGATCGGGCGCTTCTACGACATCCAGCAGGGCTCTGTCTCCATCGACGGCATCGATGTGCGCCGGTTTGCCAAGCACGACCTGCGGGAACGGCTTGGCTATGTTTTCCAGGATCCATTCATCTTTACCGCCTCGGTTGCCGATAACATTGGCCTAAACAGCCCCGGGGTTTCGCGCAGCGATATCATGCGGGCCGCCCAAACCGTGAACGCACACGGGTTTATCGAAGCCATGCCCAACGGCTACGACACCGTGCTCAACGAACGCGGCGAAGGGCTCTCGCTCGGACAGAAGCAGCTCCTCGTCATGGCCCGTACCCTCGCCCAGAACCCCGAGTTGTTGTTCGTGCTCGACGAGGCCACCGCCAGCGTCGACACCGCCACGGAAATGCTCATCCAGGATGCCCTCGGCAAACTGATGGAAAACCGCACCAGCATCGTGATTGCCCACCGCCTCTCCACCATCCGCCATGCCGACCGGATCCTGGTCATGCGCCACGGCGAACTGGTCGACCAGGGTACCCACGACGAGCTGATGGCGCGGGACGGCTACTACCGCCAGCTCTATGAACTCCTGTTGCACAGCCCCGATTAGCAATAACACCCTCTAACGGAGCGGGATACCGGGTGGGAGCCGCTCTGTCAGCGCCACGACGACGACCAAGCGTCACCCTCCAAATAAATGCCTAAAAATAAGAATTATGGCATTTTATATGCTTCTTTTTAGGCATTATGAAACGACGTCGCAAAGAGGGTTTCACCTTGGTCGAAATCATGATCGTGGTGGCCGTTATCGGGGTGTTGGCGGCGATCGCCGTCCCCACCATGCTGAGCGCGGGCAACACGGCCCGCGCGCGCCGGTTTGCCCGCGAAATCCAGAATGTAGGTGCGGCCTTCGTACAATATGCCTACGACCACGGGGATTATCCGCCGGACACGACGCCGGCCCGCATACCGACCGGTATGGCACCCTACCTCAAGAACTTTCCATGGAGCGAGCAGACCGTGATCGGTGGCCAATGGGATTGGGACTACAAGCAGTTCAGCACCCACGCCGGCGTATCGGTCTACATGCCGACGTGGGACGACGAGCAGATGCTCGAAGTCGATCGAGTAATGGACGACGGCAACCTGTCCACCGGGCAGTTCCGCAAGCGTTCCCAAGGCTACATCTACGTGCTCGAACAATCGGCGCCCATGGGCTAGGCCAATCGCCGCTATTCCCCGATAATCTTGACCAGGGCGCGCTTTTTGCGCTTACCGTCCAGTTCGTAGTAGAAAATCGACTCCCACGGCCCGAAGTCCAGCTTGCCGTCCGTGACCGCCACGACCACTTCCCGCCCCATGATGGTGCGCTTCAGATGCGCGTCCGCATTGTCTTCGTAGCCGTTGTGGGAATACTGCTCGTACGGCTTTTCCGGTGCCAGGCTCTCCAGCCACCGCTCATAGTCCGCATGCAGGCCGCTTTCGTTGTCGTTGATGAAAACCGAGGCCGTGATGTGCATGGCATTGACGAGGCAGAGCCCCTCCTTGATGCCCGACTCGCGCAGGCACTCCTCGATCTGCGGCGTGATGTGGATAATCTGACGCCGCGTCGGCGCTTCGAACCAAAGTTCCTTGCGGTACGATTTCATGTCATTCCTTCCCTAGGCTCTCCAACGGAACGAGTACTTCGTTCAAATACAATTGGCGCACCAGATCGCAATCCAGCCGGTGGCCGGCCTTGTAGGATTTAATCTTGCCGACAAACCGGCCGTTGTGGATCAGCGCAATGGCGGCAAGCAGGTCGAGCACGGAACGGTGCCAGGCCGCCTCCAGCGCCTTGCCTTCGTGGACCAACCGCGGCTCGTTCACATAGCGCTTCTTGCTGGCGATCGATACATTGTGCTTGTTGTAGCCCAGGTTGCGCACGTCGGCAAAGAGCCGGCCGATCGTCGCGCAATACAACACCTTGGCATACGACGTATTGGTGCGGGCGACCGAAGCCATCCGGGTCAGTTCCTCGCAGACCGGAAAAATGATTCGCTGCTGGCCAATGGCCGTCTGGAAGTTCAAGGCGCAGTCCACGGTCAACTGCGGATTGTCGGGATCGTCCGGCGGCGCCAGCGTCACGAAATCGCCATAGGTCCCGCCCACCGTCACCGGTTCCTTGACGGTCACATACGGAATGGGCCGTTCGGTCTCCACCCGGCCGCAGCGGTCGAAGGCCTCCACCAGGTCGAGGCTACCCTGCTCGAACAGCGGCGGATCGCCCGAGTCGAGCTTGATCAGGACATTGTCGATGCCCAGTCCCATCCGGAGCGAAATGATATGCTCCACCATGCGGACATAGTTGTGCGGGTTGCCGCTGCGCAGCACAATGTTGCTCACGATCTGGCCTGTGGTCCACACGTTGGCAATGCTGACCCGGATCGGCAGGGTCTGCGGCAGGTCCACGCGGTCCAGCCACCAGCCCTCCTTGTCCGTCGGCTCCAGCGTAATCGTGCGCGTCGCCTTGCCCATGAAGGTACCCGGCCCCGAAACCGAGGCCGCCTCTCCCAGCGTCGTCTGGAACTTCCGCAGCGGCAGAACCTCCTTGCCGCTCAGGTCCCAGTCCACCGGTTGATTGTTCATCGCGTCGTACGACGCCTTGATCGCGTCGCCGTCGCCCATTAGGATAATGCCTGGATTGGTCATAAATCGAATCCGTTCTGCTTTGATCTGCGGTTTTGAATGACTTACATTTAGTGACTTTGCGGCTTCAACGCAAACAAAACAAGGGGACACTGCTTGAGGGAAGGAAAGGTTATTCGCTCCGCCGGGGTGGTCGGCAGCTTTACGCTTCTCAGCCGCGGGCTGGGCATGCTGCGCGATGTCGTGATCGGCTACTACTTCGGCACCTCCCTGGTGGCCTCGGCCTTTTTCGTTGCCTTCACCATCCCCAACCTGTTCCGTCGCCTCTTCGGCGAAGGCGCGCTTTCGGCCGCCTTCATCCCCGTGTTTGTTGAAACCCGCAAGAAGCAGGGCGAAAAGGCCGCATGGGAAATGGCCTCAAAGGTCGTCACCATGTGCGCCGCCGTCCTCACCGCCATCGCCATTGTCGGGGTCGTTCTCTTCTCCATCGGGCTGACCATTCCCGGCATCTCCCCGCGCTGGCATACTACCTTTTCGCTCTCACGCATCATGTTCCCCTACGTGGTCTTCATCTGCCTCGCCGCCCTGTTCATGGCCGTGCTCAACTCCTTCAAGCACTTTGCCACCTCGGCCTTCGCCCCCAGCCTGCTCAACATTACGCTTATCCTGGGTATGGTCGGGCTCTTCCCCCTCATCCCGGCCGACGACCTCGACCGCGCCAACGTCCTCGCCTGGGCGGTCCTGCTGGCCGGCGCCCTGCAGATGGCCATCCAGCTCCCGGCGCTGCGGCGCTTTGGCTGCCCGTTCAGGTTTGCCAGCAGCTGGAACGATCCGCGCATACGCAAGATGCTCCTGCTCATGGGCCCCGCCGCGCTCGGCATGGCCGTCACCCAGTTCAACGTCCTGATCGACCGCTTCCTTGCCATGTGGATCGCCCCATGGGCACCGGCCGCCCTGACCTTCAGCGAACGCATGGTCTACTTCCCGCTCGGCATCATTGCCACGGCCATGGGCACGGTCCTGCTCCCCACGTTCTCCTCGCACGCCGCCGAGGGCGACCACGAATCCATGGGCCACACCATCTCCGAGTCCATGCGCCACCTGCTTTTCATCATGACCCCGGCCGCGCTCGGACTGTTGGTGCTTGCCCCCAACATCCTGCAAACCATCTTTGAATGGAGCGGACGCTTCGATGCCGAATCCACGCGCCTCAGCGCCCGCGCCCTCATCTTCTACGCCCCCGGCCTCGTCGTCTTCAGTGCCTCCAAGGTTTTCGTGCCGGCCTTCTACGCCCGGCAGGACACCCGCACCCCGGTCCGCATCGGCCTTTACGTGGTGCTGCTCAACCTCGCCATGAACATCACCTTCATCCTCACCTTCCCACTGGAATGGAAGCACGCCGGCATGGCCCTCTCAACCGTGCTGGCCGAAGGCTTCGGCGCCATCGCCCTGGGCATCATCCTCTCCCGGCGCGTTGGCAACATTGAATGGCGCCGGACCGGTGCCACGCTGCTGCGCTCCCTCGCCTTCGCGGTGATCATGGCTACGGTCGCCTGGTCGGCGGCCCACTACCTGCGCCCCTGCCTCGCAGGATGCCTGCCCGCCAAGGTCGCCCAACTGACCGTCCTCGCCACCGCCATCGGCAGCGGCATTTTCGTCTACCTCCTGCTCTCCATCCTCTTCCGCGCCCCCGAACTCCGTGAAATCAAATCCGCGCTCCGCGGATAAAGCTTATTTTGACAGGATAACCGGATAGACAGAATCGGCCCGACTTGTGGGGGGTTGTTGAAAACACAGCCTATGGTTTAAAGACGCCTGGGCCTAGCGGGGACATCCGATCCGCGTTCCCGACAGACTATCGACACGCATCACCGTACAACTCGCATCGGATATGCGAGCTACAATCCAGCCGATCCTGTAATACCGAATTCAGTGCGATTTCGAGCTAAACCCTGTTTGTGAATTACCCCTCGCAGAGGAGTGGAGGTCGCAGAGGTGTTATCCTAAGAAACGGAATTGAACCACAGAATACACATAAAGCACAAAAAGCTAGTGACTGGAAACCATGGAGTTATGAATATACGCGTCCATCGTTTTCGCTCACTCATTTGGATGGGTTTCCAGTTGTCCTTATCCCATGTTTATGAGCATCTTGTGGTGAAGCCATTCCCGGATTTAGGGTTATAGATGTTTTCTCTGCTTACTCTGCGCCTTGTAGGTTTATCCCCACTTCATTTGAGCTTTTCCCCCTTTCGAGAATGGGAACCATTACTCGTCGGA
>JBNLGU010000021.1:0-33078 GCA_050306215.1 Pontiella sp.
GGCAACGGCACCACCTATTACTATGTGGTGACCGCCGTGGATACCGATGCCAACGAATCCGGCTTCAGCAGTGAAGCCAACGCGGTGCCCTCCATCGCTATAGCACCCGGAGAATACGCAATTTCCGAAAGCGCTATTTCCTCCGGAACGAATCTGGCGCTGACGGTTTCTTCTTCCGTACCGGGGCACCTTTACCGGGTGCTGGCCACCGACAGCCTCGTGACCCCGGACTGGCAACCTGCCGGAACCGCTCTCGCGGGCAACGGCACCAACCTGCTCTTTTCCATTCCCGTCGCCCCCAGCCAAACCAATCGCTTCTTCAAACTCAACGTGCAACGGCAATAGGAAAACGCGATCGCAGCTATTCCGGGTCATGGAGAAGCACAAAAACACTGCTTCGTGACCTTCGAGTCTACGGGGTTAAATCGTTTTGGCTCGGAGTTCCTCGGGGAGCGAAAGCCGGTGATGGTGGCAGATGGCGATGGCCAACGCGTCGGCCGCATCCTCCTGCGGCTGTGCGGGAAGATTGAGCAGGCGCATCACCATCTTCGCCACCTGATCCTTCTGCGCCGCGCCGGTGCCGACCACGGCCGACTTCACACTGCGTGGCGAGTGCTCCGTGATTACCAATCCCTTTTTCGCGCAAGCCGCAATCGCCACACCGCGCGCCTGCCCCAGCACCATCGCCGTCTGGGCATTCTTGGCAAAAAATGCGCCCTCAATCGCCGCGCAACCAGGGGCGTGCTGTTCGATCAGCTCCGTAATCGAATCAAAGATGTTTTCCAAGCAACGTGAATGCGGATCCTTCATCTTGTTACGGATGCGGCCGTAGGCAATGGCCCGCAGTTCGGAGCCCCGAGCTTCGATAATCCCCACGCCCGTCGAGCGCAGGGAGGTGTCGATCCCCAGAATTCGGATGGTTTCCTTTGCCATGCGCGAAAGACTACCCATGCACCGCAAAGAGGAAAGCATATTCTATCCGCATGCCAGCAATTCCAACGCAAGCGGAACCTACCGGCGCAACCGGAAGAAGGCAGCATCTTCTACCGCCGGCAGCGCGACTTCCCATTGATTGTTGGTCAGCTGCGGAGAGACATAGGTGTCCACCCAGATGCCATCAAGCAGGTTCGTGCGGGATTGCACCGTAAATCCGGGGGAGGCCACCGGCCAATGCAGAACCGTGCTGGCGGCCGAAGCCGTAACACCGATGCTTGGCGAGCCGGCATTCAAGATCTGATCCGGCCCCAGCGCCTGCGTCGCAGCAATCTCGCTGGGGCTCAGTGCGCCGTCATAGATCCGGAATTCATCCAGGCTAAAATCAAAGTACGAGTCTCCCGAAAACAGCGAGCGGCCGATGAAGCTGTAGACATTGTTTACCGCGCTCATTGGAATGGTGATGGTGTTATTGATTCCGACCTGAACGCCATCCAGATACAGCGCAATATAGCCGCCCGGGGGATTGTACACCGCCGTGATATGCAGGTTGGTCATCTGGCTGAAGTCGGTGTACCCGTTGCAATTCTGCTCGCTGCCGTACGTGTCGTCCGTGATCGCAATCCGGCCATTGAGGGGCTGGCAGAAAATGTAGTCGTATCCTGTTGAACCAGAAATATCGCCAAAACCGTAGAAGAAGCAGGCGGAGGGCAGCGGGTTCGGGAACGTGGCCCATGCCTCGATGGTAACGGCACTGGAACTGCCCAGAATATAGGACGGCAGCTCGACATACTGGCTGCTGGCGGCCGACATCGAAAGCTCCCCTTCTCCAAAGGTGCCGCCGTTTGGCAGGAAACCGTCCCAGATCGGTCCGCCGACGGAGTCGGCGGCATTGGTGCCGGAAGTTTCGTTAAAGCTGTAGCGGTGCATCAGCGTAACCGGCGTCGATACCACCTGAACCGATTGCGTGACCGAGAGTCCGAGCGCGCCGTAGGTGGCGACAATCCCGGTCGTGCCGGCCGACACGCCGGACACGCTGCCATTCAGGCCCACCGTTGCTATATCCGTATTTAACGAAGCGTAGGTGATGGCATGGTTCGAATTCGTCGTTAAATAGACCCACCCTCCAGATTGGTATCCCCACAACGCACTCGCAACCTGCTGATTGTTGGTGACCGGCGTCGGCACGTCAAACTGCAGGGCGCTGTAGTTGTCGATGCCCGTCGGCGTCAGTCGCAGGATCGAGAGCGAGTTGGCCGGCAACGTCATCATAAAGTTGGTGCCAGCCATGGTAATCAGATTCGTCACCGGCGATACGTAGGTCGGATTGGCCAGCGAGTTTTCGTCGGATGCGCTTCCCGACGTGAGCAGGGTTACTGTTCCCGTGGAAGCAATCGACGCGGCACCAGACAGCTCGAACGTGGTATCCAGATCCGTGTCGTAGGGATTGACGGCTTTGATCACCACTTGGCCGCTATCGTTATCGTAGGAGGTCGATGCATACAATCCGGCCGTTCCGGATGAAGAATAATTCGCATCAACAACCAGTCCTCCATCCAGATAGCACTTCACGTTGTATCCGTTGATAACAATATCGATGTCGTACCATTGGCCGGTATTGATGCTTCCGCCTACCGCCGAACCCAGCATTGACTTTGACCCGTTGATGTTTTGCTCAAGCGCATGTTGCGTATTATTCCATCCGCCCAGATTCAGCCAGGTCCAGTTATTGTCATCCTGCCAGTTGAACAGGATCAGGAAGCCCTCGCTTCCGCTGTTCTTCCGGGCCCTGAGGCTGAGGGTGTAGTTTGCCCAGCCGGTATCGCCGGTGGTTGAACGGCAATCGGTAGCAATTTCCGTTTGCTGGTAGGCCCCGCCGCTCACCCCCCACGTTCCGTTGTAGACATCCCAACCGGAGGCCCCGCTGGAAAAATCGTTGCTATAGACGGTAACGCCGTTGCTGACGACCACGATATCGTCGTATTCCACTGAGGAGTTCCACGAGCCCAGGCCGATGGCCCCGTTCGGCGGCGGATTGCTCGCTGTATTCGAAAGGTCGATGGCCGTGGGCAACACATAGGTGCCGCGGTTGCGCGAGAACATTTTCTGCACATAGTAGGCCGGGGTTCCGAACGAACGGTAGTTGTCGTAGTAGATCAGGTCGGGATGCCACTGGATGCCATTCACGTTGGCAAGCATCGGTGCATAAGCCGCAAGTACAACGATATCGGAATTGCGCTCCATCCCCGTCATGAATGCCGCTTCGCCCAATGCGGCGGAGAGGTTTCCATACGTTCCGTAACCTGAAGTAACGGCATATTCCCCAACGAATACCTTGGATCCGTTGCGATCATAACTGTCGTACTTATTGGCCCACGATATAAAACTGGCCGGGTTGGAATAGTAGTGCTCGTCCATGATTTCAACCGGGCGGCTCCACGGCGGCCCGCCACCCCAGTTGCCGCCGGCCGCGATCAAGTGGATGTCCGGATAAACCGGTTTGATGGCGTCGTAGAAGAGCGTGTAGCGCTCGTCGAGCAAGGTGCCGCCGTTTTCGTTCCCGATTTCCAGATACTTCATATTGAACGGTTCGGGGTGTCCGTTGGCGGCGCGCTTCGCTCCCCAAGTGGTGTTGGTATCGCCATTAGCGTATTCGATCAGATCCAGCGCATCCTGCACCCAAGGACCCATCTCATCCAGAGGAACGGTATTGATAGGATCGCCGTTGTAGCCGAGCATCAATCCAGCATTGATGTCATACATCGGCTCCATGTTCATATCCTCGCACCACTCGAAAAACTCGTGCGCTCCGAGTCCGTCGGTCGACCAGTAGCCCCACGAACTGTTGTCGTGGCCGGGCCGCTCTTCAATCGGGCCGATGGATTTCTTCCAGCGAACTGCGTTGTCGACGGTGGGACTCTCGATAAAGTTACCGCCCGGAAAGCGCAGGAAAGAGGGCTGCATCGCATCCAGTTTGTTGGCCAGATCCAGTCGAAGCCCGTTTTCGCGGCCCATGAACGTATTATCGGGGAACAGGGACACCATGGCCAGACGGACCGATCCGGCCTGATTGATACTGACCACCAGACGGGCATTGTGGTCGGTCGTGCCAGGCGTCAGCGCGACGGTGTACTTCTCCCAATTCGGCGTGGGGCTACATACCGTAACCTGGTCGTAGACCATGCTGCCATCTGAGTTTTCCAGACGGGCGCTGATATCCCCTGAAAAACTACCATCATCCTTGGCCCACAGGCTCAGGTTGTAGACCGCATTGGACTCGACCGACATGCCCCAGTAGCCGCTATTAGCCACACCGACGCTGTCAGACCCACCGCCAGAATTCCGCGTCAACAACAAGGAGCAGACCATATTCGTATTCAACGGATCAGTGTCATCCGCACTAAAGCTGCCGGTTGCGGAACCGGGCGTTGCTAGAGACCAGTAACTCGTACTAGGCGTTCCACTGGGCGTTCCCTCCTGAAACGAGCGGTTGCGCACCATTTCGGCATAGATTCCGCCGTCGCCGGCATAGTTGATCTCCTCGAAAAAGATCCCGAACAGGTCTGGGCTAATCACTGTGCCGGGTTGGTCCAATTGAACCGATACGGTCGCAGTCGCCGCCGAGACCGATGACGAAAATCCGGTAAGAACCGCTAGCATGGTTGCAAAAATGGCGATGCACTGCAGTCGCCCTGAGTGATTGTTGATCGTCATATAAGAACCCTCCCCACCTTTTGAAACAACATTAAATATAGCACTTGAAGCCGTTTCTTCCAGCTAGTAAAGCGCTAATTATAAGGACTTTCTAACTTAGACAGGATACCGGAGATTTCCAACAAGGATAATAGCTACAAACAAAAAGGCGGCCCGCTTACGGACCGCCTTCATTCGAATCAACCGACTGCGTCCTATTCCGCCTCGAGCTGGGCCGCGATTTCGTCGGAGATGTCAAAGTTGGTGTAGACATCCTGCACGTCATCGAGTTCTTCGAGCGCTTCGACAAACCGCATGATCTGCTGCGCCTGCGCTACATCGGCCACTTCTGTAACCATGTCCGGGATCAGCGTGACCTGCGACTCCTCGTCCATATCGATGCCGGCATTGGTGATCGCTTCGGAAACCGCATCGAAATCGTTGGGATCGGTAATGATTTCAAACTGGTCGCCATCGGTCTTCAGATCCTCGGCACCGGCTTCAAGGGCAACCATCATCAGGGTTTCCTCATCGGCCTTGCCCTTGTCGATAAAGATCTGGCCCTTGCGCTGGAACATGCGGCTGACGGAGCCGGGGGCCGCCAGTTCGGTGCCGGCCTTGCTCATGGCATGGCGTACTTCGGAGGCCGAGCGGTTCTTGTTGTCGGTGAGTACCTTTACCACCACCGCGATGCCGCCGGCGGCGTAGCATTCGTAGCTACCCTCTTCAAGCTGCCCGCCTTCGAGTTCGCCCGTGCCTTTCTTGATGGCACGATCAATATTGTCGTTCGGCATGTTGGCCGCCTTGGCCTTCTGGATCAGCGCGCGCAGCGTAATGTTGTCCGCCGGGTTTCCACCCGAGCGCGCCGCCACCATGATTTCCTTGGCAATCTTACTAAAAACCTTGCCGCGTGCGGCGTCGGCCTTGCCCTTCTTATGCTTAATGTTTGCCCACTTGCTATGTCCAGCCATTGCTAAACCTCCATCATTCGTAATCAGTCCGATCCGGTGGATCAGTCCGATCTGACTTATCCAATTTTAACTTTTGCGAAGCCGCGCTTTCCTGAGCGGATGATCATTCCATCTTCGGGCATGATCTGTGCACGTTCATCGCTTACTTTTTCGTCATTAATCTTTACCGCACCCTGCTTAACAAGCCGGCGGGCCTCACCGTTGCTCTTGGCGAGCCCGGCCTCAACCATCAGATTGAGCAGGCCGATTTCCTCGGCGGCCACGACCACTTCCGGAATCTCGTCCGGCAGATCCCCTTTGGCAAAGATGCGCGTAAACTCTTCCGAGGCGGCCTTCGCCTCCTCTTCGCCGATAAAGCGGGCAACCACTTCCTGCCCGAGCATATCTTTCACGGCTCGCGGATGAAGCTCGCCACTGGCGACCTTGGCATGGGTTTCCTTCACCTTATCGGACGGCCAGCAAAGGATGTATTCAAAATATTTCCACATCAGGTCGTCGGGTACGCTCATCAGCTTGCCGTACATATCGCGCGCAGACTCGTTGATCCCGACATAGTTGTTCAGGCTCTTGCTCATCTTGTTGACGCCGTCGAGCCCTTCGATCAGCGGGAGCGTCAGGACAATCTGCGGCTCCTGCCCCATCACCTTCTGCAGTTCGCGGCCCAGCAGCAGGTTGAAGAGCTGGTCGGTTCCGCCCAGCTCAACATCGGCTTCCAGCATCACCGAGTCGTACGCCTGCACCAGCGGATAGAGGAATTCGACGATCGAGATCGGCTGGTTGGCGGCATAGCGCTTGGAAAAGTCGTCGCGCGCCAGCATCTGAGCCACGGTGACATGGGCGGAAAGACGGATGACATCCTCGAACGACATCTGGCCGCACCATTCGGAGTTGAAGCGGATTTCGGTCTTTTCGGGATCGAGGATCTTAAAGACCTGCTCCTGATAGCTCTTCGCATTGATTTGCACCTGCTCGCGGGTAAGCGGCTTGCGGGTTTGGGAACGACCGGAAGGATCGCCGATCATACCGGTAAAGTCGCCGATCAGGAATACGACGGTGTGGCCGGCGTCCTGGAATTCGCGCAACTTGTTCAACCCGACCACGTGGCCGAGATGGATGTCCGGCGCCGACGGGTCGGCACCATACTTGATCCGCAGGCCACGGCCCTCGGCCTGTGCCTTTTCCAGCTTTTTCTTCAGATCGTCGCGGTTGATAAAGTCGACCGCGCGCGCCGACAGGAAATCGAGTTGTTCTTCAATGTTCATATTCATCATCCAGCTGTTGGTCTTAGGCCCAAGCAAGAAAGCGCGCATTTAGCCATACCTGTGCATGAAAGTCACAAAAAAACCTGCCCGGAAATCGGGCAGGCTTTTTCGCGGAAGAAGTTGCGACTATTCGTCGTCCTTCTTCTTGTCGCCGGGATGCCACTCTTCGAGGGCATCGCCGAAGGCGCTGTCGAACGCGGACGAGAGGTCGACCAGCTCGGAGCCGGGCTGAAGCCCTTCGAGCATGTCGTCCTGCACTTCGAACTCGTCGTCACCGACCTTGGCGGCCTTGACGCTCAAGCCGATACGGTGCTCGACCGGATCAACCTTCACGACGCGGGCTTCGATCTGGTCGCCGACATTCAGGACGTCCTTGACGCGTTCCACGTGCTCGTCGGAGATCTGGCTGATGTGCACGAGGCCATCGATGCCTTCCTCGATTTCGACGAATGCGCCGAAGGAGGAGATCTTCGTGACGATACCGGAAACCTTGGCGCCGATCGGGTAGCGGTCGACAATGCCGGCCCACGGGTCGTCCTGGGCCTGCTTGAGGCCGAGGCTGATGCGTTGGTTGGTGGCATCGATTTCGAGTACGACTGTTTCGACTTCCTCGCCCTTCTTAAGGACTTCGGACGGATGGTTGACCTTGCGGGTCCAGGACATGTCGGACACGTGGATCATGCCGTCAACGCCTTCTTCCAGCTCAACGAATGCGCCGTAGGAGGTGAAGTTGCGGACCTTGCCGGTAACCAGCGATCCGATCGGATACTTGCCGGCCACGACTTCCCACGGGTTTTCTTCGGTCTGGCGCATGCCGAGGGAGATCTTCTTGTCGTCGGTGCTAACCGCCAGAACCACGGCGTCGACTTCGTCGCCGACATTGAGGACGTCGGCGGCGCGCTGGATGCGCTTGGTCCAGGACATTTCAGAAACGTGAACGAGACCTTCAACGCCTTCTTCAAGTTCCACGAAGGCACCGTACGGGGCGAGGTTGACCACCTTGCCGTGCACGCGGGCGCCGATCGGGTAGCGGGCTTCGATTTCTTCCCACGGATTGTCCATGGTCTGCTTGAGGCCGAGGCTGATGCGTTCCTTTTCGAGATCGATTTCGAGAATCATCACGTCGAGTTCGTCGCCCACCTTCAGCAGTTCGGAAGGATGGTTGATGCGGCCCCAGGTCATGTCGGTGACATGCAGCAGGCCGTCGATGCCGTCGAGGTCGACAAAGGCACCAAAGTCGGTGATGTTCTTGACCTGTCCGTGACGGACCTGGCCAACCTGGATTTCCGCCAGCACCTTGCGGCGGGATTCGCGGCGGGACTCTTCGATGAGCTCGCGGCGGGAAACGACGATGTTCTTGCGCTCAAGATTAATCTTGAGGATGCGGAACTGGTAGGTCTTGCCGAGGTGTTCGTCCGGATTGCGGACCGGAATGACGTCGAGTTGCGAGCCAGGAAGGAAAGCGTCGACGCCAACGTCGACGATGAAGCCGCCTTTGACGATGTTCTTGATGGTACCTTCGACGAGGCTGCCCTCTTCGCATTCGTTGACTACGTAGTCCCATGCGCGCTGCTGTTCTGCACGGCGCTTGCTGATGACGATCATGCCATCGCGGTCCTCGAGCTGTTCGAGGAAAACTTCGACTTCCTGGCCGACCGGATCTTCGTCCAGATCCTTGAATTCCTGGACCGGCACGATGCCTTCGGACTTGTATCCAATGTCGATGAGCACGTCGCCATCGTGGACACTGAGGATTTTACCGCTGACGATGGACCCTTCAGTGAAGTTCTTGAGGGTTTCGTCGTACATTTTTTCCATGGTTGCGTTGTCCACACCCATGTCTTGGTTGGTTGTTGATTCCATATTATAAAGCGGGCACACGCGCGCCCTGACCTTTTGTTTTATTTACAACAAGGGGACAGCTTCAGCCACCCGGCCGAGACAGACTCACCCCTTGAATGAGCGCGCCATAATAGACGTATCCGCCTGTCATGCAAGAGGTAAATGGCCAAAAACAAAGCTCTATCTACAATGCGGAAACGACGGTATTCCGTCCATCCGTAGCCGCACGGGAGCAACGGATCATCCATCTCGTTGCCCTGGTTGATCGGGAGATGGTCGATGGAGCGGGGCTTGGTGAGCGGGAGCCATTTAAGCCCTACGCCGATACCAAACCCCTCATAACCTGCTCTCTCGGTTTCATCCACGAACGAACTACCCTTCCGGCACATTCGCGGACGAAGCCTACAATGTGTAACTCTACGGGAAAAGCAGCATGGTACGGGACTAAGAGGTTCTAATACCAATCCAGACCTCGCATTCCCTGCCGCCGAAATCACCAATTCCATTGACCGCAAACGGCCCAGTTATCATAATGCCCGGACAAACTTTCAGAGGAGAGGATCATGCTTACATTCAAGATTATCCGTAAAATCGGCAAAATCCTGCGGGGCGGCGCAGGGCGGAAGGAAATATTCCTGGGAACGCTGTTTGGAGTCCTGATCGGCTTCTGTCCCGACTTTAACCTTACCCTGCTGGTCACCTTCCTGCTGGCCCTGTTGCTGAATGCCAATTTCAGCTTTGTGGTCCTGGGCGCGGCCATGGGTAAACTGCTTAGCCTGCCGATGGCGGCGGTGAGCTTCCACATCGGCTATACCTTGATCCACAACCTCGGCATGGAAGGCCTTTTCCGGTCGCTGTGCAATGCGCCGGTAACCGCCCTGATGGGCCTGAATATATACGCCATGGTCGGAGGCCTGCCGATTGCGTTGGTCGCTGGCGCGGTACTTGGCTTGCTGCTGGGCACCACCGTGGTGAAGATCCGCAAGAAGATGCTTGATGCGGACCAGCATGAAATCATCGGCAAGGCGTTCGGGAACAAGGTCTCCCGCCTGCTCCTGCGACTGGCCTTCGGCAAGAGCAAGCTGAGCCTGGACGATGAAATACCTCAACAAGCCCCGTGGTTGCGCAAGTCGGGCCTGATTATCGTGGGCAGTCTGGTTGTGATCCTGCTGGTGTTTGAGTTCCTGTTGCTCGACATCATTTTGCGCAAGGGCATGGAGTCTGCGATCGCATCCCAAACCGGGGCCGAGGTCAACATTTCCAGCGCCCACTTCTCTCTCGCAAAGGGCGAGATTGGCATCGTGGGCCTCCAAGTCACCGATCCCGATAAGCCGACCCACAACATGCTGCAAATCGGCCGGCTGACTGCGGATGTCGCGATAGGCGAGTTGCTGAGCCGGAACTATGAAATCGATCTGCTGGCCGGCAGCATGCTTCAGCACGACGTTCCGCGCAAAGCGCCTGGCGCGGTCTACGAGACGCCCGAGAAAATGAAAAAGGAAAAGCCCGCCGAGGAGGACGCCCCCGGCAAGTCGCTGGACGACTATTTTGCGCAGGCCGAAAAGTGGAAGAAATACGGCCGGAAGGCTCAGGAATACCTGAAGAAGCGCAAGGAGAACGCCGAAAGCGCATCCCAAGACAAAGCGCCGAAGCCCAGCAAGGAAGCTGCCGTGGCTGATGCCGAGAGGCTGGGATACCTCAAGGCGGCCGCCGACCTGTATGCCGATCGTCCGGCATGGACCATCCTGAAGGTCGAGATCGACGATGTTGACCTAGGCAAGGAGCTCCCGATGCAACGCCTGCTGGCAACCGATTTGAGTAGCCATCCCGAACTACGGGGCAAACCGACCCGTATCGTCATGATCCCCGAAGACGATGTGGAGCCAACCGCCGAACTCGTCCTCCGCTTCGACAAGCCGGATGCGGACCATGCGATTCAGATCAACCTGCCGGGCGTTGCTATTGGCGAAGCCTTTGAAACCAGCGGTTCGTTCCCTGTGGACGTCCGCGACGGCGTGGCCGACATCCATATCGCCGGCAAGTTTTCAGCCAGCGCGATCAACCTCCCGTTCAGCCTTGTGCTCCACAATCTAAAAGCCAGTGTGGAGGAAGGGCAGCAGGTCATGGGCATGGATTCCACAACCGCAACGGAAGTCTTAAGCTCGATGGAAACGCTGGAAATCGATGGATCGCTCGACGGACCGCTCATGGCGCCGCGTGTGAGCATTGACTATGAAAAACTCACCGCCAACACGAAGGAAGCCCTAGTTGCCGCCGGCAAGAAGGAGCTATCCAACCGCGCCAACGCGGAAATGGACAAAGCCAAGGATGAACTGAAGAAGCAGGCCAGTCAGGAAATCAATAAACTGATGGGTGGCGAAGAGGGCGAATCCACAACCGACAAGGCCAAGGACGCCCTCAAAAAACTCTTCTAGCGCAGGTCGTTACTCCTTGGCATCGGCGTCTTTCAGGGCTTTATCCAGCGGGGTAAAGTCGATGGATGCGGAGTTGATGCAATACCGCAGGCCCGTTGGTGGCGGGCCATCGGGGAAAACATGTCCGAGATGGGCCCCGCACTGGCTGCAAAGCACCTCGGTGCGTACCATGCCGTGCGAAGTATCCTTCTGCTCCTTGATGACCTTGTCGCCTACCGGCTTGAAGTAGCTGGGCCAACCGCAACCGGAATCAAACTTGGTATCCGACAAAAACAATTTTTGCCCGCAACACACGCAGGAATATACCCCGGGCTCCTTGCTGTCCCAGTATTCGCCGGTAAACGGCCGTTCGGTGCCTTTTTGCCGGGTCACGTAGTATTGCAGATCCGTCAGCTGCTTCTTCCATTCCGCATCGGTCTTTACAACCTGGTTTGTCATGGCCGCATCCTTTCCCGCATTGTTCGTCGTATTCGTTGATCCATCCTTGGCACATGCCGCAAGCACCATGGCCATAGCAATCATCAGTGAAGGTATTGTTTTCATATCAGCTCCTTGATGTATGGAGACAGTGCGAATTCGTCCACGTTCAAACAAGTGGGATTGCACAGGGCGGATCGCTTCATCACCCCCCCCCAAAAAAACCTGAAGAGTTTGCCGAAGCCCCGCCCTCAGGCATGCCGCCCGACTAATTCGCTTTCAACCCCTTGAACAGGGACTTCGAGGCGTAGATCTTGTAATCCTTGACCTTCCCGGGATTGGCGCCGTTTCGGGGAAGGTAGCGCAGGGCCTTGAATTCCTGAACGGAACCTAAATCAATCACCACCTGGTGCGGATGCGGCATGCCGGCATGGTCGCCCCGGTACTTGGTGTGCCAGAACGTGACCGGTTGGTTGTCCATGATATTACCGGCCGCTGCGGGCTCGGCGACGATCTCTTCACTGTCCGCATAGA
Source organism: Pontiella sp. (assembly GCA_050306215.1). GTDB lineage: Bacteria > Verrucomicrobiota > Kiritimatiellia > Kiritimatiellales > Pontiellaceae > Pontiella. The sequence continues at coordinate 12,088 of JBNLGU010000021.1, forward strand.
TCACTTGCCACTTGTCGCGGTCCAGCCATTGGCCCTTGGCATCGACCAAATGGATTTCGGCGATCGCGGTATTGTTGTCGCCGGAATAGGAACTGAGGGATTCGACGCACACATAGCGGGCGCTGATGGTTTTGCCAAACTCAACCACCTGCGCCGCATCCCCATCCTCGAAGCGCCCCTTCTTAACGAGCTGCCGATCAGAAAGCTCGATGGTTTCGCCCGGCTTGCGGGAATAGCTCAGGTTTTCATCGACCTTGAGTCCGTAGATAGGTTCGGTAACGCCCTTGATCGTGGTGTGTCCGGTCGGTTCGATATCCATCACGATCACTTCGTTGGCGCCTTTCTTCATCCAGCACCCCGGCATGAACAAGGTGTATTGCGGTCCAATACTCCAAAAGCGGCCCAGGTTGATTCCGTTGACCCAAACCATGCACTTGCCCCAGCCCGTCATGTCGAGCAACGTGTCGCCAACCTCATCAACCGAAAACTCCCCGCGGTAGAACACCGGCATCGGAGACGGTTTGACCGGTTCGCTGGAGAAATCCAGCCCGGCAATGTCGCCGAGCTCCAACGGGAAGGTGTAAACGGACCATTCCAGCACCTCTTTACCATCCAGCTCGACCTCGCCCAGCCCCTTGCGGTCCACCATCAGTTCGCGCGAATAGTTCAGATGCCCCATGTTTTCGAGCAGCACATCAAGCTGCACCTTGCCCTTGGGCAGGGAAATACTGGCCGAGTCCTGCTTCACGCGCCGGTCCAGCGTAGCCACGCGCTTGCCATTCACGATAAGGATGGCGCGGTCCTTCAGCGCACTGAAGGAAATCTTGTGTTCGCCGGCGTCCCGTACATTCAGCGTGGTTCTGTAAAGCGCGAGGCCCTGGTTGCAGTCGAGCGCCTCCATGTGGGGAGGATGAAGCGACGAGAACGGTTGCCGCACCAACTGATCGAAACCGGCGATTTGATCCAGCGAGAACTCAGGAACCTCGATGCGGTTGATCTGTTCCGGCGGTTCGGGCAGCACATAGTCTTCCGGCAGGTATTCCTTAATGGTGTCGCGGAATGTATAGAATTTTTCGGTGATGCGACCGGTTTCATCCATCGGGGAGTCATAGTCATAGCTAGTGGTATCAGCACTGTACTGACCGGATGACCAGTTGGCGCCCGAGGTAAATCCAAAATTGGAACCTCCGTGCAGCATGTAGACGTTGAAGGATACTTCGTTGGCCAGCATCCATTTGATCTCCTTTATGAAGGGCGCGAGATCCTTGGTGTGGTGTTTCGAGCCCCAATGGTCAAACCAGCCGACCCAGTATTCGCCGCACATTTTGGGCATGCCCGGATACTCCTGCTCAAAGAAACCGAAGGCCTTGTCGGCACTACCCCCAAAGTTCATGGTCGTGTAAACCCCATCGATCTCCGCTGTGCCGATGGTCTGCTTGTTCGGCCAGTCGCAGCGGATAAACATGGTATCGAATCCGGCATCCACCAATTGATCGTAGATGGCGCGGTTGTAGTCCTTGTCGGCCATCTTGCCCGGGCGGCCAAACTGGCCATACTCGTTTTCCACCTGCACCTGGATGATCGGACCGCCGTGGTTGATCTGCAGATCCTTCAGTTGCGCCCCTACCGCCTTCATGTAGCGAGCCGTGGCGGCCAGGAACTTTGGGTCCCCCGTGCGCACCTGCATGTCGGGATCCTTCAACAGCCACGCCGGCATGCCACCGAAATCCCATTCGGAACAGACATAGGGCCCCGGACGGACAATCACCCACATGCCCTCCTCCTGACAGATGCGGACAAACTCGGCAACATCCAGGTTGCCGGAAAAATCAAATTCGCCCGGCTTATTCTCGTGGGCGTTCCAGAAGACATAGGTGCCAATGCAGTTAAAGCCCATCGCCTTGGCTTTTTGAATGCGGTCGCGCCAATAGGCCCGTGGAACACGCGGATAATGGATGGAACCCGATATGATCACCGCCGGCTTGTCGTCGAACGTGAAATAACCGTCCTTTGCGCCAAATGTCGGCTGTCTTTCACCCAACGGGTTGGGCTTCGGCGGTAGCGGCAATGGCTCGGCCGATACGGGCAGGGTGAGTGCGACCAAGGCTACTGTATAAAGAAACATCCAGATATGCGATTTCATGACCATCTCCTCTAATACGATTCATTGAAACGGGACGCTATTTCTACCATGCATCCGAGACTTCATTGAAGCCGAATCCGCATCGCTAATGGTAAACATTTCATTGCCTAGCCGCCATCCGCCAATTAGTTTTCCCCACATGGAACGGAGCAACGGCATGTCGGACGACTGGATTGACATCAAGAAGGATGCAAAGCATGTGGCGCGCGAGCGCGCCAAAGCCAAGGAACTGCGGAAAAGCGATTGGTGGAAACAGCAGTTGGCCAGGGGGATTTGCCATTATTGCGGCCAAACATTTCCCCCCGAAGACCTGACGATGGACCACATCCTTCCGGTTGTCCGCGGCGGGAAAAGCACGAAAAGCAACTGTGTTCCCTGTTGCAAGCAATGCAACAACGACAAGAAATACCTGACCCCCGCCGAGCTGGTCATGCGCGAGCTGGATAATGAAAAGAACCGGGAGGATAACGACTAGAGCGGATCAAGCAATGCTACAGCCATCGATTATCGCAGATCAAGATAGCCTGATTTAATCCGTAATGTTCCGCTTTGTCCGAGGGCACCCTTCTTCTTGATTCGCCCTAATCCGCCTTCACGACGTTCTCCAAGTCCTGTCCGTTTTCGTAGGCCGTAATGTTTTCGAGCGTCGTGTCGGCAATGCGTGCCACCGCCTCCTGCGTGAAATAGGCCTGATGTCCGGTGATCACCACGTTCGGGAACGTCGTCAGCCGGGCAAAGACGTCATCGGTCAGGATCTGGAAGCTCTTGTCCTCGAAGAACAGCTCCTCCTCTTCCTCGTATACATCGATTCCGAGATAGCCGATCTTTTCCGACTTCAGGCCTTCAATGGCCGCGCGCGCATCGATCAACGCACCTCGGCTGGTGTTGATGATCATCACGCCCCGCTTCATCTTGGCTATGGCGTCCATGTTGATCAGGTGATAGGTCTCGGTAAAGAGCGGACAGTGCAGCGAGATAATGTCAGACCTCGCAAAGAGTTCATCGAGCGAAACGTATTCCACCCCGTACTCCGTGCGGCACACGGGGTTCTCGTGTTTATCGTACGCCACGATCCGGCAGCCAAACCCATGCAGGATACTGGCCACGCATTCTCCGATCTTGCCGGTCCCCACCAGCCCCACGGTCCGCCCGCGCATGTCGAAACCCAGCAAGCCATCGAGTGAAAAGTTACCTTCCTTGACGCGCGAGTTAGCCCAGTAAACCTTGCGGTTCAGCGCAAGCATCAGGCCCACCGTGTGCTCGGCCACGGCATAGGGCGAGTATGCCGGCACGCGCACTACCGAAATGCCCAGCTCCTTTGCGCTGTTGACATCCACGTTGTTGAAGCCAGCGCAACGCAAGGCAATCAACCGCGTTCCCTGGGCGGCCAGCGCGATCAGCACGGATGCATCCAACTGGTCGTTGACGAACGCGCAGGCGCACTCGTGCCCTTCGGCGAGCCTTAGCGTCTGGCGGGTGAGTCGGGTTTCGAAATATGTAATTTCGTGACCGTATGCCTTGTTGGCTTCGTCAAAAAACTTGCGGTCGTAGGGCTTGGTACTGAAAAAAGCGACTTTCATTGGAATTCCTAATCAACGGCTAGAACAAATCAAGCTGGTCGGGTTGTGGTGTGTACTGAGGAAAACGCATGGCTTCCTTGCCGGTCATTTTAACCAGATTCTCGGCGGTTATGGATTCGCCTCGCATCTCCAGCGTTTCGACAATCTTCGCAAAGAGGAGTCCGCAATAGGAGCTATCCTCCTCGGCGCGGTGGAATGTACCGCTCGGAAAATTGAAGTGCCGCACCAACGTCCAGAGTTTGTAGTTGGGAAGGCCGGGAAAGACAATGCGAGCGAGCGGAAGGGTATCCAGTACAATACCGCGCGGTGCGCGCGAACGATGTGTTTGGACATCCGACAGAAGAAACTTGAAATCGAACGGGGCATTGTGTGCCACAAGGGGAAGGTCGCCGCAGAATTCGGAAAACTCTTCGATAATATCGGCAATCCTAGGCTTGCCCCGCACCATGTCATCCGTAATCCCGTTTACAGCTGAGGCGTCCGGGGGAATCGGACAACCTGGATCCACCAACCTGCCATATCCCTTAACGGGGCGGCAGCCGTCGAACAGTACAGCCCCTACCTCAACGATCATATCTTCCTGCGGCTTGGTTCCCGTTGTTTCCAAATCAAAAGCAATAAATTTCATAATATAGTACGAATAAAGGATTATATTCTGCGGGGCCACACTATTCCGACATGAAAAAACCCGCCCGGGAAGCGGGCGGGTTTTTTCCAAACGCAATAGGCCTAATTAGTTTGCTGCAGTGCGAAGCATCTCACGATCCTCGGCCGTCATTCCACGCTCATCCACTTGCGTAGCCTTCACGTAGATCACGAGGTTCTTCTTTACGGAACGGGAACCCTCTGTTCGGAACAGTCGGCCAACAAATGGAATGTCGCCAAGGAACGGTACCTGGTCGCGATACGTTTCCGTACGCTCATCGATCAACCCGCCCATTGCAACCGTAGCCCCATCCGCGATGGTCACACGGGTAGAAACAGAGCGTGTTTCAAAATAGGGCATGCGAGCATACAATGTATCCCCAAACCCATATTCAGGGACCCCGGCGAAAGCAATCAATGAATTGATTGCCACCTCATAGTCCTCGAAACCCTGGAATTTGCGGATTTCCGGTTCCATCTGCAAAAGAATCGTTCTCCGCTCGGTATCCACATCGGGCGTTACACGCAGAACAATACCCAGATCAAAATCCTCCCAGTCCTGCGGCTTGACGATCGGAGCGGTACGCTGGCCTGTTTCCACATCATAGTCTTGGGGATAACGATGGATTTCGACCACGCGGATAACGGCTTCGTTGCCGCTCTGGGTCGTCACCTTCGGAGTCGACAGGATATCGGCGGCGCCTTCCTGCTCCATGGCGCTGATCTTCATGTCGACATCGCCGTTGCTGAAGATCATCGAGGGAGCGACACCACCCATGGTCGACAGCAGCCCGGCGGTAACTGTTTCGTATACCTGAGAGCCCGAACGTTGGCCTGCACTAAAGAGGGATCCCCCGGTACGGCCTCCACTCGTGCCAATGTTTGCATAGTAGCCTGCACTGGGGTCTGTATAGGGACCCGAGGCTGAAACCACCGTCCCTTCGATTCCGGCTCCAGAAGTGAATGTAGTAATCGGCCTACCAGAGCTGCCAGCCAACTCCATTCCGCCTGGCAACGTGCCGCTACCGTAGACTGTCCAGTTGAATCCAAGCTCCTCGTAGGCCCCTTCGGCGAATTCAACGAACTTTGCCTCAATCAGAACCTGATTGGAGCGCTCACGCACTTTGCGGTCCGTAAGCTCATTGATGACTCCTTTAACCACCTTTATGTTTTCCGGCGTATTCTTTACCAGAATCTTTTTAAAAGCCGGGTAATAGGTGGCTACACCTTGACTCGGCCAGTCAATATAGGAAAAATACCCCTTGATATCAACCGGACCACTCGGTTCGGCCACAGAGGTGGACTCGCCAAAAAGGTCGTCCATGCCACCGCCGGAATCCCCTCCGCCAGCAAGCGACGCAAGCTCATCACCCACTTCTGAAATTACATCGATTTCCTCTTCAACCAAGTCGATGCTTCGAACATAGTTGGCTGGCATGATAACCACCATGTTGGGCTGAACTTCAAACTTCAACGCAGCCATTTCAACAATCGCTTGGATTGAGTCGTACAAGCTCATGTTGCGAACAGAGATGGTAATATTGTTTCCTTCATCCGCTCCCATTTCATCGCTACTAGCTAAACCAAGCAGGAGAAAATTGATCCCTTTGTGGGAAACCTCGTCCATCCGGCGGCAGGTTTCCGTAAGGAAAAGGACAACGTCCTTGATATTGGCATCGCGAAAATCCAGCGTCGGAATCCGAATATCCTTCAAGCGTTTGGTCATGGCCTGAATCGCGACATCCTCGGGACTTACCGCCTTTTCCTCGGACTGCGCGGAACCGATCATCTTGGAGTCCAGTTGAGGAACCCATGCGAGCTCCGTATCCGACATGGCTTTGGCCTGAGTGGCTGATTTCAGTCGCTCCGCCTTTGCTGCAACCTTGTCAGAGGTACGCCGCAGATACGCCATTGCCCGCGTATCATAGGGGTCCTGTGTAAGTATGGCTTCAAAGATTTTCGAGGCCCGGTCATAATCTTCATTTTGATACGCCTCAACGCCCTTGCTGTAGAGATCCTGTACCGGAGACTGCTGAACGGTGCCGGAGACTTCGCCCTGAACCGTTGCACCTTCTCCAGACTCAACCACTGCAGGCGCACCCAGTTCGGCCATCATAGCATCAAGATCGGAATCTTGCGCTCGAGTGGCTTGTGCTCCTGCCATCAGCACAACCAAAAGAGACGAGATGTAGATTTTATTCATGTTTCTTCCCCTCTACTCCTATTTCCAAACGCTGTTATGTCCACGAGTTCGCAAGGGTCCGCAGACAGCATTTAACAACAACTATCAACCCTATTAATTTTCCTATAAGAGGCAATATTTAACCTTTACGGATACCACGCCATTAACGACCAGATACATTGCGCGCCAGTTTACGATCGGCGCGGGTCATTCCATGCTCATCCACCTGGGTCGCTTTAACGCAGATTACCAGGTTTTTCTTTTCAGTGCGCGATCCCTCCGTACGGAAAAGCCGGCCAACATACGGGATGTCACCCAAAAACGGAACCTGGTCTCGGTAGGTTTCCGTCCGCTCATCCAACAGGCCGCCCATCACGACCGTGTGGCCATCCTGGACGGTCACCCGTGTGGATACGGAACGAGTTTCAAAGATGGGCATGCGGGCGAACAGATGGGAACCATCCCCGATAATATCAATCCCAACGTTGTTACCGATTAAGATTTCTTCGGCAAATGCATTGATCGCAACCGAGTAGTCCTCAAAGCCCCTGAACTTTCTAATTTCGGGGTCCATTTGGAGAAGAATCGTACCCTTTTCAGGATCCACGTCAGGTGTTACACGAAGCACAACACCCAAGTCGAAGTCTTCCCAGTCCTGCGGCTTGACAATCGGCGCCGTACGCTGGCCGGTTTCCACATCGTAGTCCTGCGGATAGCGGTGGGTTTCAACCACGCGGATAACGGCTTCGTTGCCGCTCTGTGTGGTTACACGCGGAGAGGCAAGCACATCGGCGGTTCCTTCCTGCTGCATGGCACTGATCTTCATGTCTACATCGCCGTTGCTGAAGACCATGTATGGCGCAACACCCCCCATCGAGGAGAGGATGGCCGACGTTGTCGCCTCATAGACCTGCGAGCCGGAGCGTTGGCCTGCGTTGAACAGCGCCTCTCCTGGACGGCCGGAGGCATCCGGATCGACCCTTGTGTAGTAGCCCGCAGCGATATCCGTATGGGCGGAACTCGTTCCTGTGGCATATGTTGTTACGGGCGTATAGGTGCTATTGGGAAGCATTTCAAGGCCTCCCGGCAACGACCCGGTCCCGTACACATTCCAATTGAAACCAAGCTCGTCGTAGGCCCCTTCACCGAACTCAACAAACTTCGCCTCGATCTGAACCTGGTTTGAACGTTCGCTGATCTTCTTGTCCGTCAGCGTGTCGATAATCTTTTTGATCTTATCAAGGTTATCTGCAGAGTTCTTCACAATCAGTTTGTGGAAGGCCGGATAATATACAGCCGATGAACGGTTGGGCCATTGAACATACGAGAAATACCCCGCAACATCCACCGGACCCGAAGCCTCGGCAACCGCAGTCGACTCGCCGAACAGGTCGTCCATGCCGCCACCGGAATCTCCACCGCCCGCCATGGCGGCCAACTCATCACCAACCTCACTGATAACCTCGAAGGACTTCTGGACCAAGTCAACGCTGCGCACGTAATTTTGCGGCATGACTGTAACCGACTCTGGCTGGACCTCTAACCGTAAATTGGCCATTTCAACAATGGCCTGAAGCGAGTCGAAAAGGCTCATGTCCCGAATCGAAATCGTGATGTCGTTGCCTACCGTGGCCCCCGTCTTGTCACTTTGTTCCAGTCCAAGCAGGATGAAATTTATGCCATCGTGGGCGGGCTCATCCAGACGACGGCAGGTTTCCGACAGGAAGAGAATGACGTCCTTGATGTTGGCATCTCGGAAGTCAAGCGTCGGGATCATTGTTCCCTTCAAGCGCCCGATCATGGCCTCGACAGCCTTTTCATCGCCGGTTTTCGATTTTTCCACCGGCTGAGAGACGGCTGTAAGCGCACCCGAAAAGTCGGGCGTCCACGCCCTCTCAACATCCGCCATGGATTTATCACGAATAGCTTCGATGCGGCGGGAAGCCTTGGAAGCCGACTTGTCAGCCGCAAGACGCAGGTATTTGGTGGCACGCGTATCATAAGGATCTTCAGCCAGCATAGCCTCGAAGATTGTGATGGCCAGACTGTAATCGCCCGCGCGGTACGCCTCAACCCCCCTGCCATAGAGGTCTTGGAGCGAAGTGCCCGAAACGGTTGATTTCTCCGACTGGCCGGCACCAGCCGCGCCTTGGCCCATGCCTGTTTGCCCAGATGCTTCCATCTCGGCCATCAAGGCATCCAATTCAGATTCCTGTGCTCGAATTGATTGCGTTCCAGCCATAATGAGAGCAATCAAGAGAGACGAGACGTAGATTTTGTTCATGCTTCTTCCCCTCTACTTCTATTTCCAAACGCTGTTTTGTCCACGAGTTCGCCAGGGTCCGCGGACAGCATTTACCAACCAATTATCACCCTATCATTCAAATCTTCAAAGGAGGGCGGTCCCGCCCCTTCCCTTCTATCCGACCGGCAATCCCGGCCTCCCCGGAACACCGCCAGCCCAACTCCACATCTAAAGCCACGTGGACGCTAATACGCACAAATAATAACGCGCACATAGTATCTAGTTCGTGGCAGTGTTCAAGTATATTAATCAACAGAGCTTTACTTTCTGAAGAAGGAGTTGACGCGCGGCTCAACGCTGGCCCTCAGCGGCTTCCGACACGCATCGAAGCCCGCCTACTATGCACTCCACAACATTCCGATTAATAACAACTTATACCGTCGATTCCCCACCTTCATCCAGTACGGAAGACCTTTCGCGCTGCGCCTTCGATCCGTGATCGATGCGTTTGTAATTTGACCTACCACGAAAAAAAACAGTCGCACAACCCTCGTCAGTTCCATAACTGGGCACTAACGCGGCGTGCAACCCGCCCACCAACGCCGCCGGTTTGACGCATGACAGACACAGTCAGCCGCGACCCATCAGCACACGCGCTGCAATGCCGGGGTCGGGCTCTCGCAACAGGCTTTCCCCCACCAGCACGGCGTGGGCACCGGCTCGCCGGAGCAGGGCGATGTCATCGGCTGTTTTGATCCCGCTTTCACTCACCAACGTGCAGTCGCGCGGTGCTATGTCGGCGAGTTGGAATGTCGTTTCCAGCGTGGTCACAAACGTTTTCAAATTGCGGTTGTTGATGCCGATGCAATCCGCACCCGCATCAATCGCGCGCAGCATCTCTTCGCGGTCATGGACCTCCACGAGTGGCTGAAGTCCCACCCCTTTGATGTCCTTGATGAAGGAGCGAAGCTCCGCGTCCGTCAATGCACCGACAATGAGCAATACGGCTGAAGCCCCCATGGTCCGGGCATGCAGGATCTGCCACGCATCCACAACAAATTCCTTATAGAGCATCGGCAGGTCAATGGCGTGTCGCACGGCGGAAAAATCCTCGTCGCCGCCACCGAAATACTTGTGGTCCATCAGGCAGGAAACGGCGTTGGCACCGTTGCATGCATAGCTACGTGCGATTTCAACCGGGTCAAAGGGATTGCGGATTTGGCCGGCCGAAGGGGACTTGCGTTTCACTTCGGCAATCAAGCCCATGGGCACGGCGCGCAAGGCCTGGATAAAATCGGGGTGTTGCGTGGCGTCGGCCGCACGCTTTTCCAGCTCCAGCAGGCTGCATTGTTCCTTGCGCTTTGCAACTTCAACACGCTTGTCGGCGCAGATTTGTTCCAGGATGTTCATTATCTATTGTTCTTCAGGTAGGCTTCAATAAAAGGATCGAGATTACCGTCCAGGACGCCCTGAACGTTGCCGACCTGCTCGTCCGTGCGGTGATCCTTTACCATGGTGTAGGGCTGCATGACGTAGGAGCGGATCTGGTGACCCCAGGCGATTTCGCCCTTGTCGCCGTATAGCTGGTCAACGGCCTGCCGCTTCTTGTCCTGCTCCAGTTCATAGAGGCGCGCCTTAAGCATCTTCATGGCAGCGGCCTTGTTCTTATGCTGCGAACGCTCGGCCTGACACTGCACCACGGTACCGGTCGGCAGGTGGACAATACGAACGGCGGAGTCGGTTGTGTTCACATGCTGGCCGCCGGCGCCCTGCGCCCGGTAGGTATCGACCCGCAAGTCCGACTCGACAATATCGATGTCGATGTCGTCATCGATTTCCGGGGTTACATCGGCGGCCACGAAGGACGTGTGCCGGCGCGATTGCGAATCGAACGGGCTAATGCGCACCAACCGATGAACGCCGCGCTCGGATTTCAGTTGACCATAGGCATAGGGTCCGGACACGAGCAGCGTCACGCTTTTGATGCCCGCTTCGTCTCCGGCCAGATAGTCGAGAATCTGGACATTGAACCCCTTGCGCTCGGCATAGCGCGTAAACATGCGATAGAGCATGTCCGCCCAGTCGCAACTTTCCGTACCGCCCGCACCGGCATGCAACGTGAGGTAGGCATTGGAACCATCGAACTCGCCACCGAGCAGGGATTGCAGCTCAAGACTCCGGATGCTTCTTTCCACCTTGGTCAACGACGATTCCGCCTCGGCCAGAGCCTCGCCCTCGCCGGCTTCGGCCAGCTCGAGCATCACCTCGGCGTCGTCGAGTCCGGCCACGATCTCATCGAACGGATCCAGAACCAGCTTGATGGCTTTCGTTGCGGAAATATTGGCCTGCGCCTGGTTCTGGTCGTTCCAGAATTCCGGCTGTCCGGCTGCGGCCTCCAGCTTTTCCAGTTCGGCCCGCTTGGCGTCGATGTCCAGATAGCCTTCCATTTCCGCCAGTTGCTCACGGTAGGCGATTATTTGTGTGTTTAAATCTTCCTGCATATCCATTCCATGGGTTTGGACTGCGCAATATAGCCCAAGGTCCCGACAAGCCAAACCCTGCTTTGTAAAAAAGAACGGAGGAATCAGTTGTTCGTCCGCTGGCTTTTCCTTCCCCTATAACGCAGAGCGAAGAAGGAGACGGCGGCCGCAAGCAGGCAAATCCGCGCAAAGAGGTCGCCGTGCCGCGTATAGAAAGTGTCCGGATAGCCCGCGGGTCGCGGCATGACATCGCCGATGCTGAACCCTTCCGTCCGCACTTCGAGCTTGGATTCCGGATGGGCCTTGAAGGAGATAAGCCCGTAAGCATCGATAAAGCACGAAACACCGGTGTTGCAGCAACGGGCCATCGGTACGCGGTTTTCAATACAGCGGAAAACGGCATGGGCAAGGTGCTGTTCCGACTGGGGTGAGGGGTCGAACCAGCCATCGTTGGTCTGGTTCACCAACCAGCGCGCACCCGCCTTGACCGCCTTGCGTGAAAGCGGGGCAACGGTGTCTTCAAAACAAATGAGCACGGAGAACGGAGCCTTGTTCGGCAAGGTGAGGATGGAACTAATGGTTCCGGGCGTGTCCTCCCATTCCACGGCCGTGAATTTCTTAAGACCGGGAATCGGCACGTATTCCCCAAACGGCACCAGATGCTGCTTGTGATAGATGCCCACACCCCTTCCATGGACATCGAAAAGCACCGAACTGTTGTAGAGGTTGGTGGAGTAGCCGTCGTAATAATTCACACCGGTCAACAGCGGAACCGGGACATCCACCAGACGCTTGGCTTCCTCGCTGTAGTCGAAGCCCAGGCTGGCATACATCAGGTCAGGCACGGCGGACTCCGGCCAGATAACCAGATCAACACCCGGCAACCGGGTGGCCACCTCTGTCAACTCCGACAGGCGGGTGCGGATTTCGGTCGCCATGTTTTCGTCCCATTTGGCCTTCTGGGCTATGTTGGGCTGGATAAGCGCAACGGATACCGTCTCCTCGGTGAAGTTTTTATGGAACACCGACTTCAGACCGAACATGAGCGAGAGCGCAACCGGAAGCAAACCGATCATCAACTCGAAGTGGGGACGGTATTTGCGCGTGCGCGTACCGTGGGTGTATTGCCGGGCGGTCACGAACAACGCCGTATTCATCCAGACGATAGTGGCTGACACGATATAAACGCCGCCAAACTCCGCGATCTGGATAATGGCGCCGTTACTGTATTGGCTCACTCCCAGCGGATTCCAGGGAAACCCGGTAAAGAGGGTGCCGCGCAGATATTCGGCCCCAACCCATACCGCCGAAAGCACAAACATGAAACGGACGTTTTTCATCAGGTCGTCGCCGACCCACTTTCGCATGCTGAAAACCGCCACCAAGGAAAAGGGAATGAAGTAGAGCGCGCAATAGAGCGACAGCACGGCATAACCGGCGACGGCACACAGCTGCATGCCCAGGCTATCCACCGTGCGCGTTAGGTTGTGCAACCAGAAAAGCGAAACCAGGAAGAAGACGAATCCGCTGAGCAGACCCAGCCAGGCCGCCTGCTTGGTCGAGGCCGATTTCACCGCATACAGCAACGGCACCAAACCAAAGAAGGCGAGGGCCGAATGGTTGAAGCCGGGAAACGCCAAGGCGAGTAGCAGTCCCGACAGCATGCTGCCGATGATCCGGACATAGCCCAATTGAAACACGGGGTGGCTCGCCAGTCGCGGTGGTTCGATGGTGCGCGGCGGCAGTTTCTTTTTTTTATCGTTCAGCGATCCTATCATTCGTGAATCCGTTTCATTCCAGATCGAGATTAAGCACTACGGGCGTGGTCACCCAGTGTCGCACATCCCTCTGTTTCTGCAGAAGGTTCCCAATATATCCGAGCAGGTCGTCCGACGTGGTGAATGTCTGTCGTCGTTGCGTGCCGGACTCGACATTGAACGTGGAGAGCCCCTTTAACCCCAACGTTCCTTCGCCGCCTGTGGCATCCCAGAAAACCAGCATGTTTTCGATGATCGTGCGCAGCGTACGGTAGAGCATCATCTCGTGCCGCTCCGCGTCCGACAGGGCCAGCCGCCCGAGATCCAGGGTCCACATCCGGTCCAGTTGCGCACCCGCCCAATCTGCCGGGCGGATGATCCCCAGTGAAAAGTAGGGAAGCAGCGCCGGGAAGTGGTGCAGCTCGGACAGGATCTCGAGCCAGCGGTCCACGTGGCGTGCATGGGGCTTGCTCGAACGTAGCACCCGGCTGGCCGATGCCCGGTCGTTGATCGCGCAGAACGCCCGGGCAATCAGCAACACCAGGTCCGCCTGCTGGATGCCTCCGGGATGATGCTGCCGGCAGTACACGGCAATGCTGGCCGCAAGATTCTCGGAGACCGTTCCCGCTGGAATACCCAACGACTCAATTACGTTCCGCAGATGTTCCGACCACACGTCCTGCCCAGCAAGAATCCTGTCGCGGCCACCTATCATTCGCGGCCGATAAGGCGTTCCACTTCATTCATGAACTGCCCGGCATCGCGGAAACGGCGATACACGGATGCGTACCGGATGTAGGCCACCTCATCGAGTTTTTCCAGCGCGGTCATGACCTTCTTGCCGAGGATCATGCTGGGAATCTCTTTCTCGAACTCGGACTCCGCTTCCATGATGATAGAATCGCAGATGCGTTCGATCTGCTCCACGCTGATGTGCCGCTTGCGACACGCGATGTTGAGACTCTTCGCCAACTTGGCGCGGCTCAGCTCCTCATGCCGCCCGTCGCGCTTGGTGACCTGCAGATGCGCGCGTTGGATTTCTTCGTAGGTCGTAAAGCGATGTCCGCAACCCACGCAAACCCGCCGGCGCCGGATGGCGTCGCCATTGCGGACTTCCCGGCTGTCAATCACGCGGTTTTCCCGGCCTTCGCACTTTGGACATCTCATGTAACTTCCCTCTCTTGAAAGTTGCGCTGAAGTTAGACGGATATTGGGATCGGTAACAATAAAAAAACGGCGGATCGATATCCGCCGTTTTCGCCATCAGGCTAGAAGAAGCTATTTCTTCTTGGTGGCTTTTTTCTTTGCCGGAGCCTTCTTGGCAGCGGCCTTTTTCTTGGCCGGGGCCTTCTTGGCGGCAGCCTTCTTCTTGGCCGGGGCCTTCTTTGCTGCGGCTTTCTTCTTTGCCGGAGCTTTCTTTGCGGCGGCTTTCTTCTTGGCTGGAGCCTTCTTTGCGGCAGCTTTCTTCTTAGCCGGAGCCTTCTTTGCGGCGGCCTTCTTCTTGGCTGGAGCCTTCTTTGCGGCAGCCTTCTTCTTGGCCGGAGCTTTCTTTGCGGCGGCCTTCTTCTTGGCCGGAGCTTTCTTCTTGGCTGGTGCCTTCTTGGCGGCAGCTTTCTTCTTGGCTGGTGCCTTCTTGGCGGCGGCCTTCTTCTTGGCCGGTGCCTTCTTAGCTACGGCTTTCTTCTTTGCCGGTGCCTTCTTTGCTGCGGCCTTTTTCTTGGCCGGTGCTTTCTTGGCGGTGGCTTTCTTTTTAGCCGGTGCCTTTTTTGCTGCTGTCTTCTTAGCTGCCATGTTCGCCTCCTTGTTTGTGCTCCTGACAACAATCATTTTTTACATCTGCATTACCTATCCGAGGTTGCATACATCAAAAGATGTGTCGGCAATCGCTCCTCTGGAAAACATTTATAAACACGGAGTTAATTTTATGCAACCTGTTTGGAATACAAAAACGCATTTTTTACGAACGCTTTACAAACAAAAACATTGGCACCGGAACATCTTTCATGAGGCGCATCGGAACAAAAAAACCGCCCACCAGGTGGACGGTTCTTCAACTTTTTTTGTGACGTCGCCTACAGGCTCTGCTTTATTTTTTCGACGGTGTACGCTTCGATCGTATCGCCCGCATCGAAGTTGGTGAAGTTGTCCGGACGAATACCGCACTCCTGTCCCTGGCGCACTTCGGCCGCATCGTTTTGGAATCGTTTCAACGAACCGATCGTTCCATCGAAGAGTACATCGCGACCGTGCTTGATGCGGATGTGCGCCTTCGCCGTAATGCGGCCGCTCATCACCATGCAACCGGCAATCTTGTTCTTTCTGCTCAGCTCAAACACCTCGCGGATTTCCGCTTCGCCGATCACCTGTTCGCGCGTTTCAAGGTCCAGCAGGCCCTTCATGGCGGTTTCAACATCCTCGATCAATTCGTAGATGATGCTGTACAGGCGGATCTCAACGCCTTCGCGTTTTGCAGCGGCATTCGCGCCGTTTTCCTTGCCGGTATGGAAGCCGAGGATAATGGCATCGGACGCACTCGCCAGCATTACATCGTTCACGGTGATGTTGCCGACATCGCTGGTGATGATATTGATTTCGACCTTGTCACTCTTGATGCCGGACAGCGAGTGGGCGATCGCCTCGACCGAACCCTGCACGTCGGCCTTGATGATCAGCTTGAGCTCCTTCTTCTCTTCACTATCGGCCGCGCCGAATAGATCGTCTAGCGACATCTTCTTGGCAACAGTACCGCCTTCAAGTTGCTGCATGCGTTCTTCCTGCTGCAACTCTTCCGAAAGCGTCTTGGCTTCGCGGTCGCTGGTCATGGCTTGGAATTCATCGCCGGCACCCGGCACATTTGTCAGGCCGAGAACCTTAACGGCGGTTGACGGCCCGGCCGAGCGCACCTTCTTGCCCTGATCGCTGATCAAGGCCTTGATGCGCCCCCAGTACTTGCCGCAAATCACGCTGTCGCCCACCTTGAGCGTACCGCTCTTGACGAGCACGCTCGCGGTCGGCCCCATGCCGGGTTCCATTTGGGCCTCCACCACAAAGCCGCGGGCCGGCTTGTTGGGGTTGGCCTTGAGTTCGAGCATTTCAGATTCGAGTACGATGCGCTCCAGCAGGCCGTCGATCCCGTCACCGGTTGCGGCGCTGACCGGACAGCAGCCAATCGAGCCGCCCCAGTCTTCCACCATGATCTCGTTTTCCTGCAACTGCTGCTTCAGGCGGTCGGGGTTGGCGGCGCGCAAATCCATTTTGTTCATCGCCACGATAATGCAGACGCCGGCGGCCTGTGCATGCTTGATGGCTTCGATCGTCTGCGGCATGACGCCGTCGTCGGCGGCCACAACCAGCACCACGATGTCGGTCAGGTTGGCACCGCGGGCGCGCATGGCCGTGAAGGCGGCGTGGCCGGGGGTGTCCAGGAACGTAATCTTATGGTCGTCGAGCTCGACCGTGTAGGCCCCGATATGCTGCGTAATGCCGCCGGACTCGCCGGTAACAACGCGCGAGTTGCGGATCTTGTCGAGCAACGAGGTCTTGCCGTGGTCGACGTGGCCCATGAAGGTGACCACCGGTGGGCGCGGCAACAAGGCATCGGGCGTATCTTCGACTTCTTCCAGCTTCTTGGCCTGGATGGCTTTGGCCTTCGGCGCCGGCGGAGCTGCTTTTTTCTTCTCTTCCTTGCGCACGATGAAGCCATGCTTCTCGCCGATTTCCTTGGCCACCTTCAGGTCGATCTCGGCATTGATCGATGCAAAGACGTTCATGCGCATCAGTTCGGCAATCACCATGTTGGGCTTCATGCCCATGCGCTCGGCAAAATCCTTGACGACAATCTTTGGCTTCTTCAGTTCGATGACGTTGGACTCGGCGGCCTCCTCCTCGTCATCGGTAGCTTCCGCTTCGGTTGCCACCTCTTCGACGGCATCGGCCGTTGCCGCCGGAGCGACTTCAGCCTCCGTCGCTTTTTCGGCGGGGGCGTTGTCGGCCCGCGCTTCCTCGATCGAGGCGTAGCCCAGTTCGTCGCACACAGCGCCGATCTGCTCCGCGCTCAGTTCCGCATCGATGCCGTCGACCTCGATGTCGATGTCCTGTAAAATCTCCAGCAACTCCTCGGGGGAGACGCCTACATCCTTAGCTGTATCTGTAATGTTCATTAGTCCGTAATCTCACCGTGTTCTTTTATGTAGGCCGCCTCGGCCGCATACCAAATCGCTTTGGCCTGCTCGGCGGAAACACCTTCGTCAATGGCTTCGAGGTCGCTCATGTCGGCGGCCAGGATGCCCTCGAGGGTCAGGAAGCCGGAGAAGACCAGCTTCTCGGCATACTCGCTGCCGATTCCTTCGATCGCAGCCAGCTTGGTTACCGCGATGGCTACGCGTTCTTCGAAGTCCATGCTTTCTTCATCCTTCTGGATATCGACCCGCCAACCCGTAAGCTTGGAGGTCAGTCGCGCGTTTTGGCCGCGCTTGCCGATCGCCAGCGAAAGCTGGTCAGGATCGACGATCACCTTGACGGTGCGGGTTTCTTCGTCCGCATCCACTTCCTTGAGGCGGGCCGGAGCCAGCGCGTTGGCAATCAGGGTATGGATATCTTCGCTCCAGCGAACGATGTCGATCTTTTCGCCGGACAGCTCGCGGACGATGTTCTTTACGCGCATGCCGCGCATGCCGACGCAGGCGCCGACGGGATCGACGCGCTCGTCGTGCGAGATCACCGCGACCTTGCTGCGGTAGCCGGCTTCGCGGGCAATGCCTTTGATCTCCATGGTGCCGTCGCTGATTTCCGAGACTTCCAGCTCGAACAGGCGGCGGACAAAATCCGGGTGGCTGCGCGACAACACGATTTCCGGGCCGCGTTCGCGTTCGCGGACGGCCAGGATCAGGGCGCGGATGCGCTCGCCAACCTCGTATTCCTCGGTCGGGACGCGCTCCTTCGAAGGCATGCAGGCTTCGCCGTGCTCGAGCTCGACAATCACATCGCTACGGTCGAAGCGGGAAACCGCACCGGTCACGATTTCGCCGACGCGATCCTTGTACTCGTCGAAAATGAGATCCTTTTCCGCGCTGCGGATCTTCTGCATGATGACCTGCTTGGCGGTCTGGGCGGCAATACGGCCCAGCGGCGGCGGCGTGGTTTCGATTTCGCTTCCGTCGGATAGTTTGCGGAAGGCTTTTCGTTCAAAGGTTTTGCGGTCGATGGCGATGCGGAGGGTGTCGTCTTCGACCCCGTTTTTTTCGGTGACGCCCTGCAGGGCCGCTTCGATGGCGCGGATGATTAACTCGCGCTCGACGCCCCGCTCGCTTTCCATATATTCAACAACGGCTTTCAACTCTGCAGGATTCATAAGCCCTCCATTCGCATACCTCAAAAAATCAAATAACCAGCCCTGAGAGAACAAAAGAGCGGGCATCGCCCACTCTCTTCCCAGAGCCAAACTATCAACAAGCCGTGAAAACTACGCCTCCGGCCCCGCGCCGTCAAGAGGCAATACGGGGAAATCAGGAAGGACCTGTGGCGATCCTGAATGGGCGAAAGTTACAAATCCTTTTTCCTTTTATAAGTGAATTGCCAAGCCGCCTTTCCTACTATCGCCCCACAACTTAACAAGGAGAGACAAATGATAGGCTTGCTCGTACTGCTCGGATTGATCGTGATCCTCTTCATTGCCGTGGTCGGTATGTACAACGGCCTCGTGGTGTTGCGCAACCGCTTCAAGAACGCCTTTGCCCAGATCGATGTGCAGCTGAAGCGCCGCTACGACCTGATTCCAAATCTGGTCGAAACCGCCAAGGGCTACATGAAACACGAACGTGAAACCCTCGAAGCCGTCATCCAGGCCCGCAACCAGGCCGCCGCCGCCGGCAAGGCCGCCGCGCAGAACCCCGGCGATTCCGGCGCCATGGCCGGACTGATGGGCGCGGAAGGAGCTCTCACCGGAGCCCTCGGCCGCCTGTTTGCCCTGTCGGAAGCCTACCCCGACCTCAAGGCCAACCAGAACATGATGCAGTTATCGGAGGAACTGGTCAGCACCGAAAACCGCATTGCATTCGCACGCCAGGCCTTCAACGACGCCGTCATGGTCTACAACACCAAGCGTGAAACCTTCCCGACAAACATTATCGCCGGCATGTTCAACTTCAATCAGGCCATGCTGTTTGAAATTGAGGACCAAGCGCAGAAGGAAGCCCCAAAGGTCAGCTTTGATTAAAAAATCCGCCGCCAAGACGCAAAGCGACCTGGGTTTTGCCAAGCAACCGGGGCGAATCTTTGCGTTCTTGACGCCGTTGCGCTGAATATATGGATTTCTTTGCCCGACAAGATAACGCGAGAAAGAGTACCGGTTTGTTGCTGACCTATTTCAGCCTGGCCGTGGTGCTGACGATTCTGCTCGTCTATTTCATTCCCGTCATCGGATGGCATGCTTATCTAGTGAATCGACCGACGACCGGGGCCCCTATTCCGTTTGAATGGTGGTACCCCGATGCGTTTCTGTTTGTCTGCGGCATCACACTGCTCGTCGTATTGGGCGGGGCAACGTTCAAGATTTCCCAGTTGCAGCGCGGTGGCGGTGGTGGTGTGGCCGAGATGCTGGGCGGACGGCAGATCCGTCCCGAAACCGACGACTTTTTCGAAAAGCGCCTGCGCAATGTAGTCGAAGAGATGGCCATCGCCTCCGGCGTACCGGTTCCGGCCGTCTATGTGATGGATCGAGAAAACGGTATCAATGCCTTCGCCGCCGGCTTTAGCCCGTCCTCTTCCGTCGTGGCCGTCACGTACGGAACGATGACCGGCCTGACGCGCGACGAGCTCCAAGGCGTGGTCGCCCACGAGTTCAGCCATATTCTCAACAACGACATGCGGATGAACCTCAACCTGATGGGGATCCTGTACGGCTTGCTGGTGATCGGGCTGACGGGGCGGGTCCTGCTTCAATTCGTTGGCTACGGAGGCGGAGGACGACGCAGCAAGGACTCCGGTCAGATCGTTCTGGTCATGATGGCGGCCGCCATGACCCTGATGGTGGTCGGTTTTACCGGATACTTCTTCTGCAAACTGATCAAGGCCTCCATTTCAAGACAGCGTGAACGGTTGGCCGACGCCTCCGCCGTGCAATTTACCCGCAATCCGGAAGGACTGGCCGGCGCATTGAAAAAGATCGGCGGACTGGCCGAAGGCTCGCGCATCCGCTCACCGCAGGCCGAGCAGGCCAGCCACATGTTTTTTGGAAACGGGCTGGGCCCTTCCATGTTCAATACCCACCCCCCGCTGGCCGAACGCGTCAAATGGCTGGAACCCAACTTCAACGGGAAGTTTGAAACCGTGACACCGGAAGATCTCCGCGCCCAACTGACCCGCCTTGAAAGCGCTCCGACACCAAAGAAGGAAGAGAAGAAGAAAACCGACTTTGTCGACCTCTTCACCCAGCCAGCCAAGGTAGCGGTAACGGCCGCCGTTCTCGACACGGCCACGCAGCCGAAACCCCGGCCCAATAATCCCGAAGCATTGCTCGACTCCATCGGAACCCCGATGGAACACCACGCCGATGCCGCCCGCAAACTAATCGACTCCATCCCGGAAAAGGCGAAGGAATACGCCCGCGATCCATACGGCGCGCGCATGCTGATCTATTTCCTGCTGCTCGACTCCGGCGACACCATCCGCGGCAAGCAACTGGCCTACATTAAGGAAAAGGCGAAACCCGCCGTTTACCAGGCGCTGGAGAAGGCGTTGCTCGAACTCGACACCATCAAGCCCGAAATGCGGTTGCCGATCGTTGACCTTGCCATACCCTCCCTGCGCTTCCTTTCCCCCGGCCAATACGCCGCCTTCCGCGATATCGTGCAGGCGCTCATCGACGCCGACGAACAGGTCGACATCTTTGAATATGCGCTCCAGCGCGTGTTGCTTCATCACCTTGCCCCGGCCTTCGGCGGCAACCAGAAACCTCGCGCC
>JBNLGU010000022.1:0-32730 GCA_050306215.1 Pontiella sp.
TGCGCTTGACGGCTTCCTCGCCACCGATATTGCGGACATGCTCGATCGTGGCCTCTTCGTCGAATTCTTCAGCCTCGCGCTCGATAATCTGGAGCGCGCCGGTCGGGCAGGTTCCGACGCAATCGCCAAAACCGTCGCAAAAGTTTTCCTTCACGAGCTTGGCTTTGCCGTCGACCAGTTGCAGGGCGCCTTCCGCGCAGCCGACGATGCAGTCTCCGCAGCCGTTGCAGAGGTCTTCGTTGATTTCGATAATCTTACGTTTCATAGTGTGCTCCGTTTCGTAAATTGTTGGACATAAGCTGTCATAAACCGCCGAACTGTTCCTTGACGAGGGTCAAGAAAGGAAAACAAATCGGATGCTGTATATTTCTTCCGGTTTGCTACCTTGTCCGAATGAAAACACCATCCAATTTCGATCTGTTGCTCTCGCTGCCGCCCAACATGTGCAAGCACTTGTCCAACTGCGAGCCATCCGTGGCCCAACGCAGTTTTGCCACGTTCGATCCACCGGGACGCCAGCTGGGTTCTGGCGGCGGCACGGCGTATGTATTGGAGCAGGCCTGGCGGGCATCCGGAGAACCCTCGTTTTCCGATTGGCTGGAAAAGAACGGCAAGCTGATCATCCACGGAGGAGGGGAAAGCCGCCGCCTTCCGCCCTACGCCGCGCCCGGTAAACTCTTCATTCCCATTCCTGTCTTTCGCTGGGCGCTGGGCCAGCGTCTCGACCAGACCCTGCTCGACATTGCGGAGCCGACCTTGCAGCAACTGGCGCAGTCCGCGTCCGCCAACGCGCGGACGATGGTCGCCAGCGGCGATGTCTTCGTTCGTCTCAATGGCCCCTTGCCGGCCATTCCTGAAGCCGATGTGGTGTTTTTCGGGCTTTGGGTAACGCCGGAGGAGGCGCAGAACTTCGGCGTCATGTTCTGCGACCCGGACCATCCGGAAAAGTTGGTAACCTTCCTGCAAAAACCGTCGCTCGGCCTCATCCGCGAAAAATCGCGCGATCAAGCCTTCCTGATCGATGTCGGGATCTGGTTGTTGAGCGAGCGGGCCGTAAATTGCCTGATGAAAAAGAGCGGTTGGAATGCCGAGCTTCAGGCCTTCGGAAACGAGTTGCCGGATACATACGATTTGTACGGCCGCTGGGCGCTCAGTCTCGGCTCGGAGCCGGTCGATCAGGATGCCGAAGTCGGACAACTAACGACGGCGGTGGTTCCGCTTCCCAATGCGGAATTCTACCACTTCGGAACCTGCGGCGACATGATGCAGTCGATCTACGAACTCCAGAACATCGTCGCCGATCAATCCAAGCTTGGAGCGGTTCCTTCCATGGCCCAGCCGCGGCAGTTCATCCAGAACTCTGATTTCCGCGCTCCGTTGCGCCGGGAGGAAAACCATTCGCTATGGGTCGAAAACAGCCATGTTCCGGCCAGTTGGCGCATCGCCGCGGAAAACATTCTGACCGGGGTTCCGGAAAACGACTGGGAACTCGAGTTGGGAGATGGCGTGTGCCTCGATTTCGTTCCCGTGGAGCAGGCAACCGCATTGCGGGTTTATGGATATGCCGATGCGTTCCGCGGTCCGATGGGCGACGCTGCGACGCGCTGGATCAACCGTCCGGTAATCCAGTGGTTCGACGCTCGCGGCATTTCTCTCGAAGAGGCCGGGATTGAGCCGGATTGCGATCTACAACTGGCTCCGCTCTTCCCGGTCATGGAAACCTTCGAGGCCGGTTTTGTGAAATGGATGTTCGCCGCAGAGCCTGAGGAGTCGGACGAATGGCGAAGCATGTGGCTGGAGGCCCGGCGTCTATCGGCCCGCCAGTTGAGCCAGTCGGCCAATCTGGAAGGCATGTATGCACAACGGGATATGCTTCGAAAATCGGCCCTGCCGGTCATGGCCCGCCATGCCGAACACAGCGTATTCTACAAGCTCGATCTGGAGGCGGTGGCCGAGCTGTACGCGGAAGGTGCGTACGAATTGCCGGCACCGTTGGAGATAGCCAACCTGCGCAATCCGATGATCGCCCTGCACGACCGAATGTTCCGCGCCGCCGTAATGCGCCGCCGGGGTGACGCAAACTGGGACACCGCCGAAAAGGAAGCCTTCCAAGTCCTGCGTGATCTCATCGTCGATCCCTACCGGCAGAATCCGGTTGTTCCATCCTGCTCCCTGCTGAAGGACCAGATTGTCTGGGGCCGCTGTCCGGTGCGGATGGACTTTGCCGGAGGCTGGGCCGATACGCCGCCGTACAGCTTGGAGCATGGTGGGGCCGTGCTGAACATCGCGATTGAACTAAACGGCCAACCGCCTATCCAGGTGTTTGCCCGCCAGACGGAAAGACCGGTGCTCACCATCCGCTCCATTGATCTCGGACTGGCCGAACAACTGGAAACCTACGACGATGTCCGGGCCTACGACCAACTGGATAGTGGCTTCACGCTCGCCCGCGCGGCCTTCGCCTTGGCCGGATTCCATCCGGACTTCAACGGAGGTCGCTACGCATCGCTCGAAGAACAGCTGCGCGACATGGGCGGCGGGGTCGAGATTTCGATGCTCTCGGCCATTCCGAAAGGGT
Source organism: Pontiella sp. (assembly GCA_050306215.1). Classification (GTDB taxonomy): domain Bacteria; phylum Verrucomicrobiota; class Kiritimatiellia; order Kiritimatiellales; family Pontiellaceae; genus Pontiella. The sequence goes on from JBNLGU010000022.1 coordinate 2,579, forward strand.
CTGGGCTTGGCACCAGCAGCATTCTCGCGGCCACCATTCTCGGCGTACTTTCCGATTTCGGCGGACTGGCTTGGGATCGGGTTGAAATCGCGCAACGGACGTTGGCGTTGGAGCAGTTGCTGACCAGCGGCGGCGGATGGCAGGATCAGGTCGGAGGAATCTTTCCGGGCATCAAGCTTGTCAAGACCGTGCCGGGGTTGGAACAGGTTCCGGAAGTCCGCTGGCTGCCGGGCCGGTTTTTCCAAGGTCCGGAAAAGGCGCGTATGCTACTTTACTACACCGGAATCACCCGCGTGGCGCATGACATACTTGGGGAAATCGTGCGCGGCATCTTCCTCAACTCGCAGGAACGTCTGGCCACTGTCGATTCCATCGCGCAGACGGCGCTTGATTGTCACGATGCGATACAACGGCACGATTTCGACGGATTCACGGAAGCGGTGCGGCGTAGCTGGACGCTGAATCAGCGGCTGGATCCCGGAACCAATCCGCCGGCCGTGCAAAGCATCCTTGATCTGGCCGGGGAAGACCTCTCCGCCGCCAAGTTGCTGGGTGCCGGCGGTGGAGGCTACCTGTTCATGATTGCCCGGGATGCCGATGCGGCCCTGCGCATCCAGCAACGGCTCGAAAACGATCCGCCCAACAACGGTGCGCGCTTCGTCGATTTCTCCCTCTCCGAAACGGGACTGCAGATTACGCGGAGTTGACCGAAGAAGGCGGAAGCATTATTTTGGACGTGTATCAAGGAGGCTGCTATGCCGACCATTATGGAAAAAGACGAAGCGCATAAGTTGGTGGATCGTATGCCACCCAACGCGACATGGGACGACTTGATCCATGAGATCTATGTACGCGAAGCGATCGAACGGGGACTGGCCGATAGCGAAGCAGGTCGAACCATTGCCGTTGCGGAGGTGAGGGCGAAATACGGTCTTCCCCCCGAATGAGAGTCTTCTGGACAGAAACAGCTCAACAGCATCTGGAGAGCATTCACGCCTATATTGCCCGCGATTCCGCCGAGTATGCCTTGCGGATGGTTGACCGGTTGACCCGTCGTTCGCAGCAGATTTCCGAAAACCCTCTGTCTGGTCGCCGTGTCCCGGAATATGATCTGGCCCAGATTCGCGAGATTATCGAGGGGGCATACCGGATTATCTACTTCATCAAACCGGATCAAATTGATGTATTGGCTGTTCTGCACTGCGCGCAAAACGTTTTGCGCGATGGTACGGAAAAGGACGTTTGAATTACGCCTTTTTGGCGACGAAGGGCTTTTTTCGGTGGGGATGGGTGGTGCGGCAGATTTCGCACTTGGTGCCGTCGCAACCGCGGGCGGTGCAGTGTTCGCGACCGAAGGTGATGATTTGCAGGTGGAGCTTTTCCCAATCCTCCGGCGGCCACAGCTTTTTGCAGTCGGCTTCGGTCTGCTCCACATTCTTTCCATTGGTGAGGCCCCAGCGCTGGGCGAGGCGGTGGATGTGGGTGTCGACCGGGAAGGCCGGAATCTTGAAGGCGTGGATCATGACGACGCTGGCGGTCTTGTGGCCAACGCCCGGCAGTTTTTCCAGTTCCTCGAAGGTGCGCGGCACTTCGCCGTCGTATTTTTCGACCAGCATTTCCGATAGCCGCTTTATGTTCTTCGCCTTGCCATTGGCGAGTCCGCAGGTTTTGATGCATTCAAGAATCTCCTCTACGGAAAGCTTCGCCATGGCCTGCGGCGTGGAGGCTTTGGCGAACAGGGCGGGCGTAACCATGTTGACGCGCTTGTCGGTGCACTGTGCGGAAAGCAACACGGCAATCAGCAGGGTGTAGGCATCGGTGTGGTCGAGCGGGATCGGGATTTCCGGATAGAGCTCGTCCAGCTTGCGGGCAATGTATTCGGCGCGTTGTTTCTTGGTCATGTTTCGTGTCCGTTGGGGCGACATGCATGTCGCCCTTACTTTATGCCCACGACGTAGGCGACCCAGCCCTGGACGTTTTCGTAGGTGGTGCGGCGGCGGAAGGTTTCGTCGGATTCGCCGTGTTCATCGAAGTCGTGCAGGTAGACCTCGGCCTTGGTGAAGCCGGCCTCGAGAAGCACCTCCTGGATTTCGGGGAGGGTCCAGAGGCGCCAGTCGTAGGTGAAGGCCTTGTTGATGGAGCCGTAGCCGGGCACTTTGAAGTGGATGTGGCAGACGGTTTCGTGGGTGATGGGGTTGTATTCGGCCTGCTCCCACAAATATTCGAAGTCTGAAATCTTGAGTCCCTCGGGCGTGGTAAAGCCGGGGATTTCGCGCACATCGTCGCTCTTGGCCATCACCGATTCCGTACCGCCGTAGATATCCATCACGAAAATCCCTTCGTCGTTCAGGGATTTCGCCACGCGCTTGAAATAGTTGCGGAGGGTTTCGCGCTGCTTGAAGACGCAGAAAGAAAAGTTGAGGGCGAAGGCCATATCGACCTGGGGCGTGTCGACTTCCAGGACGTCGCCGCAGATCAGGTGCAGTCGATTCTTCTGCTCCTCGGAAAGCTCGGACACATTGTATTTCATGCCCCAGTCGAGGGTGGGCTGGTGGAAGTCAATGCCCCAAGCCTTGTGCTGCTTGTTTCGTTGCACCCAGCGGGCGGCCAGCTTGGCCGTGCCGCAGAAATCTTCCCGCACGGTCAGCGGCTTGCGGCCGCGGTGCTTCGAGAAGATGCGCTTGCCGATATCGAGGTCGGTATCGACGTTCTGGACGGAGGCTTCGTAGAGCCAGTGGATATCGGGGGGTGTTTTTTTCTTTTTCTTGGCCATGATCAGATGCACTTGCTGTAGATGGCCCGCAGGCCGTCAATCAGGTTGTTGTTGGCGCACAGGACGGAGTATCGGTGCAACTCGTTCTTTTGCGGGTAGAGCGTCAGCGTTGCGCCGGCCTGTTCGGCGATCAGTCCGGCGGCGGCATAGTCCCAAAGATAGATGCCGGTTTCAAAGAAACCGTCGCTGGCACCGCTGGCGACATAGCAGATATCCAGCGCGGCCGCGCCGTTGATGCGCACCTTCTGGGTGTTGAGGGCCAGCATGCGAAACGTGTTCAAGTGCTGATCATGCGCGCTGTCGAGGTCTTTCGACAGTCCGGTAAAGACGAGTGCATCCTGCAGATGTTTCGTGCCGGAGACCTTGATCGGCTCGCCGTTGCATTTGGCGGGTTCCTCGATGTGCGCGGTGTAGTAGTTGTCGAATTCGGGAGCGTATACGCAGCCGGCCAGGATTTTCTGGTTGTAGCGGACGGCGACCGAGCTGCACCAGTAGGGGAAGCCGTGCGAATAGTTCATTGTTCCGTCGATCGGGTCGATGATCCACTCGTAGGCTTCGTCCGCCACTTCCCTGACCTCCTCCTCGCCCAGGATGCCGTGCGCGGGAAACTCCGAGGCTATGACCTCTTCGGCTAGCTTCTGGCACTCCAGGTCCAGCACCAGCTTGACGTCGTGCGTAAAGGTTTCCGTGGTTTCCGTGCGGCGATGCTTGTTGTTCAGTGCGTGCTTGCCGGCGGCTTCGGCCGCGCAGATTGCGACGTCCAGCAGGTGGGTCAGGGATATTTCAATCATGGGTAGGGTGGGTTGGGGTTATTCTGCCAAGGTGTTGTGGAACGATTGCTCATATGCCCGCGGCGGTCCGAAAACCATGCTGGCAATCAGCGATTGCCTAAGCTGCCGGCGGTTCTTGATTCTAAAATGCGTCTGGCCCGCGGCACTGCGCAACAAGACCGGCGTGGGAATCAGCGAACCGCTGAGTCCGGCCGAGGACATGGTGTTCGATTTGATCCTGCCGGCCGACGACTTGGCCACCGTCTTGGGTTTCATCACTTCGCCCTTGATCGGCAGGACCTCAATTTCAGGCAGCTTGCTTTCCGCGAACGCGGGGGCTGGTTTTTGCGGGACGGGTGGAACCCCTGCGGCTTCGTACTCTTCCAGCTCCTGCAGGTTATCGGGGCGCTCGATCTCTTCCGGCCAATCCGGCATTGCGTGGGGCGGCGGCTCAAACTTGCGGGCAATCTCGTTGAAAAACTCCTCCAAGGGCGAAGGCTGTCGGGCGGGGGGCTCGTCCCCGGATGGTTCCGGGGGGCGCTGCCCCTGCTGCCGGCCCTTCTCGTTCCGCAGCCGCAAGGCGTTGAAAGCGACTGCGGCAATGATGATTAGGAATGTGATGAGATCTTCCATGTCGATCTATCCTTATCGTCCGGGATTATCCTTCCTTGTCGGATTTTCCATCGTCGCCTTCGGAAAGCGACTCGCGCATGGCGGTATCGGCCATGATATTCTGCATGCGGTAGAAATCCATTACGCCGAGATTGCCCTTGCGGAACGCCTCGGCCATGGCCAGCGGAACCTCAGCCTGTGCTTCGATCACCTTGGCCTGCATCTCCTGGACGCGGGCGCGCATTTCCTGTTCGGCGGCGATGGCCATGGCGCGTCGGCCTTCGGCTTCGGCCTGGCGCATGATCTTGTCGGCGTCGGCGCGGTCGGTTTCGAGCTTGGCACCGACGTTGGCAATCTGGCCGATACCCGCGACGGAAACATCGGCGATATCGATTGAAACGATTTCAAATGCGGTCTGGGCGTCGAGTCCGCTGTTGAGCACCTTGCGGCTGATGGAATCCGGATTTTCCAGCACATCCTTGTAGGACGCCATGGAGCCGATGGCGCTGACGATGCCCTGGCCGACGCGTGCAATAATGGTTTGTTCCGTGGCGCCGCCGACGAGGCGCTCGAGGTTGGTGCGCACGGTTACGCGGGCCTTGACCAGCAACCGGATGCCGTCCTTGGCCACGGCGTCGAGCATTCCGCCGGGGGTTTTATCCGGGTCGGGGCAGTCGATCACCTTCGGATTAACGCTGGTCTGCACGGCATCCATGATGTTGCGCCCGGCGAGGTCGATCGCTGCGGCCTGCTGGAAGGATAGTTCGATGCAGGCCTTGTCGGCGGCAATCAGGGCGCGGACGACATTCTGCATGCTGCCGCCGGCGAGATAGTGGGCCTCGAGTTCGTCCGTCGAGATGGGCAGCCCCGCCTTGATACCCGAAATGTAGGTGAGCACCACCTGGGTCGGGGGAACGCGGCGTAGTTTCATGCCGATCAGGTTGCGGATGCGCACCGGGGCTTCGGCAAACAGGGCCCGGACCCATAGATTGATGACGGAGAGGGCCAGCCCAAACAGCACCAGCATGAGGATGCCGAGCGGGATGATGAAGACGAGGTAGTATGGGTTCATGGTGATTCCTCCGTGGGGTTATGTGATTCCTTCTTCAAGGCTTCAAGCTGTTTGAGTTCTTCCGGCACCTGGATGATCAGGCGGCGTTTCTGAAGAAGGGCGAGTAGCATGGCTCCCACGCCGATGCACGCCACAATAACCTGTATCATGCGTCCGACCCCATTGGGGATGAACGTGAAGAAATAGATGATGGCCAGACCGGTGGCCATGGCGAGCAAGACCCGTCCGGCCGAGGTGTTTGCGCCTTTGAGTACCATGCTCCCCAGCATGAGGCCGATAATGATCCGGCTGGTGTAGACCAGGATGCCCCCCGCGGCGAGCGTCACCAGCCCGAGGGGCAGGCCGATGATGGAATTGACGCTGACAACCGCAAAGAAAAACAGTAGCACCAGCGATACCGAGCCAACGACAAAACATTTCAACGGCGACTTCCGGGCTAGCAGGGATGCCATGGCGGTGGTCATGGGAAACAGGGAAATAAAGGCCACGCCCGTGAGCAGGGCGCCCAGGAAGAGGAAGGTGTGTTGCGTGATGCGGGCGGACGAATAGGGGCTTTCCGGTGCGATGCGTACCATCTGTCCGGACACCACCTCCTCGGAGGGAATCAGTTCCTTGCCCATGGTGTAGGTTAGGTTTCCGCCGACCCGGGCGTCGTCGGGCAGAATGATTTCCGGCGCGGTAATGGTTGCGTTGCCGTCGATGCGTCCGCTGACGGTTGCGGTTTGCATTGCGGTGACATGGAGGTTGCCGCCCACATGGCCCTCCACGATGATCTGGCTCGCCTTGAGATATGCATCGCCGGAAACCGTGGCGTTGGTGGCGATGGAGATGGTGGCGCCCATGGCCATGAGGTTGCCGTCAATATCGCCTTCGATGCGCAGGGTGGGCGCGAAGACCCTCACATTGCGCCGGCAGGTTCCGCTCACCTTTGCATCGGTGTAGGAGTAGCCCCAGACGTTGCCTTCCATGGTGCCGGATAGCAACAGCTCTTCGGTGGTGCCCACGAAGAGATCGTCCGTGATGGTTCCCTCCACATGGGCGGCGTTGGCCACAACCCATTGTTCGGAACCGATGACCTGGTCCTTGGCGACGATATAGTCGTTCGTTTTGGTGAGCAGGGCGGCCTGGGCCGAGACCGTGAGCAGGGTGAAGAGTGTCGCTTGGAAATATTTGAAACGCATATGCTTAAACTTTCACGACGGAAACATGGCCGCCCGAGGTGGATGAGATCTTAACGGCTTCTCCGGCGTCGATCCATTCACCGCCGGCTACCACGTCGATCCGTTTTCCATCGAACACGGCGATGCCGGAGGGGCGGAGCGTCGAGAGCGCTTTGCCCTCGGTGCCCACGGGCAGGTCCGTTGCTTTGTGCGATTTATAGGTGGCACCGCTTACCTGGAGCGAGAGGCTTCGGCCGACGCGGCTTTTCGGGAAGTAGCGAATCCAGACGACGAAGGTCAGGATGCCGATGGCCAGCAGGGCCATCGCGCTGACCATGTTCCAGGGATCCGGAAAGAAACGCCAGCCGACCACGGCGGCCGCAATCCAGGCAACCGATCCAAAGATCCCGAGAATGCCGCCCGGTATGAATATCTCCAAACCGATCAGGACAAATCCTGCCAGCAGGAGCGTTAGGTATAGGGAAATTGGTTCCATGACCAAATAATATGGATAACCCGTACGGAAAGAAAGGGTGGAGTGAGGGATTATTGAATGGATGGCCGGTGTTCCATCCGGTTGAGGAAGGGGGCAATGCGCATCGGGCCGTGCCCCGCTCCAATATGGGCGGGGGCATGGAGGCACTGGTTAAGAAAGGTCTTGGCCGTCGTGATCGCTTCGGGGAGGGGCTGGCCGAGTGCCAAGGCTGACGCGATGGCCGACGAAAGGATGCATCCCGTTCCGTGGCTGGCCCGCGTTTCAATGCGCGGGCTGCTCAGCCAAAGCGAGTGCTGGCCGTCGGTCCAGTAGTCGTTGCAATCATCGCCCGCCGCGTGTCCGCCTTTCATCAAAACGGATTGTACGCCGAGGCTGAGGAAGCGCTCGGCGGCCTCTTCGACGCGCAGGGAGCTGATATTGAGCAGGTGCTGCGCTTCGGGAAGGTTGGGGGTCAAAACGGTTACGTGTGGAAAAATTCCTTGGACGAGCAGATCCAGCGCCGCGGGGTCGATCAGTCTGGCTCCCGACGTGGATTTCAGGATGGGGTCGCAGACGAGGGGGCGGTTTGAGCTGTTCAGAAAGTCGGCAAGGATCCGGCAGTTGGCGGTAGAACCGAGCATGCCGGTCTTGATTGCGGCGGCCGGCAGGTCGGCGGCGAGCGATTCAAGCTGCGACTGGAACATCGATTCGCAAACCGGTTCTGCGGCTTGGACCCCGAGCGTGTTTTGCGCGGTGAGGGCGGTGACGACGGAGCACCCATGCACGCCGAAGGCGTTCATTACCTTGAGGTCAACCTGAATGCCGGCGCCGCCGCCCGGATCCGACCCGGCTATGGTCCAGGCAATGGGGGCGGGTGCGTTCTTGATTCTTGATTCCTTAGTTTCGATTGGGGATCTCCGACGGTCTTTATTCAATAGGGTATGGGCGCAATCCATCGATGCATCAACAATCAGCATTCAAAAAATGAGATTCAATTCCCGCCTGTTTCCTCGGGGAAGTGGAAGATGGTCTCGTTGCCGTGGGCATAACCGACTTCGTGGGCCACGCGTTCGACGAACGAGCGGTCGGTGGTGAAGCGACGTTGTTTGTCCTTCAGTTCGTTTTCGGCGGCAACGGTCACGTCGATGCGTTCCTGCAGTCGGTTGTAGGTGGCTTGGTTTTCGCGGAGCTGCTGGACCTTCGGGGCAAACGCGAGGACCGCACCGACGCCAGCCATGATGATGATGGCCACCAGCACGATGCGGTTGATCAGGTTCCAGTATTTTTCCGTCTGCTGCATGGTTACGTGATTCGTGATGTATAATCCGTGAAATATCTGGGAATATAACGACTCTCCGGGGATCAACAAGACTGTTTTATACCTGTCGTTTCCCGGTATGCTATCTACTGCCGAAGACCATTTCCCGGCAGGGTTCAGCCCCAAAGCCGGTTTCCTTCAGCTGGCCCGGCCCGACCTCGATGATTGCATAGGCATTGCTATCGGCGGCTTCTACCATGCCCTTGAGTGTGATGTGGTGTATGCCGTCCTGGAACGCATAGCCTCCGGCATGGTCGTGACCGGCGAAATAGGCCACCACGCAACCGGATGCAATGAGCTCCTGCAGGACGGGGTCTGGTTGCTGCATTCGATTTTTGGATGCGGCCTTTTCGATCAGGGGAAAATGGCAGAAGACCATGACCTTTTCCCGCGCGGCGCGCGCGGCATCCAGGGTGGTTTTCAGCCACGCCAGTTGCACATCAGAGAGTATGCCGTATCCGCCATCCATCCCGTCGAGGACGATGAAGCGCCAGCCGGGAGCCTCGGGCCTCGTGAACGCGTAATAGCACCTCTGCAGACCGAGTTTCTGCTGGAGCATATCCCTCCCGGCGGTCATGCAGTGGTTTCCGATCACGTGGTACGTCGGCATCATCAGCGTGTTGAAGGAGCCCAGAATGAGATCCAGGTCCGCAAGGGTGGATGTCTCGTTGGTGTTGCCGTCCATGATGTCGCCCAGCTGGATGGTGAAGGCCAGATCATGACGGTTTAGTTCGTCGACGCAGTCGGCCAGCCGGTCCAGCGAGGAGCGGTAGTGGCGCGCGCCACTGTCATACTTGTCGGCATACTGTATATCCGCCACGACACCGAAGGAGAACGACGTTTGCGGCACGGGTTGCGTTCGGCATCCGGCCAGCGACAGCGCGAGTAGTAGGGGAAGGGTGAATTTCAACATGAAGACCTTGTAGCATGTTGCATAAAAAAAGAAAAGGCGGTCCGAAGACCGCCTTTGGAACAACACCGAAGTGTTGGTTACGCATCGCCGTAGCGGCTATCGGTACCGAGCATTTCCTCGATGCGGAGCAGCTGGTTGTACTTGGAGATGCGGTCGGAACGGCTGAGCGATCCGGTCTTGATCTGTCCGGCGTTGGTGGCCACCGCGATGTCGGCGATGGTGTTGTCGGACGTTTCGCCGGAACGATGGGAAACCACGGCGGTGAAGCCGGCCTTGTGGGCCATTTCAATCGCGTCGAGGGTTTCGGTCAGCGTACCGATCTGGTTGACCTTGATAAGGATCGAGTTGGCGGAACCTTCCTTGATGCCACGTTCGAGGAACTTGACGTTGGTCACGAACAGGTCGTCGCCGACGAGCTGGCAGCGGTCGCCGATTTTGTCGGTCAGGACTTTCCAGCCATCCCAGTCTTCTTCGTTCATACCGTCTTCGATGGAGTCGATCGGATACTTGCTGATCAGCTCTTCGAGGTAGTCGGCCTGTTCTTCGGAAGAACGCTTGGCACCGCCTTCGCCTTCAAACTTGGCATAGTTGTAGACGCCGTCTTCGTAGAATTCGGAAGAAGCGCAGTCGAGGCCGATGGTTACATCCTTGCCCGGCTCGTATCCGGCATCCTTGATGGCCTGGATGATGGAGTCGAGGGCTTCTTCGGTGCCGCCGGAGAAGTTCGGGGCAAATCCGCCTTCGTCACCAACCGCTGTGGAGAGACCCTTGGACTTGATGATGGCCTTGAGGGCGTGGAAAACTTCCGCGCCGCAACGCAGGCCTTCCTTGAAGGTCGGGGCGCCGACCGGGCGGATCATGAATTCCTGGAAGGCGATCGGGGCGTCGGAGTGCGAGCCGCCGTTGATGATATTCATCATCGGAACCGGCAGGGCCTTGGCGTTGGCGCCGCCGATGTAGCGGAACAGCGGGATGCCGAGTTCGTCGGCTGCGGCGTGGGCCACGGCCAGGGAAACACCCAGCATGGCGTTGGCGCCGAGCTTGGATTTGGTTTCGGTGCCGTCGAGTTCGAGCATCAGGTTGTCGATGCCGACCTGGTCGATGGCGTCCATGCCGATGATGGCCGGAGCGATGATGTCGTTGACATTGTCAACGGCCTTCTGGCAGCCCTTGCCGAGGTAGCGGGACTTGTCGCCGTCGCGCAGTTCGAGGGCTTCGTTTACGCCGGTGGAAGCGCCGGACGGAACGGCCGCACGGCCGGTTGCGCCGGAGTCGAGGGTAATGTCGACTTCGAGGGTCGGGTTGCCGCGAGAGTCGAGAATTTCACGTGCAATGACATCAATGATTTCTGACATAACATGTCTCCTTGTAGTTGGTTGAATAAACGTTGATTTCCCCAAAAAACGAGCGCTGAATATATCGGCGACCCTAAAGGGGGGCAACCAAATAACCCATCGATTTGAGCGATCTGGCCATGGTTTGCGGTTGGGTGGACCAGCACTTGCCGATGTGTTGGCCTGAGCCTACCACCGGACGATGTTCAGGGGGCCTCTGGATACATCCATCAGGCTTTGCTCTGGAACCCAGCGTTCTGCAAAGAAGGGGCCCCAGCTGTCGGAAATGGCGATTTCCCGGGTCTGCTTGTTATAGCCGATTATAAGACACATGTGCCCGCCGGCAGAGGTGATCTCGAAGTTGCTGAAAGATTCCAGCATGGCTTTGTTTTCGTTGCGTTTGGCGGTATTGAGGAAGGCTTCTTTTTGGAATGCCGGCGTGCTCATCAGGGTCCATAGAATGGGCAGGCCCTGGTCGATCTGTCTGGCTACGGTTTCGATATCGGGCTTGGTGCCGCAACTCGCCAGTTTACGGCCATACGAGCCGACGATGTTTCCCGTGGCTTTGGTCATGTCGTCGACGTAGGTTCCGCCCCCGACCCCGGTGCCGGCGGCGAGGGCAAGCAGGTACATATCGACCGGCATGTCCATGTAGCGCAGATACCGCTCCCACGTGGCAGGTACGCAGTATCCCTTCGGTCCTTGGTTGATCATGGGAATGTTACGGATGAGGACATCCCCGTTTTCACGTTTTTCGACGCAGGAGGCCAGGCGCCTTTTGAGTTCGTCGTCCGAAATCTTTTCCACCCGTCCGGCGGCATTCGCGCGGGCAGTGGGCATGACGCGCACCGCCGAATATTTCCCTTCCTGCTGGGAGAGGAGGATGGCGTGCCCGTTCCAGTTCCAGCGCAAAACCTTTTCGCGCAAGGCATCCTGCCCGAGCGAGTCGCGTTCGGGTTCGCCCAGAAGTTGCTCGATAGTGGTTTGAAGGCGTTTGCCGCTGTCTTCGATCTGTTTCTCCATTTCCTTACGGGTGCAGTCGGGGGAGATGTCGCCTTGGTTGATAAACACCAGCGAAAGGCTGGTGGTATTGGTCTTGGTTCCATAGAGGGCGACGGCGTATACCGCCTCGTTGAAAAGCGTGGATTTACCCAGCGGGTAGCCCCTGTAGTTTTCCATGAAATCGGTTTCGGATTCCTTGTCCAGCTGTGTGCGTGTAGCGACTTCGCGGCAGGGATCGTCCCAGAGGTTCCAGTCGTTCCACAACGGCATGCCCAGCAACGCATTCATTTTTTTCCACGATACCGCGTGCAGGTCGTCCGGGTGTTTGAGGAGTTCTTCCAGGTACTCGATATCCAGGTCGGAAAAGGTGTCGAAAGGCATGGTCACCGTCCTGCCCTTCGGGGTCTTGAGTTCGACGGTCCGGTTCGGGTGGACCGCAACCACTTCCGCTTCAACCTTGTGCCCCTTTGTGTCCGTCCAGAGCCGGGCGTAGGTGGAAGGCAGAACAATCATCAACATTGAGCAAAGAAGCGCTTTTTTCATGGGAGCGAATGTATAGAATCCAACAAGATTCGCGTAGAAAAAAATCGCCCAATGAAGTTATTCGACAGCCACAATCATATCCAGGACGAGCGACTGTTTCCGCAGCTTGATGCGGTGATGGCGCGGGCGCGGGCGGCCGGTGTGGTGAAGATGGGCGTCAAAGGTTGTTCCGAAGCCGATTGGCCGCGGGTGGTTGGTATCATGGAGGCCTACGAGGGTATCCATCCGGCCTTTGGGCTCCATCCGTGGTATGTGGCCGAGCGCTACCAGCTATAGTGTGCCCTGTAGGTCACCGTCTTTTCCTCGTCCGGTTTGAGATGGATCCGGAATTCCACGGTGTTGGCGTCGGTTTTGACATGGACTTCCGAAGATTCGGCGATTTCCCAGTTCAAGGCCCGATACAGGTGTTCCACCACGCGAATCTCGACAGCTTCGTTCTCCTTGCGGTTGCGAACCTTGATCTCGAAGGATTCATCCAGCCAGTTGTTATTCGTGTCGATCTTGTAGCCGGTCTGCTTGCGTTCTCCGACCAGATCAAAGGCGTTGCCGGTGAAAAGGCGGACGGTTTCGTTGCGCGGGGTGTGGTCGATCAGGTTTTCGCCGGTGAATTCGAGCTGGCCATCGGCATCGCGCCGATAGAAGCGGGCGCGTCCTTCCGGTAGTGGGATGCCCAGTCCGTTTTCCTTGGTATTCTTGAATTCGCGCATGACCCAAACCTTGGGGTTCGATTCCGTGCCGTAGTCCCGCTCGCGGCGAATGTTGTCGTAGCGCCAGTTGCGGTAGCGGTTTTGGTCGATTTGGACTCCGTCGTAGATGTAGACGGTCTGGCTGTCGACGCCGGCGGCGCGAAGAAACTCCACCTGCTTGGTTTCGCGGTCGCGCAGGGTGGTGGTGCGTTGCAACTCGTAGAGGTGGTATTCGTCGAAGGCTTTCTCGGATACAGCGGGTGCGCCGCCGGCAGGTCTGCTGAAACCGAGCGCCAGTTTGTGTCGCGCACCTGAGTCTGTATCCTTGATTTTTTCCACATCGCCGGCCATGAGCTTGATCTTGGCGTTTTCGAAGGTGCGGCCGCTCTGGTTGTCCATAGTGACCCAGCCGATCAGGTCGACCTTGTCGCCTTTTTCGGGGGCGACGATGTTGTAGTCGGCTTCCCAGCTCATGCCGCCGGAGACGTAGCACAGCTCGGCATCCGTTTTGCCGGACTTTTCGCTGTGGAGCAACCAGTCGAATGTCGGCTTAAGAATGGAGCCGTCGCCTAGGGCGGGGAACAAAGGGATGCCGGGTAGGGCGAAGCGAAGCTTGCCGTCCACTTGGATGATGGGCTGGCCGCCGCCCTGCGTCGTGGCGTATTGCCGGGTGGCGTAGGCGGTTCCATAGCGGTTCATGGCGGCATAGTGGGGGACGTATCCGCTGCGGATGATCCGGCCCTTCACGGTATTCGTTCCAACCAGGAAATCAATTTCCTCGCCTTCGAATTAGTTGAGCAGCAGTTGTTGCGAGATGGGGTCGGCCCGGTAGTTTTGCTCCAGAATGCGAAGGGGGTTGGTGCCTGTAAGGTCGCGCAGGATAACCGAGTCGGGTTCCGCATGGGCGGTGATATCGGAAAACGAGATCTGGTTTTCGCCCTGCTGGAGATCCAGTGCGATGCGCTCGCGTACCACGGCAAAATCCTGGTTGTACAGGGTGAGCGCCGTTTCCTGCGCGAAAGCCGTGGGTGTGGAAAGAAATGCAAGTGCGATGATCCATGGTTTCATGCCGAACCTCCTTGATGCGGTTATTCAATAATTATACGTCTGCCGGACAGGATACCTTTGCATGCAATGCGGGGAAAGTGTTATTCGCAACGGCATGGCCGCGGAATCGTCAAATGCCGGACAGGAATGGGATCGCATCGGATGCACAAATCCGTTAAGAGCCTGATATGGAATTGTTCGACTGCCATAACCATATCCAAGACGAGCGGCTTTTCCCGATGCTGGGCGAAGTGATGGCGCGGGCGCGGGCGGCTGGTGTGGTGAAAATGGCCGTCAAAGGTTGCTTCGAAGCCGATTGGCCGCGGGTGGTTGGTATCATGGAGGCCTACGAGGGTATCCATCCGTCGTTCGGGCTGCATCCTTGGTTCATTGCCGAGCGTTCACCGGAATGGCTGAATGTTCTGGAGCAAATATTGATTCATTATCCGCAGGCGGGCGTCGGCGAAGTCGGGATCGATCATAAAGTGGAAGGCTATGACCCGTCGGATCAGGAGGCGGTCTTTCTGGCGCAACTGGAACTGGCGAAACGGCTGGAGCGACCGGTGTCGATCCACTGCCGGAATGCGTGGGGCCGGTTGATTGAACTGCTCGACGAGGTGGGCGGGCTTCCACGCGGTATGTTGATCCACTGTTTCGGCGGCTCGGCAGAGGTAGCTCTGGAACTGGTAAAGCGCGGAGGATATATCTCCTTTTCCGGGTCGATTACGCGGCCCAACAACAAAAAGGCGGGCCCGGCGATCCTCGCCATACCGGAGGAGCGCATCCTGCTGGAAACCGATGCGCCGGACATTATGCCATCGAATGCCCTCGGTGATATGAACGAACCGGCGAACGTTCGTTTCGTGTTGGCGAAGGCGGCGGAACTGCGGGGTATGGCAGAGGATGAAATGGCGGCGTTGACATTTTCGAACGCGGAACGTTTTTTTGCGTCATAGACTTTCGATTCCTGAATTCTTATTGGTATATTTCCGAACTCACAAACAGGAGCAATGAATGAACGAGTATGCACAGCAGTTGACGGTGTCGCAGGCGCAACCCGGCGAGCGGGCGGCTTTTATCCGGCGGACCTACGGCCATCTGGCCGGAGCAATCCTGACCTTTATCGCACTTGAAGCCTACATGATCCAATCGCCCATTGCGGAAATGCTGCTGCGGGTGATGCAGATGAACTATGGCTGGTTATTGATTTTGGGCGGATTCATGATTCTGGGCCGGTTGGCGAGCGGGCTGGCCTATAGTTCCGCTTCGCAGTCCGTGCAGTATGCCGGACTCACCCTGTATGTGATCGCCGAGTCCATCATTTTTGCACCGTTGCTTTATCTGGCGATGGCGTATAGCTCGCCGGAAGTTATTCCGACGGCCGGCATCCTGACCTTGGGGATCTTTGGCGGACTGACGTTGATCGTCTTTACCACGAAAAAGGATTTTTCGTTCCTGCGCGGGATCCTGAGCGTCGGATTCATGGTTGCCCTCGGATTGATCGTCTGCGCGGTTATCTTTGGCTTTAACCTGGGGTTGGTCTTTTCTGCGGTGATGGTGCTGCTGGCGAGTGGGGCGATTCTCTACGACACGTCCCGAATCATGCATCACTACAACACCGACCAACATGTGGCGGCATCGCTCCAGCTGTTTGCTTCGATCGCGCTTCTTTTCTGGTATGTTCTGCGCATCCTCATGAGTCTGAACCGCCGATAGTAAGACCCCCCAATGCGAAAAAACGCGGTTTCCCAAAAAGGAGCCGCGTTTTTTTTGTGCGTCATGGACGATGGTTATTCGCCGTACTGGTCGTCTTCTTCGTCCTGCTTGAAGGCTTCGTGGGTTTGGTGGAACTCGGGTTCCCAGAACCAGACGATGCGGTCTTCTTCGGTATTTTCATAGTTTGGGGTAATGTACAGCAATTTTCCGGTTGCCGGATCCCTGTACCCCGGTCGATCGGTGATCGTGCGCCGGACGCATCCGGTTGCAAGCAGTAGACCGGCGATCAGGATGATGGCATGTGGTGCGTATCGCATTTGTTCCCCAAGGTGTTCCGGTGCTTCTCCCATATGGCGGAAAAAATGGAAAGCCAATTTTCAAATGCGGTCGGTTTGGGTTATCTTGCGCGGAATGGAAAACCGTAGAAACCAGCTGGACTTTAACTTGGCGGCAGACGATCTGCTCGAATTCCCCCGCGATCTTGGCGAAGAGGGCTGGTTCCAGTTCCATTCCGAGCAAAAGCAGGCGATTCTGGCGTTGGATCGGCGGTTCGGCATTGCGCTCAACCAGCGGGTGCGGGTCCGGTTGATGGACTTAGAGCGCGAGTTGGAGGGTCGGCTGGTTCTGGATTCGCTACTGATTCCCTCGCCCACCGAAGAATCCATCCGGCTCCGGCTGGGCACCACCGTCTTCGAAAGTGCGGACATCGAATACTGCGAGCGGCTGGATTAAGTCTGTTATTCGCTGTCGCGGCGGAAGCGGGCGATGTACATGGCGTCGCCGGGGCCGTCCCAGGGCCAGATCTGCAGCTGGCCGTTGGTATCCTCGCCGGTGAGGGGATTGGCGAACGGCTCTAGCTTGAAGTTGCTGTGCTGGTCGAGGAAGTGCATCACCACCTCTTCCGTTTCGGGGCGGGTCATGGTGCAGACCGCGTAGACGAGTATGCCGCCGGGCCTCACGCACCACTTGGCATTGTTCAAAATCTTCAGCTGGCGGGTGGCGCATTGGGTGACGTCGCGCGCGGACGTGCGCCAGCGGGCATCGGGATTGCGGCCCCAGGTTCCCCAGCCGGAGCAAGGGGCGTCGACGAGCACGCCGTCGAAGGTCTTGGTGAACGGTTCATCGATCGCGGCGTTGAAGGGCTGGGTACGGATATGGCGGATGCCGTGGCGGCGTGTGCGTTTTTTGAGTTCCTTCAGCGCTTCGATACGGATATCGGTGGCCAGCACCTTGCCGTCCAGCTGCATCAGGTCCATCAGGTGGATGGCCTTGCCGCCGGCACCGGCGCAACAGTCCCACCAATCCTCCCCGGTTGCGGGCGAGCAGGCCAGGGCCACGCATTGCGAGGCGATATCCTGCACCACGAACTGTCCGGTATGCTGGTTGAGTTCATGCGCCAGGCTAACGCCGCCTTCCACGGAGATCGCCGTATGTACAACATAGTGAATGGTTCCCGGTATGTTGCGCTTGGCCAGGGTCTTGGCGAGCTCTTCGGCTTCGGTACGCGACCGGATCCAGGTTGGGGGGCGCTGCTGGAATCCCTGTATGCAATGGTTGATCGCGCGGGGATCCACCAGCGGCTCGAAGTCGGTCGGCAGCAGGTCGACGAGGGCCAACGGCTGCGATTCGGGGCGATCCCTGAACCATTCGTTAACGGCGTCGCGCTTTTCGATGATGGATCGGTTGCCGATGGGTTCAACCCCGTCGGGGAGGTTGCCTTGCGCCCGGACATACTCGAAGCTGGGGTGTAGTTCGGATGTATCAAGAAGGGCGCCCAGCAGGCTGGCGTCGGCCGGATCCAGCCCCAGCTTGCCTACGCTCCAGCCATACCAGCGGAAATAGGAAAACACGGCTTGGGAGAGAAACCGTCGGTCGCGGGATCCAAGCTCGCGGTGGGTGCGCAGATAGTGGTTCAGTAGCTGGTCCGCTGCTCGGCCTTCGTTCAAAACGAGATTCGTAAAATCGGGAAGAACCTCGTTGAGAAGTTCAAAATGACGCCGAAGAACCTTTTCCGGAAGCGCGTTGGGTTGGGTATTGTTATCCATAAATTCGCATTTCGATATTGTGCGGGCAATCTTGGCTAGGTATGTAGGACCAATACTTGAGGAGGATGAGAATGTCAAAGGAACTTGGGTACGTATTGATTACCCCGTATACGTTAAGAAAATCGCGCACTGGTGGAGTACTTGGCCGCTTGCTGAGCACGACGGGGTTGGACCTTGTGGCGGCCCGCATGTTTGGTCCGAGTTCGGAGCTGGTAACGCGTTATGCGGAATTGATCCGCAAGAGTCCGGATGTGTGGCCGGAAATCCGGGACATCCTGTCGGATTATATCGAGCGGGAAATGGCCCCGACCGAAGATGGGCAGGTGCATCGTGTGTTGATGCTGCTCTTCGAAGGCGAGAATGCCATCCGCAAACTGCGCGATGCCATCGGCGGTTTTGAAGACTCCATCGAAAGCGCGGATACCATCCGCGGTACGTACGGGGACTACATCAAGGCGCACGACGGAACGGTGACCTATTTCGAGCCCGCCGTACTGGCCGGGCCGACCAAGGATTTCGTCAAGGCCACGCTGAGCTTGTGGAGCGAGTTTTCGGAGACGGACGGCGGCGTGCTCGACAATGCCATTCGCTTGGCGGACGACAAGCATGTGCAGAAGACGTTGGTCATCATCAAGCCCGACAACTTTACCTTCCCCAGCTCCCGGCCGGGCAACATCATGGATATCTTTTCCCGCTCCGGCCTGCGCCTGATCGGTGCCAAGCTGTTGCGCATGAGCCTTGCCGAAGCGCTGGAGTTCTACGGTCCGGTGCAACCGGTGCTGCGGGACAAGCTCGGCGGCATGGCGGTAGACCGTGCCTGCAAGGTGCTTCAGGAAGAGTTTGGTTTCGAGATGCCCGACAGCGTGCAGACAGCCCTGGGCACAACCCTGGGCCCGGCGTTTGGCGACAACCAGTTCTACAGCATCATGAACTTCATGACCGGCCAGTGGGCACCCGATATCCATGGCGACGAGGTCAATGCCGAAGGCAAGGTGCGCTGCATGACCCTGGTCTATGCGGGCGAAAACGCCGTTGAAAAGATCCGTACGATCCTGGGCCCGACGGACCCGAGCAAGGCGGCGCCCGGTTCGGTGCGCAAGGAGTTCGGTACGGACATCATGGTGAATGCCGCGCATGCCTCGGATTCGCCGGAAAACGCGCTACGTGAAATCGGCATCGTAAAGGTTCAGGAAGACACCATTAGCCGCTGGTTCACTCAATATTACAGTTAAAAGGAGGATAGATTTATGTGGAAAGGAGTGGAAGCCGCACCGCCGGACGCCATTTTGGGACTGACCGAAGCCTTTAAGAAGGACAACAATCCCAACAAGGTCAATCTGGGCGTTGGCGTCTACAAGGACGACCAAGGCCAGACGCCGGTGCTTATCTGCATCAAGGCGGCGGAACGCGAACTGGAACAAACCCAGGCCACGAAGGGCTACCTGCCCATGACCGGCGATCCTTCGTACAATGCCAATGTCCAGAAGCTGCTGTTCGGGGACGATAGCGAAGTCATCAGTTCGGGACGTGTCGTTACCCTGCAAACGCCCGGAGGAACCGGTGCGTTGCGGGTCGGGGGCGACCTGCTGCACAAGTTCAAGCCCGAGGCCAAGCTGTGGGTTAGCACCCCGACCTGGGCCAACCACAAGGGGGTATTCACGGCCGCCGGCTTTTCGATTAACGACTATCCCTACTACAATGCGGCGACCAAGGATGTTGACTTTGAAGGCATGATTACGTGCCTAGAGCAGGTTCCTGCGGGCGATGTGGTGTTGATGCATGTCTGCTGCCATAACCCCACGGGCGTCGACCTTTCGGATGAGCAATGGGATCGCGTGGTTGCCGTGGCCAAGGAAAAGGGCTGGATGCCCTTCCTCGACTTCGCCTACCAGGGCTTTGGCGATAGCCTGGAGAAAGACCGCGCCGCCGTTGAAAAGTTTGCCGCCGCCGGAATCGACTTCTACGTGGCCAGCTCCTTCTCCAAAAACTTCGGGCTCTATTGCGAGCGTACCGGTGCTCTGACGATCGTTTGTCCGACGCCGGAAGAAGCGGCCGTGGCCACCAGCCAAGTCAAGCTCGTGGTTCGCACCAACTATTCCAACCCGCCCGCACACGGCGGACAAACCGCCGCCACCGTCTTGAACGATCCCAAGCTCTACGACCTGTGGATCGGGGAGCTGACGGAAATGCGCGAGCGCATCAAAACCATGCGCAAGGCGCTGGTTGATGGACTGGCGGCCCGCGGCGTGGCACAGGACTTTTCGTTCATCACCGAGCAACGCGGCATGTTTTCATTCAGTGGTTTATCGGATGAAGCCGTAAACTGGCTCCGCGAAAACAAGGGGATCTACATCGTCAAGGGCGGGCGCATCAACGTTGCCGGCCTGACCTCTGAAAACATCGACTATGTCTGCGATGCCATAGCCGAAGCGCTGAAGGCCTAAGGCACAACGGCCTGCTGGTCCGAAAGTCCCGGTTCATGGTAGCCGGGACTTTTTTTTGCAGGTTTCAGTTGAATTTGTCCGATAGTTTACGTAAATGAGTACCGCATTACCTAAATAAATGGGGGTAGGTTATGGCGGATATTCTAAAGATTTCGGATGCGACGGCGCTGGCACTGCATTCCATGGTTCATCTGGCGATCGAGCCAAACGCACAATCGACAACGGCCGAGATAGCCGATTTGTTCGCTGTTTCCCGGCACCATCTGGCCAAGGTTCACCAGCGGTTGACCAAGGCGGGCTTGATCGAATCGCAGCGGGGGCCGGCGGGCGGCGTGACTCTGGCGAAAGACCCGGCTAGGATCAAATTGCTGGAGATTTATGAAGTTATGGAGGGTTCCATGCTTTGCAATCCGTGTCTTTTTGGTAAGAGTAAATGTCCTCGCACCGATTGCGTTTTAGGGTCGCTCTTGCCGGGGCTGGCAAGACAGGTGCGGGATTACTTTGCAAAAACGACGCTGGCTGCGCTGGCGGAAGAATCCAACTGGGGGAAGTAGGAAAATGAATATTACCTTGAAGGAAAACATTGAGTGGGTGGGCTATATCGACTGGACCGTGCGCGATTTCCATGGCTACAAGACCGAAAGCGGCTCCACGTACAACTCCTATCTTATTCGCGATGAAAAGAATGTGGTGATCGATGGCGTGAAGGCCCCGTTTGTCGGCAAGCACCTGGAGCACATCGAAGCGCTGGCCCCGCTCGACAGCATTGACTACGTGGTCTGCAACCATGCCGAGCCGGACCATTCGGGCGGGCTGCCCGGCCTCATGAAGGCGTGTCCGAACGCGACGATGGTGTGCAACGTAAAGTGCAAGGCGGCGCTCGAAAAGCACTACGACACGAGCGAATGGAAATGGCATCTTGTGGAAGACGGCGACGCTCTTTCGATCGGCAAACGCACGCTCAAGTTCATCAATACGCCGATGGTCCACTGGCCGGAATCCATGTTCACCTACGTGCCGGAAGACAAGCTGCTCTTCTCGATGGATGCCTTCGGCCAGCACCATGCGTCCGCCTTCCGGTTCGACGACGAAGAGCCGCTGGATGTGATCCTGCACGAAGCCAAGGCCTACTACGGAAACATCGTCATGCTCTACGGCCGTCCCATCGCGCAAACCTTGGAGCGCGCCGCCGATCTGGAGATCGAAATGATCGCCCCGAGCCACGGCGTCATCTGGCGCAGCCACCTGAAGGAAGTGTTCGAAGCCTACCAGAAATATGTGGTCTGCAAGCCACGTCCGAAAATCATCGTGCTCTACGCCTCCATGTGGAAAGCCACGGAAAAGATGGCTGAAGCGATCCTCGAAGGCGCGCAGGAGTGCAACGTCGAGGCGCGGTTCTACAACGTGGACACCACGCATCCGACCTACATTGCCACCGAAGTGCTGGACTGTGCGGCCATCGCCGTCGGTTCGCCCACGCTCAACAACTCGCTCATGCCCAAGATGGCCGGCGTCCTGACCTACCTCTCGGGCCTGCGGCCGACGAACAAGAAGGGCTTTGCCTTCGGTTCCTACGGCTGGAGCAAGCGCGGCGGGGCGTCTGCGGTGGAGGATTTCATGAAGGAAATGAAAATCGACCTGATGTGCGAGCCGATCCGTGCCCAGTATGTTCCCACCGAGGATGTCCTCGAGCAATGCCGCGAGGCCGGCCGCATGATGGGCAAATATGCCGAGCAGTTTGAGCGCTAGCCAATTTGGGGCAAAATCCCCTTGCGACCCGGGTCAAATACGGGAATCATCGCCCGAATTTCTAACTCAAGGAGTACGCTATGAAAAAATATATCTGCGACGTCTGCGGGTGGATCTACGATCCAGAAATCGGCGATCCCGATAGTGGCATTGCACCCGGTACCGCCTTTGAAGATATCCCGGACGATTGGGAATGCCCCGAATGCGGTGTCGGCAAGGACGATTTCAGTCCGCTCAGCTAGCAACTGCCGCACTTGCGCTAAAAACCGCCTTGGCTTGCCATGGCGGTTTTTTCTTTTCTTGAGCAGGATCCTATGCGAAGAGGTCTCTGTTTCCGATGAAGTGGCTGAAGTACATGTTATTGGTGGTGTGGTGCATGGCGTCGTGGCCGTGCGCGCACTCGCGTGTTGCCGAGTGCCACGAGCATAGCGCTGCCCAAGACGCCGGTCTTTGCGCGATGGATGTTCACGACTGCCACTGCCATTCGTGCGAGAAACTGCCGTGCCTCGGCAAAACCTCGGAGGTCCATCCGCGCAGTTCGCTTTGCGACGCGATGCCCGTTGAGCCTCCGCGCACCCCGATACTCGTATTTACCGAAGCCCGTTCGAGCTTGCCTCCCGTTCCGACGGTTCGGGATAGCCGGTTGGTGTCGCTTCGCTCTGTCCGCCTCCTGATTTGATTTTTCGTCGGTTTTTACCCGAACGAAAAACTTTAATCAGGAGTAGACATGAAACACACCATTCTTTCGTGCGGCATCATGCTGACGGTTACCGCACTTGCACAAAACCCAAATCCGCTCACCCTGGAACAGGCGCTGGCGCTGGCCCATGCCAACGCGCCGCAGTTGCAGGCCGCCAAGCTGTATTCGCAAGCCGCCGTTGTGGCGGTCGATGCCGCCGGGCGGTGGGATAATCCCGCAGTCGTGTTCGAGGCTGAAAACGTCGGCGGCGACCTGGGGTTGTACGACGATGCGACATACACCTTGGCGATAAACCAGACCTTCATGAGAGGCGGCAAGCAACGGACGGAACGAATCGCCGCGCAACACGCCGCGCGCGTGGTGGAGTATGGATCCATCGAGCAACAGCTGGAACTGGAATCGGATGTGTATCTGGCTTTTGCCGAACTGTTCGCGCAACAGGAAATCGGCAAGGTTCGGGCCGAGCAGTTGGAACTGAGCCGCGCATTCGCCGAGGTGGCACGTCGGCGCCTGGATGCCGGAGCCGGTTCCGAGCTGGAGGTCAAGCAGGCCGAGTTGGCCTTGGATGAGACCCTATTGGCGCAAACCTGTTGCTTTGGCGACCTCGACGCGGCCCGTGTGCAGCTGGCGTCGTTGCTCGGGATTCCGGCGGAAACGTTGCCGGAGCTTGCCGGCGCGTATTATGAGGTCGAAGCCGCGGGAACGAACAAGGTCGATGCCGCACATCCTACCCTGGTGCGCCTCGATGCCAAGGCGGATCGCGTTCTGGCGGAAGCGCAACGAGCCAAGGCGCAGGATGTTTCGGACTTTACGCTGGGAGCCGGCTACCGGCGCAATGCCGCATCCGATATCAATACGTTCGTCTTTTCCGCATCGATACCGCTGAGCTTCAACCGGCGGGGGCAGATTGAGCATGCCGCGGGCCTGCTGCGCGTGGATGCCGTGCGGGCCCAAAGGGAAGCCGTCCGGCGCCGGCTCCAGCTGGAGCTGGACCGTTTAACCGCTCTACACAAGGGTGCCCTCATGGAAGCCACACTGACCCGCGACCATCTCTTGCCGAAGGCGGAAGAGGCGTATGTCCTCAGTCGGGATGGCTACGAAGTCGGACGGTATTCTTGGCTAGAGCTCATTTCCGCCCAGCAACATCTGGCTGAAATCCGCATCCGGTACATCGAGAGCCTGTTGGCCGTCCACCGGATCGAAGCCGACTTGGTGAAATTCAAAAAGGAAATCCAATGAAAACGATAAAGACCCTTTTACTCCTTCTGCTGGCAGCTGCATATGCATCCGCCCAGCAACCCCCAACCGAACAGCCTGCCTGCGATTGCCCCGACTGCCGGGAAACGGCCGAGGCCGGCGATAGCGGATTTTCCCTGCCGGGCCTGGAAGGTCTGAATACCGAATACCATCCGGGCGATCACGCAGCCGACGAGCACGCCCACGAGGCGCATGATCCTGCCGAGGAAGCGCACGATGCCCATGCCGGTCACGACCCTGGCGATGAAGCGGTTGCGGATGTTCACGATACCCTAGCCGAAGAGGTGGGCATTCAAGTTTACGAGGCCGCCGGCGGCATCATTTCCCGGGTCTCGGTTTTTCCTGCTGAAATTAAGCTGAACCGCGATCGCACTGCGGCCGTCTCGCCTCGCTATGCCAGTGTGGTCCGGCAGGTGTTTGCCGAGATCGGGGATGAAGTCAAAAAGGGCGACGTGCTCGCTGCGCTTGAAAACCGCGAAACCCTGGCGGTCTACACGGTCGCTGCGCCGTTGGACGGCGTGGTGATTGCCAAGGACCTGGCCGTTGGCGAAACCGCCGATGCCAACAAGGTGTTGTACGAGGTGGCCGACCTCTCAAGCGTCTGGGCCGACATCAGCATCTTTCCACAGTACCAGCATCTCATTAAAAAAGGCATGCCGGTCCGGTTTGTCGCCCACGACAGCCATGAAGCCAGGGGAATAGTGAAGTATATCAGTCCGATCATCTCCCACGAAACACGCACGTTCACGGCACGCTGCGTTCTCCGCGGGGCAGACGCCGACTTTACGCCCGGCGCCTTTGTGCGGGCCTGCATTGCAGTCGAAACGCAGGATGTCGACGTGCGGGTCGAACGCGCTGCTGTGCAGTCAATCGACGGTGAAGCAGTCGTGTTTGTTCCAGGCGACCATGGCTACGAGCCCGTGGAGGTGGAAACGGGCATTGCCGACGACCATTTTGTGGAAATCAGGCACGGGCTGGAGCCGGGCGACCGCTATGTGGCCACCGGTGCATTCACCCTGAAGGCCGAACTGATTACCGGTGGCATGGATCCGCATGCGGGACACAGCCACTAGGAGGCGGATATGATTGAACGTCTAATCAATGCGGTGTTGAAAAATCGAGGACTGGTTTTGCTGGCGCTGGTGGGTATCATCGGGATTGGCGTGTTCGAGTACCGGCAGCTCGAAGTCGAAGCGTTTCCCGACATATCTCCGATCATGGTGCCGGTTTTTGCCGAGGCTGACGGCATGGCGCCGGAAGAGGTCGAGCAGCTGGTGGCGTATCCCATCGAAACCGCCATGAACGGCCTGCCAAACGTGACGCAGATCAAATCCACGTCGGCCTTCGGAATGGCGGTGGTCTATGTCTATTTCACCGACGACACGGACATCTATTTTGCCCGCCAACTGGTCGCGGAGCGGCTATCCGCCGCGATGGCCGACCTGCCGGGTTTACGTGAACCGCCGACGCTCGGGCCGATCTCGACCGGCCTCGGACAGGTTTTCCTCTACTATCTGGAACTCGATGAGGGCGCGGATACCGCCGGGCTTGATGCGCTGACCTATCTGCGCGACATCAACGACTGGATCGTGAAGCGGCAGTTGCGGACCGTGTCCGGCGTGACGGATATCCTGAGTGCCGGCGGCCATGTACTGCAGTTCCAGATCCAGCTCGATCCATATCTGCTGCATCAGTATGGCCTCGCAACCGAGGACGTGGTGACCGCCGTTCAACTAAACAACCGCAATGTGGGCGGGCAGTATCTGCCGATCAACTCGGAGGAGCACTTGGTGCGCGGTATCGGACTGCTGCACGACCTCGATGATATCCGCGGAATCACGCTCAAGACCTTCGACGGCACGCCGGTTTCGATCGGCGACGTCGGGGAGGTGGTGCATGGTCAGGCATTGCGTCGCGGAGTGGTTATGCGCGATGCCGGTGATGAAGTCGTTTCCGGGATTGTCATGAAGCTGTACGGGGCCAATTCATCCGAGGTCATCGAGGATCTGTATCGCAAGGTGGAGCAGGTGCAGGCGGGATTGCCCGAGGGTGTTCATCTGGTGCCCTACTACGAGCAGGCCGACCTGGTCGACAATGCCTTGCAGACGGTCAAATCGGCCCTGCTGCAGGGCATGGTGCTGGTGCTGTTGGTTCTTTTTGCCTTTCTCGGCTGCTTCCGCGCCGCGGCCGTCGTCGCGCTGGCCATGCCGTTCTGCGCGCTGGTGGCCTTCATTGGCATGGAACGGTTTGGTATTTCGGCCAACCTGATGTCGCTGGGGGGCATTGCCGTGGCGCTGGGCATGCTCGTGGATGGTTCGATCGTGGTGACGGAAAACATCCACCGCTTTCTCGGGCTTAAACATGAAGACACGTCGCACCGGCTACAGTTGATTTTCGAAGCGGTTCGCGAGGTGGGGCGGCCGATTGCGTTTGCCATTCTCATTGTTATCACCGTCTTCCTTCCCATCCTTTCATTGCAGGCCGTGGAGGGAAAAATGTTCAAGCCGCTGGCCTATACCGTGATGCTCGCCCTCGGCGGCTCGATCCTGTTTGCGCTGGTGGCGGCCCCCGTGCTGGCCAGTTGGCTGCTGAACGAGAAGCCCTACAAGGAATCACGTTTCTACCGAGGATTCAAAGAGGGCTACCGTCGCTTGCTGCTAAAGGTTCTCAAGAGAAAGGTGGTGTTGCTGGTTGTCATCGTGCTTGTCTCCGTTGTTGCCGTGCTGGGCCTGCTGCGGATCGGAACCGAGTTCATACCGGTGCTGGAGGAGGGGTCCGTTCTGGTCGCTGCCGGTATGGCCCCTTCGATCTCGCTGGAAGAGGCGCAGGCCACGATGGAGCGCGTATGCAGTCGGGTTATGGAGATCGATGGCGTCGATACGGTCATTACGCGGATAGGGCGGCCGGAAGCCGGAAGCCACCCGCACCCCGTCAACTTTGCCGAGCTCCACATCGAATTGCTACCGGGTGCGGACAAGCCTTCCGTCGTGAACCGCGTCCGTTCCCTGATGGATGATTTTCCCGGCGTGACCGCCAATGTATCGCAACCAATCCAGAACCAGTTCGACGAGCTTCTTTCCGGTGTCAAGGCCCAGTTGGCGATCAAGGTGTACGGCGAAGACCTGGACGGGATTCGCGGAACGGCGGGGGAGATCAAGGAGGCGATCGAGGGCGTACCGGGGCTGGTCGATCTGTCCGTGGAACAAAGCCACGGGCAGCCGCAGGTCAAGGTGGTGCTCGACCACGAGGCCTTGGCCCGGTACGGCGTGCCCGGCGAAGCGGTGCTGGCACAGGTCGAGACCGCCGTCGGCGGACGCGTTGTTGATACGCTCTACCGCAACACGCGCCGCTACGGTATCCATGTCCGCTATGCACCGGAATTCCGCTCGACGCCCGAAGCGATCCAGCAGCTGTTCATCCGCTCGGATGACGGCGCCTTGCTGCGCCTGGATCAGCTGGCCCGCATTGAAATGGTGGACGGACCGCTGCAGATCAACCGCGAGCACAACCAGCGGCGCTGGATGGTGCAGGGAAACATCGAGGGACGCGCATTGAGCAAGGTGCTTGGGGATATTCAAACCCGGATCGCAGAACAGGTCGATGAGCCCGCTGGCGTGTTCATCGAATATGGAGGCCAGTTTGAGCAGCAACGCAGCGCCATGAAGCGCCTGGCCGTGATTGTGCCGATCGTCGTACTGTCGATCTTCGTGCTGCTGTGGATCACGTTCCACTCCATGCGTCATGCCGCCATGATTCTTCTAAACATTCCGCTCGCCCTGATCGGTGGGGTGGTCGGGCTGTGGGCCACCGGGCAGTATCTGTCGGTGCCGGCATCGATCGGCTTCATTGCGTTGTTCGGCATCGCGATGCAGGATGCAATGGTGCTGCTAACCGATTTCAACGATCTGCGCAGGGAGGGGCGCAGCGTGCGCGATGCGGTGGTGGATGGAAGCCTCATCCGATTCCGGCCGGTCATCATGACCACGTTGACCACGTTACTTGGGCTTTTGCCATTGCTGCTTTCCCATGGCGCCGGCGCGGAGGTCCAGCGGCCGTTGGCCGCGGTCGTGGTGTTCGGTCTTGCGACCTCCACCTTTCTGACATTGTTTGTATTGCCGTCAATCTATGAATGGGTGGAGGTGAACCGCAACCGCTGAGGGATTACGGCGTTTCGTCGGGATAGACAAGGTTCCATTGCCGGCGAAGGGTGTCCATGGTCTCCATGATCTCAATGGTCTTGGAGAGCGGCATGATGTCGCTTTCGGTTTGGCCGGCGGCGATGCATTCCATGGCGTGTGCAATTTCGTATTTGAAGTGTTCACCATCGCCATAGGGAAAGTTAAGGACTTCGGCCGGTTGGCCGTTGCGGTGGATCTGCAATTCATTGGCCCCCAGGAAATGGGGGATGCGGATAAATCCGTTGCTACCCGTGATGACGGCATCCACTGGCGCTTTTTTGGAATAGCTGGCCGATAGCTCGGCAGTCTGTCCGTCTCCGTAATCCAACCGATATTCAGAGATTTCATCCACTCCGGTTTTTTTATCCATGATCGCCGATCCTTGGATGCTTACGGGAGGCCGTCCATAAACGATGGACGCCATGCTGATGGGGTAGATCCCCAGATCGAGCAGTGCCCCGCCCGCCAGCGCCTTGTTGCGGAGCCGGTGCTTTGCCGGAAGCCGTTGTCCGATACAAAAATCGGCCTTTACCATTTGCACATCGCCAATCATTCCTTCGGCCAGCAGTTGCTGCAGTTGCTGGATCGCCGGCAGGAACCGGGTCCAGAGCGCTTCCATCAGAAACAGATTTTTCGCTTTTGCCAGACCGGCCAGCTCCTTGGCCTGTGTGGCGTTGAGCGTCAACGGTTTTTCGCAGAGGACATGTTTGCCGTGCTCCAGGCAGAGGCGGACGTTGTCGTGGTGGAAGTTGTGGGTGGTTGCCACATAGACGGCATCGATGTCCGGATCGGACACCAGCGATTCATAATCCGTGTAGCTGCGCGCTATTCCATGCTTGGTCGCGAAGGCCAGCGCCCGGCCTGGCGTGCGCGATGCGCCGGCCAGCACGGAGCCCTCTTCCAGCGCCCGCAGGCTGCTTACAAACGTCGCCGCGATACCTCCGCATCCGATGATTCCCCATTTCACGTCCGGCATGATGTTTCTCCTTTGAACGGAGCAAGCATGCCGGACGCCGTTGCCTCGCGGCAAGAGCATTGGCAGCCTAATAGGATGCGACCAGTTCCAGCGTGCGCCGGCTCAGCGTCATTTGTTCGCGCAACTCCATCTGTGTCAGATTGAGCAGAACTTCCCGGACGTGCTCGGACAGGGACTTCTGCGCCATCTCCTTGTAGAAGCTGGCCAGGCAGTCGTCGAAGTGCCGGGTTGCATTGATCACATCCATCGCGGTAACGGATTCCGGCAAAGCGAATTCCTGGAAGCATTTCCGGTGTTCGTCGACCATATACTTGAAATAGGTATCGAGTATGTTGGTCGAGACCTCGTCCTCGTATTCCAACAGGCGCTGTTCGAGCACCTGTTCATGTTCGATCAGGGTCCCTATCAACGCGCGCGCCTCCTCCGTAGCGGCCCGGTCGAGCATCTTGCTGTACAGCGCCGCCAGGTTGAGATGGAACTGCCGAGCCACATCCAGCAGGTCTTTGGTTTGGTTGAATGACATATCGCCCACCTCCTTCGTTTGTAAGTCTAAACCCGGTTGCATGGCTGTCAACGGGGAGTGGGGACAACAAGCGAAATTAGATCACGTCTCAATGCCGTCCTCAAACGATGAAAGCTGGATTATTTGGTGGACATGCCCATGGGCGAGGGGGTTTACTGGGTCACGAACCAACAGGTTTGGGGTTCACTTGAGCAGCGTATGGTTTCCCTCCTCTTTTCCATACGCTGCTCATTTTTTTACAGGTCGCTACACCAGTCCACCGCTAGCGTGACGAGCGAAGTGTCGTGTTTCTTGCCAAGCGTAGCCAACGCTCAACCCCGAAGGGGAAAGCGCTAGTCGATGACCTTTTCCAAGCGGATATCGAAGATGAGCGCGGCATAGGGACCGATCTTGTCGCCGGCGCCGCGTTTGCCCCAGGCGAGATCCGGCGGAATCACGAAACGGGCCTTGCCTCCTTCTTTCAACAAGGGCAACCCTTCCTTCAGGCCGTCGATGGCCTCGGCCATGGTGAAGACATCGGGGTCGGGCCGATGATAGGTATCGCTGATCACCGTGCCGTCGACCAACAGGATGCGTTGGTTGACCTCTACCGTGCTCCATTCGTCGGGGCTTTTTCCGGTGCCGGGCTCCTTGATGGTGTATTGCAATCCGCTAGGCGTCACGCGGACGTCCGGCTTCTTCCGGTTCTTTTCGAGAAACGCTTCCGTCTCGGCGCGGTTCTGCCCCGCGCCGCCACGTCCTCGTTTCTTCCCAGTGTTTTTCTGTCGACCCATAAAAGAAAAATCCTCGCAGAGGCGCTGAGAGCGCAGAGCTTTCATGATTTGCTCAGCGAACTCTGCGTCTTTGCGAGGAATGAATT
>JBNLGU010000023.1:0-31911 GCA_050306215.1 Pontiella sp.
ATAATGCCGGCAATAATGCGACCAACGCATTTGCTTGCACGGACAACAACGGATTGAATCCGATTGAATTCAAGACCTATGGCAGCCAGTTCTATGGTACGCGAAGCACTGCGGAGGATAATATTCAACAGGAGATGTTCGGTGGATGGGTTGGTGCAAACGCACCGATGAACATGACTGGCGTGATATCCAATCTCGACACAACCGCGTCGTACGATATCTATCTGTACTCGACCTGGCACTGGACGGAGAACGATGTGACCTACGATATCGTTCAAGGCTTCGGTTCCGATGTCGGGGAGAAGATCTGCAGTGAAACCCGTGCCACCGTGGCGGGTGCAGCGTATGACGACTACTCGGCATGCGTTGAAGGTGAAAACTATGTGGTCTTCCGCGACGTCACACCTACCGTAGACGGCATCATTGCGTTTACCGGTGTATGTCCAGACGGTGTTCTATCCGGTCTGCAGATCCGTGAGTATCCGGGTCAGGGCGTCCTGCCGGTCGCGAATGTGATCTCCGCAACCCCGACGGGAACGTTGACGACCAATGCGACGGTTCTCGATGTGACCATGGTGGACTATAATGGGTCCGTTGATACCAATAATGTGATACTGCTGCTGGACGGCAGTGCCGTAACACCGGACAGCATCTCCCAATCGAGCACGACAACGACCGTAAGCTATGCAACGGGTGTGATTGATGCCGGTCTGCATACTGCGGGTATTGTTGCGGCCCCGGGTCAAAACACCAACGAGTGGACGTTTGCTCTCTCGTATGAGATGAGCATTCCGACCTCCTTGGCCCATCATTGGGACTTCGAGGACGGCGCCGGCACCACGGTAGCCGACATTGTCGGCGGTGCGAACGGCACCATCATGGGTGCCAGCAACGCCTGGACCACCGTTGGTTCCGACGGTGCACTCAGCCTGCTTGGTGGCGGATCCAGCTCTGCCTGGAACAACACAAACAATGCGGTTGCGGGTTCGTATGTCGATCTGCCGAACGGCATCATGAGCAACTTCACAGGCGCGGCGACGATCGAAGCCGTCTTCGTCTCGGACCGGCTTGCCGGTGAAAACTGGCAGCGCGTCTACACCTTCGGTGCATCAAATGGTGGTGAGGATATCTCGGACAGCGGTGCTGGTCAGATCTTCCTGACGCCCTCGAACGGTGGCATTCTACGTCTCGATTACTCGGGCGGGGCCGTGTTTGACACCACGCCTGCCGTGGTTGGAGACATCACGCACGTTGTGGTCGTACTTGATCCTGATGGCTACATCAGCAAATGCTATGTGAACGGTGTGCTGATCAATACCGTGAACGGTGCCATTGCACCGCTGTCAGACCTGAACGATATCAACAACTGGTTCGGGCGCTCGCAGTGGCCGGACAGCATGTTCAGGGGCAAATTGCTCGATATCCGCATGTACACCGGCCTCATGACAGCTTCGGAAGCGGCTGCACGCTATGCCGAGGTGGCTCCCGACACCGGTCCGGAAACGGGGCCGGCCGTAAGCGTCACGATTCCGGCTGGCGGCCCGGTTACGATTATATGGCCGGACGACGGTTACTCGTACAGCGTGTTGACCAATGCGGACCTGACCAACCCTGCAGGTTGGGGTGAACTGGCGACTACGCCGTATGCAGATGGTGGCAACTCGGTTGTAACCAATGACATCGGCAGCGAACTCAGCCTGTTCTACAAACTGCAGTACAATCCGTAAGCCTCGGGCCTAGCTCGAGAACAAAAAAGCGGTTCCCCTCGGGGAGCCGCTTTTTTTGTCCCATGTCCGTTTCGGGGAAGCGGCTGCGGGATGGCAGCCATTGCCTGCGCCGTTTGGCTGAGAATCAAACCAAAGGGCTCAAGCCCTCGTTTAACGGAGCGGGCGCAGGGGATCGAACCCTTTCGATCGATTCCGCCTGTTTCGGTTTGTCTGCAGGCTGCTGGTTCGCCAATGACCTCAGCTTGGGGCAGGGCGTGTGGTTCATCCGGTGAAGATAGATGGGGTTGAACAACTTTCCGTTAACAGGTAAACAACCAAACGAATGTTCTCCCGGCATCATGCCTGTCTAATTATAGGATTTCTGGCTATGCAGGCTGCAGGTATGTTGATTGCATGTGGATAATAGAAAACTTGAATCGTTTGCATTAAAGTCGGCCCACTTGGCCATGAAACGTTGACAAATGGTTTTGTTATTCCGGCATTTGTTCGACCAAGGCGAATTTGGAAAATGTGCGGGCAATGGTACATCAAGATCCAGAATGTCAATCCCTGAAGTGTTTGCAGGACATGCCGGTCGAATGTTCGGGCCGCTCGAGCTGCGGATATGCGGCAGGGTGGCTTGGGCAACAGCATTTGTCTGGTAGATTTGATTCTGCTAAGAATACAAGTATGTAAGGAGATGCAATGAGTGAACACGTAATCTCAAACCCGGTGCTTCGCGGCTTTAATCCCGATCCGTCGTTCGTGCGGGTGGGGGACAATTATTATCTGGCGACAAGCACCTTCGAGTGGATGCCGGGGGTACGCTTCTACCATTCGCGGGATCTCGTCAATTGGCGGATGGTCGGCCACGCGCTGACGCGCCCCTCGCAGCTCGACTTGCGCGGGGTGGGGGATTCCGCCGGCTCTTGGGCGCCGTCGCTCAGCTATGCCGACGGACAGTTCTGGCTGATATATACCAACGTGGTCACCACCGCTATGGGGCGTCCCTTCAAGGATCCTCACACGTATCTCGTCACCGCACCGGCGATCGAAGGGCCGTGGTCCGAGCCGATCTATATGAATGCCATCGGTTTCGACCCATCGCTGTTCCATGACGAAGATGGTCGCAAGTGGCTGCTCAACATGCAGTGGGACTATCGTCCCGGCCACGAACGTTTTGCCGGAAACGTGCTGCAGGAATACGATCCCAAGCAGCAGAAGCTGATTGGTCCGGTGCATGAGCTCGTACGCAAAAAAGGCATCCTATGCGAGGGGCCCAACCTCTACAAGCACGGCGGCTGGTACTACCTGATGATGGCCGAAGGCGGCACGGGCTGGAACCACGGCATCTCCATGGCGCGTTCGAGGGAAATCACCGGTCCCTACGAACTCGACCCGCAGGAAGCGGTGCTGACGACCCGCCACAATCCGGAACATCCGCTCCAAAAGTCCGGCCACGGCGAGCTGATCCAAACGCCGCAGGGCGAATGGTTCCTCGCGCATCTCTGCAGTCGTCCGCTCAAAACCGACCGCGGCTTCAACCCGCATTCGCCCGATCGATCCGAAAGTGCAAAAGCCCACGAAGGCGACCGCTGTGTTCTTGGCCGCGAAACCGCGATCCAGCGCGTAGTTTGGTCGGACAACGGCTGGCTACGGCTTGCGCATGGCGACATGCTACCGCAAGTCGAGGTCGATCCGCCGACGGGCATTGAGCCGCACCCGTGGCCGGAGATTCCCACGCGCGACGATTTCGACGCCCCGGAATTGGATGTCCATTGGCAGACGCTGCGCGTGCCAGCCGACGAACGCTGGCTCTCGCTCTCCGCGCGTTCCGGCTGGTTGCGGCTGAAAGGGCGCGAGAATCCGCATTCGCTGCACAACCAATCGCTGGTCGCCAAGCCGCTCACGGATTTCAAGGCGACGGTCACGACGAAGATGGAATTTTCGCCGACGCGCTTCACCCAGTTTGCCGGGCTCACCTGTTGGTACGACACGCGCACCCATTTTTTCCTGCACGTGTGTCACGACGAAGAGCTGGGCCGCATGGTACGCGTCGCTTTCACGGACGACACCGCCTACGACGAACCCGCCGATGCGCGACTGGCCATCAACGACTGGCCGGAAGCCGTCTATCTGCGGGCCCGCATCGCCCGTACGGATCTGACCTTTGAAGCCTCGCCCGACGGATCAACCTGGACGCAACTCGGCGGCGTGTTCGATATGACCAAGCTTTCCGACGACTATGGCTCCATCCTGCACTTTACCGGCGCGATGGTCGGCCTCTGCGTCTACGACGTGGCGGGGCAGGGCATCCACGCCGACTTCGACTGGTTCGAGCTACTTCAAGGAGGTTAGCCATGGAATACCGGAATCTGGGAACAAGCGATATCGCCGTTTCTGAAGTCAGCCTCGGTTGCTGGACCATGGGGGGCTTGAATTGGGTCGAGGGCCATGCCAACGGCTGGGCCAACGTCGACGAGGATGAAATCGTGGCCGCTGTAAAGCGGGCCGTCGATGCCGGGGTGAACCATTTCGACAATGCCGATGTGTATGGCAATGGCCGCGCCGAACAGATGCTGGGGCGTGTGCTCAAAAAACTGGGGCTGAAATCCGAGGACTTTGTTATCGCCACCAAGGTGGGGCACTTTCGCGGTACGGCGGAACATGCCTATGACCCGTTGCACATCCGGCACCAATGCGAGCAGTCGCTCAAAAACCTGCAGCGCGATTATGTGGATATCTATTACCTGCACCACGGCGACTTTGGTCCGAACGGCGAATGGCTGGATAGGGCGGCGGAAGCCCTGGATGCGTTGGTTCAAGAGGGGAAGGTGCGTCTAAAGGGCCAGTCCGCCTACAGCGAATCCGATTTTGAGCATGCGGTTCCGGTGGTAAAGCCGACTGTCCTGCAATCGTGGGGCAATATAGTGAGCCCGGTGTTTATCAAGCCCGACAGCGTGGTCGGTAAGCTGCTCGAAGAATACCGGATGTCCTTCGTCGCCTTTAGTCCCTTGCAGCAGGGCATCCTGCTCGACAAGTTTGATCCGGAGCATCCCCCGCAGTTCGAGCCCGGCGATATCCGCGCGACCGATCCGCGCTTCCATTCGGACAACCTCCGAAAACTGAAACCAAAACTCCAGGCCCTGAAGGACCGTTTCGGTTCAACCACGGAAGACCTCGCGGCGGTGGCCTTGCGCTACATACTCAACCATCCCCACGTGGCCTGCGCCATTCCCGGCTTCCGCAACGGGCGGCAGGTGGCCTGCAATCTCGGTGCAATCGAATGCCAGCTGAGCGAAAGCGACATGGACTTCATCGAAGGATTGTTTGGCCACGAGTCATCGATCCCATGATGAAATCAAGTCCCGGCTAGCCGTGTCTATGTGCGGTTCGGCTGAAAATGTCCGGGGAATGCCGTAATTGCCAACACGGATCAAGGATGGCCGCGCGTCCGACTTTTGTTAGTCATCCTCGAAGCGTTTCACGCGGGCGTGTTCCTCTTCGACGCTGCGGAAGGGGATGTTTTTCCAGTTCTGCATGTCCGCTGCTGAAAACCAGTTGTCTTGCTTCCGATATTCCGATGGGGATTGCCCGGTGGCCTGTCTGAAGGTGTTGGCAAAGTACTGGCTACTGCCGTAGCCGCATTCGAGTGCGATCTCGATGATCTTGAGATCGGTCTCGCGCAACAGGGCTTTGGCGCGTTCGATCCGGATGCGGGTCAGGTATTCCATCGGCGTTCCGCCTGTGAGTTTTTGGAATAGTTTTCCCAGCTGCGTGCGCTGTATACCGCACTGTTCTGCCATTTTCCCAAGGCTCCAGTCATGGTCGCATTGGGCGGATAAGTCGGAAATCAGCTTTTGCACTTTCTGCTCTGAGCGGTTGCGAATGGCGGCATCGACCACTTCCCCGGCCACGATCCGCTTCAGTTCTACCAGAATGGCGCGCAACAGTGTGATGGCGTGGGCATCGCGCAGCTCATGCGTGCTTTGCAGTTCGCCGATGAGGGTGGGCATGAGACTGCGCATGGTCGGTGTTGCACGAAAACAGTGGTGCGTACTGGAGGAAAACGTTGCCGACAGGGTTTCCATCTCCTGCGGCAGGAACCCGAACGATTTTGGAAAGCGGAAGTGCGGATGGGGATCGGGGTAATCGCGTTCCAGATGGAACAGCACGTGCCAGATGGTGTTGTCGGGTTCCTTGGGGTTCAGGCTTCCGTGAACCTGCCACGGCAGGGTGAAAAAGATCGAGCCTGCTTCGATCTTTTCGGGCACTCCTTCCACCATCCATTCCATCCCCCCTTTTTCAATGTAGGTGATTTCCATGCCGCGGTTCTTGTGCGGAGTCAACTCCGAGCATTGGAACCGGCCATAACTGATGATTTCGTTCATGATGAGCCTCGAGACAGAATGTGTAATATTTACCACCCCCAATCGCAAACGACAAGTGCTCCCTTCCATGTTTTCATATGCCGTTAAATCGTAACCCTAGGAGAACCGTCATGGCGCAAGTAAACAACGCAGATAAGACTTGGATCACGAACCTTCCCAAGATCGGCATTCGTCCGACTATCGACGGCCGCTACGGCGGGGTGCGCGAATCGCTTGAAGATCAGGTCATGAACATGGCCAAGAGCGCGGCCGAACTGCTTTCCTCATCGCTCAAATACCCGAATGGCGAGCCGGTCGAATGTGTCATCGCCGACAGCTGCATCGGCGGGGTGGCCGAAGCCGCGGCTTGCGCCGAAAAATTTGATCACGAAAACGTCGGCGTCTCCCTGACGGTTACGCCGTGCTGGTGCTACGGCTCCGAAACAATGGACATGGATCCACTCCGTCCCAAGGCCGTTTGGGGCTTCAATGGTACCGAGCGCCCCGGCGCCGTCTACCTCGCTGCAGTACTGGCCGCCCATGCGCAGAAGGGCCTGCCGGCCTTTGGTATCTACGGCCGCGATGTGCAGGATGCGGGCGATTTCTCCATCCCGGACGACGTGCGCGAAAAGCTGCTGCGCTTCGCCAAGGCCGGACTTTCCGTTGCGATGATGAAGGGCAAGTCCTACCTCTCCATGGGCGGTTGCTCCATGGGCATCGGCGGCTCGATCGTCGACCAGCCGTTCTTTGAGGACTATCTCGGCATGCGCGTCGAAGCGATCGACCTCACCGAATTCCACCGCCGCATCCGCGATGAAATCTTCGACACCGCCGAATATGAAAAGGCGCTGGCATGGGTGAAGGAAAACTGCACCGAGGGGCACGATCCGAACGCGCCCGAAACCACCCGTTCGCGCGAAAAGCTCGATGCCGAATGGGAAATGTCGGTCAAGATGGCGCTGATCACCCGCGACCTGATGTACGGCAACGAGAAGCTCGACGAGCTGGGCTACAAGGAAGAGGCCCGCGGGCATAACGCCATTGTTTCCGGCTTCCAGGGCCAACGCCACTGGACGGACACCTATGCCAACGGCGACTTCCTTGAAGCCATCTCCAACAGTTCATTCGACTGGAACGGTATCCGCATGCCGCGCCTCGTGGCCACGGAAAACGATGCGCTCAACGGCGTCCCGATGCTCTTCGGTCACCTGCTTACCAACACCGCGCAGGTGTTTGCGGACGTGCGCACCTACTGGAGCCCTGACGCCGTCAAGCGCGTAACAGGCTTCGAACTCGACGGCCTTGCGAAGGACGGCCTTATCCATCTGATCAACTCCGGCTCCGCGGCGCTCGACGGCTGCGGTCAGCAAATGAAGGATGGCGAGCCGGCGATGAAGCCCTTCTGGGAAATCTCGGAAGCCGAAGCCAAGGCCTGCCTCGATGCCACGACATGGCACCCGTCTGTTACGGAATATTTCCCCGGTGGTGGCTGGTCCTCGAAATTCGTGACCAAGGCCGGCATGCCGATCACCATGAGCCGCGTGAACCTCGTCAAGGGACTCGGACCGGTGCTGCAGATCGCAGAAGGCTGGACGGTTGAGTTGCCCGACGAAGTACACAAGGTGCTCGACGACCGCACCAATTCCACCTGGCCGACCACCTGGTTCGCGCCGCGCCTGACCGGCAAGGGGGCATTCGTCGATACCTACACCGTTATGGCCAAATGGGGCGCC
Organism: Pontiella sp.; assembly: GCA_050306215.1. GTDB lineage: Bacteria > Verrucomicrobiota > Kiritimatiellia > Kiritimatiellales > Pontiellaceae > Pontiella. The sequence continues at coordinate 7,810 of JBNLGU010000023.1, forward strand.
AATCATGGGGCCATCTCCTACGGCCACATCGGTGCCGACCTGATTTCGCTGGCCGCCATGCTGCGGATTCCGGTCTTCATGCACAACGTCGATGAGGCCGACATCTTCCGTCCGGCGGCGTGGAATGCCTTCGGTACCGACGGCCTCGAAGGCGCCGACTTCCGCGCGTGCGAAACCTACGGTCCGGTTTACGGTTAAGGATGACGAGGGGAACATGATGAAAAACCGCTTTGCCATACTTTTGGCTTCGCTCGCGATCGCTTTGGGGACATCGGCGCAGTCCGAATCCGTCAAGCCGAAGGCCGAATCCCTCGAGGCGTACAAGGACCGCGTGGAGTGGTTTTCGGAGGCGCAATACGGAATGTTTATTCACTTCGGGCTCTATTCGGTGCTGGGCGGCGAATGGCAGGGCGAGCAGGCGGGCTGGTATTCCGAGTGGATCCAGGCCAGCAAGAGCATTCCCCGCGATGAATACGCAAAAATCGCCGAAGACTTTAACCCGAAAAAGTTCGATGCCGATTTTATCGCCCGGACCGCCAAGGAAGCGGGGATGAAGTATCTGGTCATTACGTCCAAACATCACGAAGGATTCTGCCTGTGGGATAGCGCATACACCGAATTCGACGTTGCGAACACGCCGTTTGCAGGGCGCGATATCCTCGGCGAGCTGAGCAAAGCGTGTAAAAAACAGGGGATCAAGTTCGGGATCTATTACAGCATCATCGACTGGCATCATCCGTCGCAGGCCCCGCGAATGGATCAAGACGACGCCTTCAACCGCTGGGGCATGACGAAAATGCTGGACGGGAAGAAGGAGGAATACATCGACTACCAGACCCATCAGATTCTCGAACTGATTGAACGGTACGATCCCTCCATCCTCTGGTTCGACGGGGACTGGGCCGACTGGTGGACGCTGGAGGATGGTATCCGGCTGTACAATACGATCCGGGAAGCCGACCCCGATATCATCGTGAACAACCGGGTGGCCAAGCGCGACGGATTCCACCTGGACTATGTCACTCAGGAGCAGGAGCATTTCGAGACTGCATTCCCCCTGCACTGGGAAGCCTGCTATACCATGAACGAATCATGGGGATACAAGAAGCACGATGACGCCTGGAAGAGTGCGGAAACGGTCTACGAAAAACTGAAGGATATCAACCAGAAGGGCGGCAACCTTTTGCTCAATGTGGGTCCCGATGAAAACGGTGAAATTCAAACGGAAGCGATCGATATCCTGAAACGCGTTTCGAAGATGTTACGCGCCGAGCCGATCGAAAAGAACATTCCGGAAATCACCAAGGTTCACGATCAGTAGGGAAAATCATCATGTCTCGCTTGTTTCGGGATTCTCCGGAACACGGAAGGATTGACAGCATGAAGAAAAGGATTCGAATTGATGTTCAAAAGCTGGATGTTTTAAATATCCGTGGAGATGCGCCCCACTCCTCGGAACAAGAACCTGTCTGCCGGGCGGTAACCACACCGGACAGTTCCGAGGTCGATGCTAAGCTGTGGGATGCATTCCAGTGGAAAGAGGATGTCATACTTCGATGTGCATCGCTTGATGTTAGCGGAACCATCACCAAGACCCGTTATCATGGCACCGAGAAAATCTATGAACTAAAGGTCGATGACATCGTATACCGAAGATCCGGTGAAAATGCGTAGCAACTATGGAGCGATGAACTACCATGAACATGAATTTCAAAAGAACACCAATATACCTTAAATCGAGCGTGCTGCTAACCTTGACGATGCTCCAGGCGGTGGGTTGCCGTGCCGAGACGGCCAACTCCGTGTTGTGGTACGAACAGCCTGCGCGCAGCTGGATGACCGAGGCGTTGCCGCTGGGAGCCGCGGAGCTTGGCGGCATGTTCTTTGGCCTCACCGATACCGAGCGGGTCCAGTTTAATCAGGATACGCTCTGGACCGGCAATGAACACGATACCGGGAGCTATCAGGCGTTCGGCGATGTCTTTATTCAGCTCGGGCATGGGACGCCAGAGAACTATCGCCGCGAGCTGGACATCGACAACGCGACGCTGAAGGTTTCCTACAAGGCCAAGGGCATCAACTACAACCGCGCCGCCTTTGCCAGCCATCCGGCGCAGGTCATGGTTTATCGCTTCAACGCCGACAGGCCGGGTGCCTATAGCGGCCGCATCTGGCTGACCGATATGCACGGTGCGAAAATTACTGCGCAGGGGGATCGCCTGGTCGCCAGCGGACAACTCGACCGCGGTGGCTTGCACTACGAATCGCAACTGCGTGTGCTGCATACCGGCGGGCGCGTCCGGGTCGATACATCGGATGCCTCCGGCAATCCGCTCGACGGTGTCCCCGATGTCGGCAATCTCGAGCTTCCTCGCATTTCGCTGGTGTTCGAAAAATGCGATTCTATCACACTGGTATTGGCCGCCGACACCGATTATCTGGCGGACCACGAAAAGAATTGGCGCGGCGGCGATCCTCATGCCGAAGTAACCCAACGCATCAACTCCATCACGGCAGAGTCGCTCTCCGATCTCTACCAAGCCCATGTAGCGGACTACCGGGCGCTCTACCACCGCTTCCGGATCGACCTGGGAAAAACCGCGGAAAGCTTGGCGGACAAACCCACCGACCAGCGGCTCCTTGCCTATACGAAGGACAAGACCAACGATCCCGATCTGGAGGAGTTGTTGATCAACTATGGACGCTATCTGCTGATCAGCAGTTCCCGTCCCGGCAGCATGCCTGCCAACCTGCAAGGGCTCTGGAATGATAAGAATAATCCGCCATGGCGTTGTGACTACCATTCCAACATCAATGTCGAGATGAACTATTGGCCGGGCGAGCCGACCAATCTCGCCGAGTGCCAAAGGCCGTTTCTGGAGTATGTCCTCAGCCAGGTGCCGATCTACCGCAAGCGCACCGCCGAAGAATATCCCGACACGAAGCAAGGTTGGACCGTCCGCACCGAAAACGGCGTGTTCGGCGGCGGCAGCTTCAAGTGGAATCCGCCGGGGAGCGCTTGGTATGCCCAGCATTTCTGGGAGCACTACGCCTTCGGGCAGGACCAGGACTACCTGAGGAACGATGCCTATCCGTTGCTGAAGGAACTCTGCGGATTCTGGGAAGGCCGTCTCATCGAAAGGCCGGACGGCACGCTCGTCACGCCGGTGGGCTGGTCGCCCGAGCACGGGCCGGAGGAAGAAGCCATCACCTACGACATCATGATCGTGTACGACCTATTCTCCAACTATATCGACGCCGCCGACGCGCTCGGTGCCGACCAGGAATACCGAGATAAGGTCGCGCAGATGCGCGACCGGCTACTCAAGCCGAAGATCGGCAAATGGGGGCAGCTTCAGGAGTGGGAAACCGACCGCGACGATCCCAAGGACGACCATCGCCACGTTTCCCATCTGTTCGGCCTGCATCCCGGGCGGCAGATCACCGCAACCGGAACGCCCGAGCTGTTCCAGGCCGCTAAGAAGTCGCTCGAAGCCCGCGGCGACGGCGGCACCGGCTGGAGCCGCGCATGGAAGATCAACTTCTGGGCCCGCTTCCAGGACGGCGACCACGCCTACCTCATGCTGCGCAACCTGATGACCGCCGTAAACACGGTGGGTATTGAAATGACCAATGGCGGCGGCATCTACCCGAACCTGTTCGACGCCCATCCGCCGTTCCAGATCGATGGTAATTTCGGTGCGACCGCCGGCGTGGCCGAAATGCTCGTACAGTCGCACTCCGGCGAAGTTGTCTTGCTACCCGCGCTGCCCACGGCATGGCCTACCGGTTCCGTGAAAGGATTGCGCGCCCGAGGCGGCTTCGAAGTGGATATTACCTGGGCGGACGGCAAGATCGTGGAGGCCACACTCCATAGCTTGACCGGCCATCCCTGTACCGTCCGGTCTGGCGACAAGATCCAGAGGGTGGATATCCCGGCAGGGGAGCGCCGCGTTCTTCGATTTCAATAGGTTAAATGGTTAACTGGAAAATGGTTGCCATTTTTCGGCGGTTTTGGTTTGTTGCGCGCCTTCGCTAGAAGCATTTTGTTTTTGGGGGGCTGTTGAGCAGCTTAGGCTGTGACTCCTTGGTACGATCTCGTTCAGTCAGGGATCGTAGTTTGAATTGTCGTGTATTCACGGTGAATTGAATAAAGGAGAAGTAGATGAAGTATATTACCATCTATCACGCAAACTTGAACTATGCCTACCTGCCCGAGCGCCGGTACGAGTTCGTAATCCGCAACAGCTACGAATTGATCTTCGACACCTACCGGGAAAAGCTCCCGAACGATAAGTATGTGTTCGAAGCCTCCGGCTACACCATCGAACAGATGGCCATCAAGACGCCGGACGTGCTTGAAAAACTGAAGGCCGCCATTGCCAGCGGGCAGTGCGAATTCATGGGTTCGCCCTATGCGCACCCGATGCTGCCGAACTTCCCGGAAGAAGACGGCCGCTGGGCGATCAAGTTTGCCAACGACATTTTCCAGAAGTATCTCGGCATGCAGCCTAAGAGCTTCTGGAACCCGGAATGCGGCTGGCGCAGCTATGTCAAGAACCAGGTCGCCGACAACGGCTACCGCAACCTGCTACAGGAATTCGAGCAGTACAGCCGCTCCGTCGATGCCGATGACAATCCGCTCCGTCCGGAAATCTACGACGTTGAGAAGATCGACAATTCGCAGTTCTACAACTTTGATTTCAAGTATGATCTGCCCGGCAACGAAAAGGCGTTGCATTTCCCCTTCAAGAACCTCGAAGGCATGGAGCCCGACACCCTGCGCGTCTTCCTGCGCACCGACCGCGTCGCCGTCTTTGGTGTGCGCTACTTCATGAGCCATCCCGGCCACTCGCTCGAAAACTATGTCGAGCTGATCAAGAAGTTCTCGGCGCAGAACCCCGGCGAAGAAGAAGGCGCGATGCTCATCTATGCTGACGACGCCGAATACGTTGGCACCAACGCCTGGTACAACCTGAAGTATTGCAACGATCCCGATGCAATTTTCGAAGCCATGCCCGATGCCGAAGAAAAGCTGGTTGCGATGGTCAACGCCGTCCGCGAACTGGGCGAATTCACTACCTTCGACAATGCCTGCAACAACCTCCCGGCCCTCGAAGACAAGATTACCTTCAACGACAACATGTCGTGGCACGGTGGACAGGCTTCCAACTGGTCCGGCACGCCGATGGCCCAGTTGCTCCGCCCGTGGCAGCAGCTGGTGCGCGACAAGCTCAAGGACGTCGAAGGCGACCTTCCGCAGGAAATGCTGGAGCGCGTGTGGTTCCACCTCACCAACTCCTACAACTCCGACGGACAGTGGCCGCCCACAACCAAGGCATCGCCGCACTTCATTTTCCCGTTCAACTACAACTATAACTTCCAGAATCTGCTGACGGCTGAAATGCTGCTCGGTGGCGTCGACCGCTCGCAGCTCGACACTGATCCGGTCGCCACCATGAAGGCCATCTTCACCATGCAACAGGACCTCGTGCTTGAAAAGGCCGACCAGTTGCTGGCCAACGGAACGGAGCAGGAAAAGAAGGATGCCGCGTTCGCGAAGGATCTGATCTTCCGCTCGCGCGATACCTCGACTATTGCATCGGACGCCAAAGTGCTCTTTCCTGCGGAATACGAAGTCCGCGCTGAAGCGCTGATCAAGGCCCGTCAGCTCGTAGGCGGCGTGGTCGTGGCCGGCGACAAGTAGCCAGGCAACTTCCGCGAAAAACAAAAACGCCGCATTGGTATCAATGCGGCGTTTTCTTTGCGCGTGGCTTGGCGCTCAAGAGGGAAATACGTTCAGATCCCATTCATCGCGCCAGGCGATTTTGACCGTTTCGCAGCCATCGGGCGTTTGGTCGAATTCGATGGGTTGCCAGATATAGCGGCCGTCGATGGCGTTTTCCTGACACCATCGGTCGGCCATGAAGATAAAGGCTCCCTTTTTGCCGGCGACCGGCACGATGAAGGTTCCCTGTCCGCCGAAGGTGAGGTGGTAGTCTGGGCCGGCGCAGGGGTTGTCGCGCTCCATCCAAGGTCCGAAGATTGACGTTGCAACGGCGTAGCGCGCGGCGTTGGGCGCCCAGCCGGTGCAGCCCGAGGCGATAAAGTGGTATTTCCCGTTGTGCTTGAAAACCGCCGGCGCTTCCATCCAGCGCGCCACGAAGGCCCGCGCATATTTCCCGGTGTGGTCCAGATAATCGTCCGTTAGTTCGGCGATATGGGTCGTACTGTTGCACTCGGAGGAATAGATGTGGTAGGCCGTGCCGTCGTCATCCACGAACAGGGTCATGTCGCGCGACATCTGTCCTTCGATGTAGCCGCGTCCAAGCAGGTTCAAGGAGTCGGGATGGTCGGGTAGGGCACCACCGCCAAAATAGGTTTCCATCACTTCCGGACGCACTGGTTCCTTGTGGAAATCCTCCACATTGATGGGCCAGACGCCTTTATTCGGGCGGAAGCTGCGGACGTATGTGTAGGGACCGGCCGGGGTATCGCTGATGGCCGTACCGCACATGGCGGCGGAATAGCCCTTGTCTTTCAGCTCGTGGTGGAACCACATAACGAACGTTTCGGTCTTGGCATTGTAGATCACCTTGGGCCGTTCAATGATGCATCCGGCGGCCAAGGCATGGTCTTGATCGTCGGCGACGACCGAAAGGGCGATGCCTTCGTCGGTCCAATTATAGAGGTCGGAGGAACTGTAGACATGCACTCCCACATGCGCCACGTTGCCGGCGTCTCCTTCGATCTTATGTTCGCCGAACCAGTAGTAGGTTCCCTTGTGGAAGAGCACGCCACCGCCGTGCGCGTTGATGTGTACATCGTTGTTGTCGGGCCAGAGGTGGCCGGGCCTGAATTCCTGATAGGTCATGGTGCTGTCTGTGTTTTTGTGCCGCTATGTACGGTTTCGGTTTTTGTTATAAAGCCGCGATGGGCAGGTTTGTCCACCGCGGCGCTTCGGAACGCTTAAGCATTCTTTTTTCGGCAATTTCTACATCATTAGACGGCGGCGGATGAAGATCGTGCCGACTCCGAATACACCGATCAAACCCAGCGTGGCCGGTTCAGGGATGGCAACGAAACGGACTTCCGCAATGCCGGTCTGGCCGCTTTGGCCGTCAGCAGACCAGTTGCTCAGCACATCGAAGCGTACGTGCGTTGCACCGTTCATAACGGCTGCATAATCCTCGCCCGTGTAGGCGTTGTTGTCGAGGCCCCGAGCGAAGGTCATGGCGCCCATTGAAGTCCAGTTGTTTCCATTGTCTGTGGAGAACAGAACGGTCGCTTCCTTGACTCCCTTGTCCGTTTCATCTCCGGTTCCGGACCAGTACTCGCAGCCGTTCCATAGATGAAATCCTGTGAGGTCGTACTGGCCGCCTAGATCAAAGGTAATTGTGACTTGGTTGGCCGAATCATCTTTCGCCTGCCACTGACTGCCGGCAGCGTTGTTGTGCGTCGGATAGACGGCAGGAACCGAATCGCCGGTCTCGACGATGGAGCTGTCTGAAAGTCCATTCCCGTTATACGAATTTGCGACGTCCCGTTGTACAGGGTTTGGGCTGGTCGCGCCGATCGGTTGGACGATGACGCTGGCGCTGGCATACTGAGCCAGAGCCGCGAGCATTCCGGCAGTTAATACTGCTTTCATTTTCATGTTTATCCTTTCCATCAGTTTCACCTCTTCAACCCGCCATGGATCATTCCCCGACGAGATTCCTAAGCTAGGAATTTTCGATTTGTACTCCGTCGGTTCACCAGCGTCCATCAACTTTGGATTTACCAAGTTTAGTTGTTGAATCGGCCTGTGGTTTGCTCTATTCAGGGGCTTGGGGGTTGTCTATGGGAAATCGAGAGGGGAATGGGAAACATGCCGGGGTCGGTCGCAGGGTTACCTTGCGGGAAGTTGCCGATGCACTGGGCGTTTCGCTCGCTTCGGTATCCCATGGGATGCGTGGCAGTTCGATGGTTTCGGAAGAGCTGGGCAGGCGTATCCGGCAGAAAGCGCAGGAGATGGGCTATGTGCGCGATGGAAAAATGGCGGCGCTTTCGGATTACAGCCGGATCGATAATTCCGAGCGGCCACCGATCCGGCTGGCATGGCTCAACCTGTGGCAGGATCCTGATGAGTTGTATGAGTTTGGTGAACTCGCTTTGTACTACAAGGGGGCGGCTGAAGCCGCGGCCAAGCTGGGCTATGCCTTCGAGGAGGTAGTTGCCAAGGGGCTGTCGATGGACCAACTGCTAGCTAGGTTGAGGGAACGGAATGTTCAGGGTCTTCTGGTAATGCAGAGTTCGAAACCGGTTCTGGACATGACGAGGTTTCCTGTCGATGAATTTGCGATGGTTCGCTTTGGCCTGGAGTCGGAAAAGCCATTCATGCATTCGGTGACGGCCGACCAGGTGGGCAACGGCATCCTGGCGTTCGAGAGGGTGCGGGAGCGGGGATATCGGCGGATCGGTTTTGTTACGGAGAAGGATCAGAAACTCCCCTTCGGTGCCGGGGTGTTTTGGGCGCAGAAGGAAATTCCCAAATCCATGCGGGTGCCTTTGCTGTTGGTTCGTCCCGTGGAAACCGAAGAGCATCTCCCCGCCTTGAAGAGCTGGCTCGAAAAGGAACGCCCGGACGCGATCATCACGAATCTCGTCCCCCTGCGGAAAAACCTGATGGATCTGGGCTACCGTGTTCCTGAAGACATCGCCTTGGCGACTACATCAGTGTACGATACGCCCATCGATGCCGGCATCGACCAACACCCCGAGGAAATCGGACGGATTGCCACGCTGATCCTGATTTTCTTGTTGAACGAGGTAGGGCGGGGTTTTTCAAAAATCTACAAGCAGAGCGTGATCACGGGGCAATGGGTCGATGGCGACATGCTGCCGGACCGGACCGGAAGGCGCGGGCCGGAGAGGCAGGGCAACTGGACCGTGCCCAAGGGGCGGCCCAAGCTGAAATCGCAAAAAACGAAGAAGGGCACTTCCGGCAAGCGCGTAACCTATCGGGACATCGCCAGGGAGGTCGGGGTGTCGCACGTGACGGTTTCGCTGGCCATGCGCGACCGCCCGCAAATTTCCGAGGCCATGCGCAAGCGCATCCAGAAGAAGGCGGCGGCGATGGGGTATGTGCCCGATCCCATGCTTGTGGCCATGGGACAGCAATGCCGGATTACCCAGGAAAATCCAGTCCACGGCGAACTGGCCTGGCTGAATTTGTGGGCGGATCCTGAAAAGTTGTATTCCTACCGAGAATTTCAACAATACTGGGAGGGAGCTGTCGATGGCGCGCGACGGCATGGCTATCACCTCGAGAAGTTTGCCGCGAAGGACATTCCGCTGCAACGGCTCGACAGGATATTCAAGACCCGCAACATCCGGGGCATACTCGTCCCTCCCTGTTCCGTGCCGGTGGCGGACGATCTGGATGGCTTTCCATGGCAGGACTACGTTACGGTTCGACTCGGGGTTTCGTATCCCGTTGATCTGCCCTATACGGTGACCTGCGATGATATGGCCAACGGTGTATTGGCGCTGCAAAACATGCTGAACAGAGGGTATAGGCGAATAGCATTTGTCGGCGATCGCGCTATACAGAGAACCTTGGGCGCGGGTTTTTACTGGGCTCAACGCATGCAATCCGTCCAGATCCCCGAGTTTTTCCTGCCGCTTAAAAATCCGGCCCAGCACAGGAAAAAGCTGGCGGCATGGATCCAGAAGGAAAGGCCGGATGCCATTATTACCGACAATGGCGAATTGCCCGCGATGCTGGAGGAGTTGGGAATCCGTGTTCCCGACGAGATCGCATTGGCCACGACCACGATGTTCGATACACCTATTGATGCCGGAATCGACCACAACTCCAGGGAGGTCGGACGCATGGGCATTTTTTCCCTGATTTCCCACATGAATGATCCTCGCAGGGAGAGCCCTCGGATACAAAGCAAAATCCAGGTAGGCGGTACCTGGGTCGATGGTTCCATGATGCCGTCGCGGCTGTAATCCTGCTCAGGCCGAAGCGTGTTCGAATATCCGTCCCCTCGATCCACTTGTCTCGCTTTAGCCTCGGCAGAGGTGGGTGATCGCGGAGGCGAGGGCGCAGATCCCGCCCTATACGTTGCGATCGCAACAATTCCTGGGAGGTTCCGCGCTTTCCCTATAGTCGCTGGACATCGAGCTTGAAGAAGCGGTTGGAATCCATGCCCGAAATCGGGAGCGTCAGCACCACGTTGCTTCCGTTGCCGGCTTCCGAAACGCCCGAGGGTTGCCAATCGGTTGGTGTGAGCGAATCGCTGGAAAGCACCTGGTACAGATGACCCGGTACGGAGTTGGAGAGGGTCAGTTCGATATGGTTTCCCGCCGTGACGGCATTCGCTGCGATGGTGTATTCGCCCGGAATGATTGCGGAGGAGGGTATGGCGTTGGTTTCTGCGGAATTGCTGCCGTCTCCGCCGCTGCCAACCGCGCTGACGACATAGTAGTAGGTGGTGCCGTTGGTAAGCCCCAGATTCGCATAGTTGGTGTTCGAGGTGTGGGCGATCAGGCTGAATGGACCGCCGCTGTTCAGCGATACTTTGAGCTTGTAGCTGTTCGCATCGCCAACGGGGTTCCACGACAGGGATACCAGCTGGTCTCCGCTTGCAGGCACCAGTCCGGTTGGTGGGGTCGGAATGGTGTACTGGCCGCCGTAGAACTCGATTTCAGCCACGTTGCAGTTGCCGCCGGACGGCCCGAAGTAGCGCACGTAGCGATAGGTGTTGGTATCCGCAATCGCTTGCTCGGTATAGACGCCCACGGTCGGCTGGATGGTGACGGTGAACAGGGTCGTCCATGTGTTGCCGTCGTTGGAGCCCTGGAATAGTCCATTGATCATGCGTTGGGGGTGCGAGGCGCGCGGAACGTAGCGGATCCGGCTGATGAAATATGGCTCGCCGAGGTCGAGGCCCACCCAGCCGCCGTAGCTCAGGTTGGAGTCGAAGGCGGTGTCGATATCGCCGTCCAGCGCGTTTTCCCGATAGTTCGGAAGGCCACTCCATGTCCCCGTGGTTCCAATGACCGTTCCGGCCAGTTTCGGATCGGGGATGGATTTGGGCGTTGCGGCGGCTTCGGGGGAATCGGCGCTTTCGCCGGCGGTATTTACCGCGGACACCACGTAGTAGTAGTTCGAGACGCCGAGCAGGCCGGTGTCGACATAGCTGGCGTTGGTGATGCCGGTGGCCACGGTGGTGTAGGGCCCGCCGGAGACGATGGAGCGCTTGATCTTGTAGCTATCGGCATCGGCCGATTCGATCCAGCGCAGGATTGCTTTCTGTGTGTCGGGCGTGGCCAGGGCATAGTATGGTGCCTCGGGAACGGTGACCGCTCCGCCGCCATCGCCGCCGGTCATGCGTACATGGCTGAAGGTCGAGGTGTTGAGGGCTCCGTTGCTGCCCGAGCTAACGGCCAGTCCAATGTAGGCCGTGTCGCCCATGTTTCCGAAAACCGCGTTGCCGATGCAGGCCCAGCTGGTTCCGTCGGGCGAGATGTAAAGGGCCACCGTGTCGTCGATGCGCTCGGCCTTGATCCAGTAGGGAAACGATGGAATGGTGCGGCTTCCCTTGGCATAGTTCGAGCCGCCGCGCAACGCGGTCCAGTCGCTGCTGATGTAGAACTCCGCACTGTGGTTGGCTTTGATGCCGACCCACGCCTTGGTCGTGTCGGCATCGAGGGTTTCGCGGATCATGACCGCGGCCTTGGCGTTCGGCAGGTTGGTGTCCAGCGACAACACCTTGGCAACGACGGCGCAATTGTTGGTGACCGGCAGATAGACAAAGTGGAAGCTGTCTGCACCATCGGTGTAGATCGTGCTCCCGGCTCCCTTTACCGTCCAGATTCCGTTGCTGTAAACGCCGCTTCCCGCCGGGAAGGAACCCCCGATATCGGCATTGGACAAGCCCGTGCTGACCGGAACTGGAACCGGGACCGACGAGGCGGGCGGCGGCGATGCGGTGGAGTGGTCGGACGCCTTGAGAAAGGTGAAACTGTCCGCATTCACGGGAAGCTGGTTCAGACGTTCTTCGACGTAGGGGGCACTCAGGCCAAGGCGCGTTTGATAGGCGCCCAGAATCAGGCTGTAGCCCCGTTGCCCATTCGGCCAGGTGTTGGTATAGGTGTTGGAAAGATAATAGCTGTCGGTGGTGCCATAGGGGAGGTACGGGGGGGCAAGCCCAAGGTTGAAGCGCGCGTGGTATTCCCCGACCGCCAGCAGTCGGTTGTCGAGTTCCGAGTAGACATCGATGCCCTGCTTCCAGAAAATTTCCGCCATGGTCGCGAAGGAGAGCCATTCTCCGTAGGCGTGCCCCTGATCGCGCAGGGATTCGCCGATCTGTCCGGTGGGCAGCGTGTTCTGGAACCCGGACGGTCCCGCGGTACGAAGCAGGTGCAGGCAGTGGTCGAACCGTTGCTGGTCGTCGCAGAAGGTGGCGATGGACAGGCCGGCCATCATGGACAGCGCCCCTTTGTTGGCGGGGCCGAGGGCGTCGCCGTCGTTGAAGGCTCCGTTCCAGTAGACCGTGGCGAAGAGGCTCGACACCGCTTCCGTATCAGCCTGCGTCCAGCCGGGCCAGGTGCCGCGCAGGATGTCCGCGCCGCCGGCATAGCGGTAGGCCTGGTCGCCGAGGTCGAGGTTGGATTCGTATCCGTAGAAATTGGTCTGCGTATTCGCCCATGCCACGAGGATGTCGCGGGCCTTTGAGGCATAGTTGGTGTTGCCGGTGAAATACCACATGCGCGACAGGTTGAAGACCGCCGTCATGTCGTTGATCCACTCATAACGGTTCGGGTTGTATCCGGTTCCTTCTACGTTGCGGCCCACCTCGGCGAACGGCCCCTGCATGGTGTAGCCGAGTTGCGAATGGCTATCGGCAGCCAGTGCGTCGTAGCCCTGTTTCCACGGGAATTCACCGGCCTCGACCTTCGCCTTGACAGCATTCAGGTCGTTCGTCGTCAACGGAATGCCCGGATGCGTGAATGCCGCTTTTACCGGATGGGCAATGCCCGCGACGACGATGAATAAGAACGCCAACTTCCTCATGGTGAATCCCCTTGCTTGACCATTTCAACCTCCCCTCGAAATGACCTATCTAAACATTAGCTCTACCGCTTTGTTGAGCGTGGCTTCATTTACCAAGTTTAGGTGTCGGAAGCTCGTAGATTTCCATGTTTTTCGTATTGTTTATATCTGGCAGATTCGCGATCAGCAAACGAACTAAACTTGGTAATATGAATGCGGGTCGCGCCATTTCTTGCCGCATGCTAGAACTCGACAATCCAAGAAAAGGATACCTCCTGCGGTACGGGATCGCAGGACGTGAAAAGGGGAACGTCCGACAAGGACAATTAGCGGAGGAAGCATGAAAACAATGAAGATGATAGCGGGCGGTTTTGCTACGCTGATGCTGGCCATCAGTGCCAGTGCCCAAACCAACATTATTGTAGACCCAACCGGTGCGGTAGCCACATCGGCCCAACGCGCTGCGATTAACTCGGTAAACGGCTACGGCCTTAACAATGCCACCATCGTGGAAACCGGTGATGCCATCCCTGCGGTCTATCCATCCCACGACACCAGTGCCGGGAGCACATGGTGTACCAACCCTAGCGATGGGGATCCGAGCGGCGTCGCGTCTATCACCTACACGCTTGGCGGCGCGTATAACCTGACCGGATTCCATCTATGGAACTACAACGAGGTCTGGACGGGGGATTCCTACGTCGAGGCTCAGCGCGGTATCTCGGATGCCACGATGGAGTATTCCTCCGATAATGGGACAAACTGGACTCTCTACGGAGACATGAGCTTCACCCAGGCATCGAGTTCATCAAGCTACACCGGTGAAGACTATTCCTTCAGCAACACGCTCGCTGGCGTTACCGATGTACGCTACACGGTGTTAGAAACCTTCGATACCAACTCCACTAGAGCGGGATTCTCCGAGATTCGGTTTATCGCAGACCCCCCCCCGGTTCCGCTGGCACCGACCGTTCGAAAGATCTGGATGAACGGAACCACGGCCAAGCTGTATTGGAACGAGGCTGCTGGAGCTACGAGCTACTGGGTCGAGCAGTCCAATACCTCAGGCACGAACTATGTCCCCGTGGCCTTCACGAATGCGCTCGAATACTGGGTCACCAACCTGACGGAGGGTGCGACCTACTATTTCGCCATCGCCGGGATCAATGGCAATGGCCTGGGCGACCTTTCACCGGAACTGTCCGGAACCGTAACGAACTTCTCCATCATATCCGATGGGGGAGGAACGTATCAGAACAGTATCTACACGCTTCCCGAAGCCGTTTTCGATGGGGATACGGCCACTACTTATGACGGAAACAACGCAGGGGCATGGGTGGGTATCGATCTGGGGGCAGGGCATATGCGTTCGTGTCCGGCGGTCGATTTCTACCCTCGCTCTGGCAACGCCGCCCGCATGAGCGGTGCCCAGTTCCAAGGCTCCAACGATGGCTCCAGTTGGGATACCCTTGCCACCGTCTCCGGAACGCCGGCCTATGATTGGAGTCGGCTTTACACCGGAAGTACTAATGTATACCGTTATTTTCGTTGCTACGGGGCACAATTTGGCAACGTGGCCGAAATCAAGTTCCTGTCCGTTGACGATGTTCCGGATGTCCTCTATTCGACGTTCCCGTCCGACGGTACCCTGCGGGTTCCGGTGGATGTGTCGAACATCGTGGTGACCGCTACGGACATTTCCACACAACTCTCGTCTGTTTTGTACTACGGGGAGATGCTGGTCAATTCGAATTCCGTAGACAGCTATTTCGACTACCTTTCCAGCGATACCACGACATTCACCTATGAGCCGGCTTCGAACCTGGAGTACGAAAAAGAGTATACGGTCCAGCTGTATGTCTACCGCTTCGATGGGGTAACCAACATTGTCAACTTCTCGTTCACGACCGGGCTGAATACCGACGACTACCTGATTGCTCCCGGCGTTCGCAACGGCGGCTTCGAGCTGGTGGATGGTACGAACACCTACACGGGTGACATGAACGACTGGTCACGGATCGATGGTTGGGAATATGTGCCAAGCCAGCAGAGCGCCAAGACGAGATACGGATCGGGCGCTACCGAAAGAAATCGATACCTGGATACGGCCCGGAATTCCATCAACTACAACTTGACCGACCATGTGGTTCAACAGGGCGATATTCTCGACTTCCAGTTCACCATGAGTCCAGACCGCCAGGCCGGTGCCATCGTAGGGCTGTGCTACAGCAATGCCGTGTCCGGCGTCACTAACATCGCCGCATCCGAGGTGACGGTGCCCGATCTTTGGGGCGGTGGTTATGAACGGGTAGAGAACGGCACCTATGTCGTCGGAGCCGGCGATCCAGCGATCGGCCACCGCATTGGCTTGATGATCAAGGACAACGGGAACAATCCAACCAACGATACCAGCATCACGGAAGCGCATGTGGACGATGTCCGGCTTCGTTTGGGGGATCTGGCCATCCAGTCGGTATCTCCTGCAGACGGCGCGACTGGCGTAGCCAACCCGCCGGCCATTCAGGTGGTTGTCGCCGAGGGGCTGGACCAGGTCGATACCGGTACGATTGTCCTGAGCGTGGATGGTGGCAGTGTTACGCCTGACTCGGTGGCCGATTCCAGCAACACCGTAACGATTATATATACACCTGCGTCGCCGTTGTCGGTCGCAAACCACACGGTATCGGTCCATGCGAGCGGAATGAATGGCGAAACCGTCGGCAAGACTTGGAGCTTCGAGGTGGCCGCCGGCGGAGCGCCATCCAATCCGACCATCGGATCGTTCACGGTAGGAGTCGGGACTGTCGGCCTGTCGTGGGATTCCGAACCCGGCGTCGACTACTACATCGTCAGCACGACAAACCTAGTTGTGGGGCCCTGGACAACTAACCAGATCATTACCGGAGACGGTTCGACCATCTCGACCAACATTGAGGGTGGTGCGGAAGCGGCCGAGTTCTACAAACTTGAAGCGCAGTAGTCCGATTCATCAGATGTGCGCGCGGTTCTTCGAGGTCGCGTGCGCAGTCAAACAGGAATCCAACGGTTCCCCCGGCATACAACATGGCCGGGGGAACCTTTTTGCTGAATGTGGCAACCCCATCGATGCCGCCGGAGTCGGCCTGATGCACAGGAGATCAATGATGGGAGTAGTATATGCAATAGACGCGCTGGTTTCGGCCAATCCAAAAGAACGGTTGCATCTCTATGATGTGAGCGTATGGAGCGGCGATCCGCAACGGGACGCTGACCGCACCTTTCTGGTTGAGTTGACCGCGACCAGGAGTTGTGTACAGATTCTTCTACAAAAATTGGAACCACTAGTTCCGGTCCAGTTTTTCCCGCCCCGGCAACGCCGGGGCGGCGCGATTAGGCGGCTTTTACCTCCTGCCGGTTTTTACGGTGTTCCTTGAGTAGTTCCATGTTCAGGTAGCGGTGCTGCTCGATCCAGCCTTCGTGGATCTCCACGCAGAGCGCCCGGAGCAGCCGCTGGCAGCTCTGGGCGTTCGGAAAGATCCGGATGACATGGGTTCGGCGCTTGAGTTCCTCGTTGATGCGCTCAAGCATGTTCGTCGATTTCAGGTGCTTGTGGTGCACCGGCGGATAGCGGTAGAAGGTGAAGGTTTCCTCGATGTTCGATTCCGTCCACTCGCACGGTTTCGGATAGCGTGCCTGCCATTTGGACAGCCAGTTTTGCAGGTTCTTCCGGGCCTCTTCCAGGTTGCCCCGGTCGTAGAACCAGCGCAGTTCGGTCAGGCAGTCCGGATCGGTCTTGCGCGAGAGGTAGTCGAGCGCATTACGCAGGAAATGGACATAGCAAGCGCTGCCGGCAGGCTTCGGGGTAGGACTTCGGCGATGGCGCGCTTGAGGCCTTCGTGGCTGTCGCTGATGGCCAGGTCGACCCCGTGCAGGCCCCGTTTCTTGAGACCTATCAGGAAGTCCCTCCAACTACTTCGGCTCTCCCGGTTGGCGAGTTCCTCGCCCAGCACCTCGCGCCGCCCGTCCCAGTTGATGCCGATGGCCACGAGCACCGCCCGGGAACGTATCACGCCGTCCTCGCGAACCTTTTCGTAGCGGGCGTCGAGGATGAGATAGGGATATTCCTCCTGGTCCAGGGGCCGGTTCGCGAAGAGCTGCAGCTGGGCTTCGAGCCTGCGGTTGAGCGTGCTGATGGCTGACGCGCTGACTTCATGCCCGCAAAGCTCCTTGGTGATTTTAGTGACCTTCCGCGTGGAAACGCCTTGGATGTACATCTCCGAGAGTGCGGTGACGAACGTCTTCTTCGAGCGCTGGTAGCGCTCGAAGACCTGCGTGCTGCAGCGTCCCTGACGGTCCTGGGGCACCTGCAGCTCGATCTTTCCGGCGCGGGTGAAGCCCCCCCGGCCATAATGGCCGCTGCGATAGCCTGTGCGCCCTTGGGCGCGTTCATGCTTGGCCGCCTGGAGCAGATCGTCCATCTCCGATTCGAGCACATCCTGCACGACCTGCTGCACCAGCGGCCTTAAAAAATCCCCGTTGCCGCCCATGAGTTCCTTGAGTTCCGCGTTTTCAATGATACTTTGCTTCTTAGCCATGTGGTTCCTTTCTTGTTTTCCCAAACCTGATCGTAGTCGATCAGAAGGAACTCATGGCTTTTTCTTTTTTGCAGAACATTCAAGACACAATTACGCAAGAAATGTGTGCCTACGCCGACCAACAGCGCTATTTCACGGTTTCATGGTCGGGCGACATCCCGCCGCTTTGGCGGGGTTTTGTGGATACGGTGCCGATCCAGACAAGGTGAGCGCTAGGCGCTCATGATTATTCGCGTACACGCGAAGTAAGTACCGGTTAATGGATTGGAAGAAGCCTTCATTCCTGAAAATGCTCGACAAGTATGCATGATTGGGCGATCTACTTGTTTGGGCTGGAATTCGCTTGGGATGAAGGATTCATCCATGTGGGAGGTGCCAGCTTTTACCGGAATGCCAATGAGTGATATCACACGGATACTTGAATCGGTCAAGCTGGGGGACGGTCAACGGTCCAACGAGCTGCTCTCCATGGTTTACGACGAGCTGCACAAGCTCGCCGAATCGCACATGGCGCGGGAGCCGAGGGGCCACACCCTTGTTCCCACGGCGCTGGTGAACGAGGCGTGGCTTCGATTGGTGGCCGATGAGGATCGAACCTGGCACAACCGGGCCTACTTTTTTTCATCGGCGGCCACGGCGATGCGGCGAATCCTGGTCGAACATGCCCGGCGCAAATCGCGGTTGAAGCATGGGGGCGGTCAGGAGCGAGTCGATATCGATGTGCTGGACCTGGCCGCAGCCGAACCGGACGAAACGACGTTGCTGGTAGACGATGCCCTGGAGCAGCTTGAAAAGGTGAATCCGGAGTGGGCACGCATCGCGGTGATGAAATATTTCGGCGGCATGACCAATCAGGAAGTCGCTGAAGCGCTGGGCATAAGCGAGCGTTCGGTGGACCGGCGCTGGCTTGCGGTGAAGGCGTGGTTGTTCAATACGATCAGCAAGCAGTTATGACGCTTCCATGAAAGACGATAACCTCATCATGGAGCAGGCAGGTGAGATATTCTGCAATGCTCTGGAAATCGATTTCCTCGTCGATCGGGATAGGTATGTTGCAGAAGCCTGCGCGGAGAATAGCGAGTTGCGTGCAGCCGTCCGGGAGTTGCTCGGTGCCCATTCGGGAGCGGAAGAGCTCTTTGAGTCAGGGTGTCCAACCCGGATCTCGGTGGAGGAAATGACGCAGTCGCTATCGGACGATCCTTCGTTCAGGGATGCAGCTCATGCAATAGCTCCCCAGGAAAGGGAATTGGGCCAATGCATCGGGCCCTACCGGTTGATTCGTAAAATCGGGGAAGGGGGCGGCGGCAACGTCTATCTGGCCGAGCAGGAGCACCCCGTTCGAAGACAGGTCGCCCTGAAGGTCCTCCGCCTGGGTACGGATACCAAACGGGTGATCGAGCGGTTCGAGGCCGAACGCCAATTGCTGGCCATTATGGAGCATCCGAACATTGCCCATGTACTGGATGCCGGGGCTACGGGCGAAGGACTCCCATACTTCGTGATGGAACTGGTGCACGGTACGCAGATCACGGATTACTGCGATGAAAAAGGCCTGAATATCCGACAGCGGGAGGAACTGTTTCTCCAGGTGTGCCACGCGATACAGCATGCGCATCAAAAGGGCATCATTCATCGTGACATCAAGCCCTCGAACGTCCTGATCACTATGCATGATGATGTGCCGACCCCGAAGGTAATCGATTTTGGCGTCGCCAAGGCCATGGGTGAGGAGCTGAACGGTGACCGGATGGTGGAGACGGTCTGCGAGCAGTTTATCGGCACCCCCGCCTACATGAGTCCGGAACAGGCGGGATTGGGGGGTGTGGATGTGGACATGCGCAGCGACGTGTACAGCCTGGGCATCCTGTTGTACGAGCTGCTGGTTGGGAAGCCTCCTTTTGAGCACAAGGAACTACTCAGGACCGGTCTCGACGAAATGCTTAAAATCCTGCGCGAGCGGGAACCTCCAAGGCCATCGGTCAAGCTCCAGTTGCTAAGCGCGGAAGAGCTGGCCAAAACACTTCGTTGCCGAAACGTTGATCTGCGGAGGCTCAAGACGGTGATGAGCGGTGACCTCGACTGGATCGTGATGAAGGCGTTGGAAAAGGATCGGGATCGGCGCTACAATACCGTCGATGGCTTGGCGGAGGACATTCAGCATCACCTCAACCATGAACCGATCAAAGCCCGTCCACCCAGTCGGCGGTATCGCTTTGGGAAGTTGGTGCGTCGCAACAAAGGGGTATTTGCTTCCATGGCGGCGATCAGCTTGACCCTGTTGGCGGGATTCGGCACATCCAGCTGGCTTTTCATCAGGGAACGCGAGGCCCGCCAAAGCGAGGCCCGCCTGAGGGCGGAGGCCGAGGTGCGGGAAAAGATTACCCAGGCGGCGGTGTTGTTGCGGCACGGACAACCCGAAGAGGCTGATCAACTGGTCGGCGAAAGTCCGGTGCCGGTCATCAAGCCCTCCCTCGAAGCCACCGATGTGTTCAATCAGTTGGGGAATTGGAATCTTGAACAGGGCCGATGGCCCGAGGCGGCCGACCGGATGTTGAAACTCTCCCAAGCCATGCAGGTGGACAAGTCCGATATGACGGATGACGCCACACGGGATTTGCTACGAGTGGGGCCTCCGTTGGTGGTGGTTGGCGATCTGGAAAATTACCGCCACTTGATTACGCGGACTCTTTCGCACTTTGCCCATACCCAAAATCCCATCGCCGCGGAGCAGTTGATCAAGCTCAGCCTGATCGTTCCGGCAGACGAGTCCATACTGGATACCCTGAAGCCTTTGGCCGATGTGGTGAGGGCGTCGATCCCCTCGGATACATCGACGGTGCATCAGGAGGATTTCATGGCATGGCGCGTATTGGCCCTGGCGTTGTTCGAGTATCGAAAAGGAGATTTCGAGAATGCGATCGCTCGGGCGAATCAATGTTTGGGCTATCCGGATTCCCCTCCCGCGCGTATTGCTCAGTGCCACATCATCCAGTCCATGGCCTACGGCCGTCTGAATCGGCCCGATGACGCCCGTACCGAGTTCGCCCTGGGCCATGCATTGGTCAATCGCAAGTTTCCATCGGGATTGGGCCGCATCGAGAACCTGTACGATAGCTCTGCCGGATTCTGGCACGACTGGGTCATTGCTTACCTCCTTCAGCAGGAGGCAGAGCACCTGCTTAAAGGGAAATAGCCCGTTACCGATTGGACGGTTTCATTTCCTCCCATCGCCTCCTAGTATGTAAGCTTGGTGGCTGTGATCATAAAAACTACAACAGCAAATAGTTGTAAAATATTTAAGCGTTGTGTCCCCCTCTCTGTGGCCAAGATGCGACCATGCCATGCATTTTTTCAAAAAATGTGTCGGTAACCCCTTCCGTTTGTCGCCTGCATAGATAGGGACACCTCACTTTGATGTCGCTCATGGCTTTATCGTGTCCCGAAACATCGCTTTTTCGTAGCGCAGGGTGCGTTGCGAGAAGAAGGGTGCAGAGGAATCTGCGCGGTTAATGAATAAGGAGAGAAAATGAACAGAATAAATGCAGGAAAGTTGATGCTTGCCTTGCTGGCAGGTGGGGCTCTTTCGGCCCAAGCGACATTGCTGAGCTACGAGTCGTTCTCGGGATATACGGTTGGCAATGAGCTTTGGAATGCGGGTAATCCGGCTGTTACCGGTTACACCGGAAACTGGACGGACATCGACTATGGCAATGGTGAGCCGTTGGTTGCATCCGGCTCATTAAACGGCCCAGGGTCGGAATTGGGTGATAGCGTTACCTCGGTTAATGGCAATACCGTGGACACAGTCGGTCGTGTTTATCGCACCTTTGATGGTTCCCTTGCCGTGACAGATGCAACCGCTGGCACAATGTACCTGAGCTATCTGTTTCAAGTTGATGCAGGAGCTTCAGGCTACAATGCGCTGTCCCTCTATAATGGCGATACTGCGGATGCCAACCGATTCTTCGACATCGGAGTCACCCATAATGGGGGAATGTCTGGTAACAGTTACAACTTTGGCGTTGTAGGTACATACGCTGACACTAGCGTGGCTACCGATACGGCCGTGCATATGCTTGTCGCGAGGTTCGATCTGTCCGCCACCGCCGCGAGTGACAGTGTAACCGTATGGGTCGACCCAACCGCTGAAACCGGAGGCACCGTGATTTCGGGGCAAGATCTCAAATGGGATCGTATCGCCCTTTCCAACTACGCCACTCAGAATGCCAGCTGGGATGAAATCAAATTCGGTACCACCTACAGTGACGTTATCCCGGAACCGGCGACGATCGGTCTGGTTGGTGTATTCGGCATTGGCATCCTGTTCGCCCGCCGCCGTTTGATGATGTAGTTCAACATATAATCACCCAGTCCTGTCCGATAAGACAGGACTGGATGTCTTTTTCCGCACCCGGGTTTTCCGGGTGCGGTTTTCCGTCCACCCCAGCCGCATGTCATATTCGCTGGATTGACCGTGCAAGGCGCTGAATAGAGATAATGAAAATGACCATAAAGCCAACCAGTTTAATTGCAGTAGCGTCCATGTGCGCGGTCGTGTGTGCGCAGGCGGCGACCCTTACTTCGCAATCCGCCGCTCCGTCCGTAGGGTCCAACGACATTGCCCAATTGGTTTCCCCGGGTTCCGACACGGAAAACATTGGCGGAACCGGAATCACCTTTTCGGGCGACAACGACGCCTACACCTATGTGGCCAACGACCGCACCACCCAGGGCCAGCTCTTTACGACCGGCATGCAAGCCGGGGGCTACGTCCTGACAACGGTTTGGGTGCGGCAGGTGGGGTATACCAATTTCCTGGACAATGGAACGTTCGCCAATCTTGCCGATGGCTCGCAAATTACGTTGCGGATCGTGGATCCCGCCCAGTCCGGCGCATCGGATTTCGTTGTCCATAGCGAAACCGCCACGGTCGCGGCAGGCAGTGGATTCAGCGGAGGCGGCGGTACTTGGAACGGCACCGGAAAGTGGCTGAAGATTACGCTGTCCAACCCGGTTGCTCTGAGTTCCGACAAACAGTATGGCTTTGATCTAACCTCGTATAGCCCGTGGTTCGAACTGGCCGGCATGGAAGCCAACCAATATTCCGGCGGTTCGGCCTATACGACCTCCGGCGACGAGGATCTGAATACCGGCACGGTACACGTCGGTGACCGGACCTTTGTGCTCGAGCTGTCCCCCTTGTCGGTGCCTCCACTGTCCATTGCGTCCATATCAAACAATCTGGCGACCTTGGTTTGGCCTTCCTCCTCCCTGGAATACCTACTGATGGCGTCCACCAACCTGGTGGATGGCGAATGGGACTACACCGGAAATCCGCAGGACGCCGGAAACGGCACCAATTTCGTGGTCAACTCCATGGATGAAAACTCAAAGTTCTATCGCCTGAAGCAATCTGCCGGTGAACATCTGATTCCGGTAGTCTCCGTTCAGCAGGATACCGACGGTGCCACCTTGCAAATGGATCCAGGCATCATGAAATTGCAGGTTTTCTCGCCAAGCGTGATTCGCGTGGCCTACAGCCTGACCAATTCCATTCCGACCAACAGCCTGACTGTTATCGCATCTTCAACAAATTCAGGATGGACCCTTACGCAGAATCCTTCCGATATCCGCCTGACCACTTCCGCCCTCGAAGTTCGGGTGAGTCGCGGTTCGGGAACCGTTGGTTTCTATGATACCAATGGGGTGTCATTGCTGGCGGAACAAACGGGTGGGGGAAAGACCCTTGTACCCACGACCCTGACCACGCTCAACGGGCTGGATGAAGCAAGCTATACCCTGAAACAGAGTTTTACATTGGATGATGGCGAAGCGCTTTCCGGTTTGGGCCAGTTCCATAATGATGGCGTCATGAACCGGGTGGGCCAAACCCGGGTTTTGCAACAGGAAAATCAGGATGCTGTGATTCCTGTGCTGCTGTCTTCAAAGGGGTATGCCCTGCTCTGGGACAGCGCCTCTATCACCACGGTGGACGTGGGCGACTCGGTGGCCAACCGGATGAGTTGGAGTTCGGAAGCCGGCGATGCCGTGGATTACTATTTCTGCTACGGGCCTGATCCCGATGACGCTATTGCCGGCTACCGGCACCTTACCGGAGCGCCGCCTCTGTTCGGGAAGTGGGCGTGGGGATTGTGGCAATGCAAGGAACGCTACCAGACCCAGGACGAACTGCTCGGTGTGGTGAACACCTATCGCAGCATGGGGATCCCGCTGGATGGAATTATCCAGGACTGGCGATACTGGCCCGATCTGGACGATGCAACCGCATTAATTGGAGAAAGCGGTTGGGGCTCGCATTACTTCGATCCCACCCGCTATCCGGATCCGCAGGCCATGGTGGATACGATACATGCCACAAACGTCCACATCATCATCTCTGTGTGGGCCAAGTTCGATGTCACTTCCGGTGGGACCAGCATTCCCAACCTGCAGGATCTCGAGGCGGTTGGCGGCGCGCTG
>JBNLGU010000024.1:0-30379 GCA_050306215.1 Pontiella sp.
CACCTATTGCTGGAGACGCCGGAGGCGAATCTGGTGGCCGGTATGAAGTGGCTGCAGGGTACCTATACCCAGCGTTTCAATTCACGGCACAAGCAGTGGGGACATTTATTGCAGGGACGGTACAAGGCGTTGTTGGTCGACGGTTCAGCCGGCGAGTATTTTTCGACCGTTGCGAGCTATATCCATTTGAATCCGGCGCGGGCGAAACTCTTCGATTTGGAGGAGGGGAAACTATCGGACTATCCGTGGAGCAGCTATCCCCAGTATCTGCGCCCATCCAAGCGACCGGACTGGCTTTGCGTCGACCGGTTCATGGGCTCGCTGGGGCTTGTCGACGATTCTTCAGGTCGCGGGGCCTTGCGGCGGGTCATGCAGAAGCGGGTTGATGATCTCGGACGCACAAGAAGAGGGGTGCCCAACAGGACCGGCGGGGTCTCGGACCCCGCCCTCCACCTGATGTGTTGTCTAATGGGTGACTCCTAGTGTGATGAAGGAGCCCATTTCTCCGTTCTGCCTCATTATGGATTGGGGGGAAGAGTCTATGCCCATTGGCCGGGATCGATCTGGTAGTAGGACTTCAATTCTTTGTACAACTCGGGATGTTTGGT
Organism: Pontiella sp.; assembly: GCA_050306215.1. Classification (GTDB taxonomy): domain Bacteria; phylum Verrucomicrobiota; class Kiritimatiellia; order Kiritimatiellales; family Pontiellaceae; genus Pontiella. Next base: position 609 of record JBNLGU010000024.1, read on the forward strand.
TTTTAGCTGCTGCGGTTTTTCGAAGAAGGTTTCGGTTGCGACGGCGAAGAACTCGGCGGGATTGGTGGCGCCATAGCTATCGAGCGTGCTTTTTCGCCCGTGGTTCGTCTTGTCGACCAGTTCGTCGTATTCATGCTGGAAGATGCGGGCCCAGTCGACATAGGCGGAACGTTGCCGCAGGATGGGCGCACCGTCGCTGGCGCCGTCTTCCTGGTCGAGCTGATGGGCAAACTCGTGGAGGGTGACATTCTGTCCGTCGCGAATGTTGCGGGCGCCGCAGAGCACGCTGTCCCAGGCCAGTACGACCACGCCAACCGTCCACGACTCGCCGAGGCGGGCGCCTTCGCCGTTGTCTCCGCCAAAGAAGCCCTTTTTCCCGCTTTGGTAGGCGTGGGGATAGACCAGGATTGTTTTGAGTCGCGGGTATACCTTGGTTTGGCGACCGATGAGCAAGAGGCAGGCCTGGGCGGCCACGGTGACCTTGATCTCTCGGGTGATCACCTGTCCTCCGCAACCTTCGAAATGCTTGTCGGCCAGAAACCATTGCATGTAGCCGAATAGCCGGCGTTTTTGATCGGCGCTTAAGAAGGCGATCATAGGCAGGTTTTTATCGAGAATGGCCTGCCAGTGCTGCGGCGGTTCGGCGTTGAACAGGCGGTTTCGGCGGGCTCGACGGACTCCGGCGGCCAGCGAAACGGCGCCACCGATGACGAGCAGGACAAGGAGGAGGTGAAACAGCATGGCGGAGTCTAGGGAATCCTGGCGACCAGCTTTTGTGCGATGCGGCGGAACAGTTCGTCCCGTTTATCCTCGGGGAGGGTGCGGTCGATTTCGGTTTTCAGTGTGCCGTTCCATACCGCGGTACCGGAGGCGGTATCGCCCAGGTTGAGATGCAGCACGGCTTCTTCGACGGTGTAGGCCTGCTGGTCGGGCGGGCTTTTTTCATAGTTCCATTTTCCGGTTTCCCGGTCGGGGGCGATCCCTGCATATTCCTCGTGGCTCATGAGCTTGACGTAGTAGGAGACTTGCACGGTGGCGTTGGTGGAGTCGAGTACCTGCTTCCATCCCTTCGCGGCCAGCTCGGTGTTCAGGGCTTTTTGCATGTCGATGCTGAGGTAGGTGTTGTGTTGGTCGAGGATGTCGCCGGGGGCGTCGGACCACTGGTAGGTGGCAATACGGGAAAACGCGTACTCCGGCGCGGTTTCGCTGGCAATTCTCATCCGGGTGCAGCCAGCCAGCAAAACGGTCGCGGCCAACATGACGGGAATGGGGACGAATTTCATGATGCCTCCTGATTGGAAAAGAATATAGGTTCTGCTTACATCCGTGTCTATGAGTAAAACGAACCTCATCATCATAGGCGGCGGGGCCGCCGGTTTAATGGCGGGATGCGCGGCGGGCGAGCTGGGCCTGAAGGCGTTGGTGCTGGAGCGCAAGCACAAGCCGGGGCGCAAGCTGCTAATGTGCGGCAACGCGCGCTGCAACCTGACTACCAATATTTCGGACGACCGCATGCTGCAGATGTTCGGTGAGCCGGTGGGCCCGTTCCTGGAGCCGGCGATCCGGGCGTTTACCCCGGCCATGCTCCAGCGCTGGTTTGCGGCCAACGGGTTGAAGACCGTGGTGAAGGCGGGCAACAAGGTCTATCCCCATACGGAATGCGCGGCGGATGTATTGAACCTGTTTACCGACCGGCTGCGCGACGGAAATGTGTCGCTGGCCTGTTCGGCCATTGTGGAGGCTCTTGAGAAAACCAAAAACGGGTTCCGCGTGACGACGGATAATTTCGAGGTCGAGGGCGCGTATGTCCTGGTTGCGACGGGCGGGGTCAGCTATCCGAAAACCGGTTCGGTCGGCGATGGGCAGGTCTGGGCCCGCCAGCTGGGTCACCGCGTTGAGCCGGCCCTGCCGGGGCTCGTGGGGTTCGAGGTGGAACCCGGCGTGCTCAAGGGACGCATCGGTAAAACCTATGACCGTGTCGCGGTGGAAGTCGTGTCCGGAGGGCGGGTTGTTGCGCAAACGCGCGGCGTATTTGAAATTGAAAAGTGGGGCATCGGGGGAACGGCAATCACCGATGCCAGCCGGATCATGGCCCGTCTCCAGCTCAAGGATGCCGTCCTGCGGATTCAGTCGGCGAACGGACTTGTTGAGGAGATACGTCCATTACGGCCTCGCTCGATCAAGGAAGCGATGGTGACCGTAGGTGGCGTGACCTTGGAAGAAATTGATCCGCGCACCATGGAATCGCGCAAGTGTCCGGGACTCTATTTTGCGGGCGAGGTGCTGGACATCGATGGTCCGACCGGGGGGTATAACCTGCAGGCGGCCTTTTCGACGGCCCGGCTGGCGGTGGCGGCCGTCGGGAAACGGTGCGGAAAGGGCGGCTATGCCCCGCTACAGAAGCCAGCGGAGGCCGCAAAGCGGCGGAGAAAGCGTTCGGGTTAGGGGTTGCCTTCAGTATATAGGCCTGTATGGTGCTCCCTCTATTGAACACGAAAATATTGAAAGGAAATCACATGATTGAAGACGGAAAGAAGGTAAAAATCCATTACACCGGAACCCTCGACGACGGAACGCAGTTCGACTCCTCGGCTGGCCGTGATCCGCTTGAATTCGAAATGGGTGCCGGCATGGTGATTCCCGGTTTTGAAAAGGGTGTGGCCGACATGGAGGTTGGCGGCAAGAAGACGATCCACATTCCGGCGGCCGAAGCCTACGGCGAACGTCGCGAGGACCTGGTCATGCAGTTCGAGCGCAGCCAGTTGCCGGACGGGCTGGAACCGGAAGTTGGAATGGGCCTGCAGATGCAGGGACCCCAGGGCCAGCCGGTACCCGTTACCGTGACGGAGGTTTCCGAGCAGGACATTACCATCGACGCCAACCACCAGCTGGCGGGGCAGAACCTCAATTTTGAACTGGAGCTGGTTGAGGTCAACTAGCCTATTCTCCGGATGGATTCCGACGTCCAGATACCGGTCTGTCCACCGCCATGGGATGCCCCCAACGATGTGCTTCCCATGCTGATCGTTCTCACGATCTTCATGCTGGCGGGTGGGCTGATCCGGTACTGGCGGAAGAAACGGAAAGACAAAAAGCGCATACACTGAAAAAGCGGCCTGAGCAGGCCGCTTTTTTTATGCGTTGTCCGTTACGGAGAAATCTCTCCCCGCATGATCGATGGCTATTTCAGCGCACTGTTGAGCACCGTCATACGGGTTTCCGCCAGATTGGCCCAGCTACTTCCCGGATAGGCCACGATAAGGTCTTCATAGGCCTGCTTGGCTTCGACGGAGGCACCGAGGTTTTCCAGGCAACGGGCATTGCCCATCAACGCAATGGGGGCCAGGTAGGAATCCTTGTGCTGGTTTGCAAAGTCGGCGTAGAGGATCTGTGCATCGCTCAGATCTCCCTTGGCTTCGCGGCAGACGATCTGGTTGAGTTCGGCCTGCGCCGCCATTTCGTGCTTGCCGTATTTCTTAAGGAAACGGCCGTACAGGTCTTGGGCTGCGTCATAATCGCCCTCGGAAAAACGGGCCATGGCCAGATTCATCATGGCGATGGGGGCGGTCGGTGTGGAACCGTACTTGTCGATGATGGTCTGGTAGTCCTCGGGGCCCATGGCGTTCATGAGCATGGAATCGGCCTTGGCTTCCTTGTTCAGGCGGGAGGAAACGAAGTAGCGGTTGACCAGAAAGTAGGCGCAGATCGCGAGAATAACGATGGCGACCGGAACGATATATTTCTTGATGAAGACCAACACTTCCTTCACTTCGCTCTGTTCGAGTGCCTGTTTCTTCAGCACGTCCTGGTGCTGCGCCGAATGTTGCTTTTCTTTGCTCATGGTTTGCTCCTGTATGCGTACAAAAAACAGGCGGTCATTTTGGGGATTTCAACCGCGAATTCAAGAATTGTTTGAATGGTACAGATCAAAAATTTCCTGGGCGGTCGGTTCCGGCGATGGGCGTCCGCTGGTATCGATGCGGTGGGTGATGGCTTCGTAGAGGGCCTTGCGGCTTTCGAGCAGTTGCAGCACTTTGGCTTCCTTATCGCCGGCCAGCAAGGGGCGGGAAGTGTCGTGCCGGACGCGGTCGAGGACGGTTTCGGCGTCAACCAGCAGGCAGACCACCAGTCCCGATTTCTCGAAGTCGGCAATATTATCGGGATTCAGTACGATCCCGCCGCCGGTGGAGATAATGTTGCCTTCGGTTGCGGCCAGCTCCTTGACGAGTGTTCGCTCCAGAGCCCGGAAATGGGGCTCGCCGTCGTCGGCAAAGATTTCGTTGATGGACTTGCCGGCCCGCTCGACGATGATGGAATCCATGTCGAGCAGAGGCATGCCGGTCTTTTCAGCGATTAGCTTGCCTACCGTGGTTTTTCCGGATCCCATGAATCCGACCAAGACTATGTTGCGCATAATAGTACCTCAGCTATCAGTTATCGGTTGTCGGGATACTCTCCCGACAACGAATAACGCTGTACTGATATTAGGCGGCCATAAACAGAAAAACGCTCCGGAGGGAGCGTTTTTTCATACTTCGAATATCGGCTATTTATGCGCCCGTTTCGCGGATAGCGGCACGAATATCCTTGGTATTCATGTGCTTCAGCTGTTCTTCGGTATAGCCCGCGCCAGCCAGACGCTTTCTCTGCTCCAGTAGACGGCGACGCTTCAGGCGCGGCTTCTTGATCGGACGACGCAGGGGCTTCTTGCGCATTGCTCTTCTAATTCTCATGACAAACCTCTTCGGATCTAATTGGTTGCAAAATCAGGCGGAGAACCTACACACCCGCATCTTACCGTGCAACCCTTATCTACTGTAAATTTATTGCTTCAACAGCGTGGATTTGATTTATACAGGACGATTGATAACAAGACTATTTTGTTCCACCGTATCGCAGGAACCATCGTCTTGATATGAATGGTCTTGTGAAAAAGGCATTCCGCCGGTTTCGGCTACTCTTCGGCCCATTTTTTTAGGACGGTCAGGTCGTCCTCCGACAGCTTGGCTTTCGTGTGGATGAGTAGGTAGGACTTCAGTGGCATTTCCCCTTCTTCCACTTCTTCGTATATCTTGCTTCGGAACCATGTCATCTGCTTCAGCGCTTCCCATTCGGAAAAATTGAGATGTTCGCGACCTTCCTCGACGTGGTTGGCCACGAACCATGAAAGGGGGGCAACATGGCTGTACCAGGGCCATTGCGTCTCGTTCGAATGGCAATCGTAGCAACTGCGCTTCAGGATCGCCTTCACCTCTGCCGGTCCGTCGAAATCATACACCACCTCTGGATTGCTTCGTTTGACCGGCACGAACTGGATGCCGACTACGACAACAACTAGGGCGATGAGGATCTTTTTCATGGCCTTCTCCTGCTCTTTATTCCAATACCTGCAGCGCGAGGTCGACGATGCCGAAGGGGGCGCTGACCTGGAAGCCGGCGACGCGGTCGGAAATGCGCTCGCAGATTTCGCGGGCGATCTCGATGCCGATCTTGCGACCGTCTTCCTTGGTCTTTGCTGTGCTCATCCGTTCCAGAATGGAGGCGGGAACTTCCACGCCGGGTACTTCGGTGTTGAGGAATTCGGCGTTGCGGAAGGAGACCAGCGGCCAAACGCCGGCGACAACCGGGATGTTTCCACCTTCGGCATCAGCCGCATCTAGGAAACGCAGCAGGGCTTCGGGGTCGAAGATCGGTTGGGTGATGGCATATTCGGCTCCGGCACGGATCTTGTTAAGGTAGTGCTTTAGTTCGCGTTCCGGTTCCACGGCGCATGGATTGGCGCCGACGCCGATCAGGATTCCGGTCGGCGGGTTGATCGGGTTACCGCCCACATCGCGGCCGTGGTTCAGGTTGTGCACCACTTGGGTCAGGCCGACGGCGTCGACGTCGAAAACCGGGGTGGAGTCGGGATAGTCGCCGAGCTTCGGCGGGTCGCCGGTAATGATCAGATAGTTGCGCAGGCCGCCGGCATAGCCGCCGAGCAGGTCGGATTGCATGCCGATCAGGTTGCGGTCGCGGCAGCAATAGTGCAACACCGTCTCGATGCCGACTTCCCGCTCGACCGCCAATGCCGCCACCATGGGCGAAATACGCGCGCTGGCACGCGGCCCGTCGGGAATGTTGATGGCATCGATGCCGGCCTCTTTGCAGACGCGGCACTTGTCGAGCATGGGGGTGAGATCGATGGAGCGGGGAGGCGTGATTTCCACGCTGGTAACCTTTTCACCCCGGACGAGCTTGGCTGCGAAGGCGCACTTGTCCTCCATCGGAACCACTTCGACTTCCGGTTCCGGCTGTTCGATGTGGCTGATGGTGACGTGCTTCTTAACGCCGCTTAGCGACTTTACGGCCTTGGCCATCATTTCAATGTGCTCGGGTGTGGTGCCGCAGCAGCCCCCGACGCCGCGCACGCCGACCTGGATCATGCTTTTGGCATATTCGGTGAAGTATTCCGGGGTCGACATATAGATCATGCGACCGTCGACTTCCTGCGGAAGGCCGGCGTTGGCCATCACGGTGAAAGGTTTTTTGGTGTGGGGCAGGGCGCGCTCGGCAATACTGAAGGCCGCCGCCGGGCCGATGCCGCAGTTGATGCCGATGCCATCCACGTTGGGGTCCGCGTCCAGCTCGGCCACGATCAGTTCAATCTTTTCCCCGCGGCGGGTTTCTCCGTCTTTGCCGACCGTGACGGAAACAAAGACCGGGAGGTTGAACTCCTTGGCCACTTTGGCCGCAAGGTGGGCCTCCTTTACATGGGTAAAGGTTTCGAGCAGGAAGAGGTCGATCCCTTCCGAGGCCAGTACGGCCATATGTTCGCGGAAGACATCGGTCAGCTCGTCGGTCATGCGGTCGTCAAAGAGCTGTCCGGACTGCAGGCAAGGACCAACCGATCCGGCCACCAGCGCGTCGTCGCCGGCGGCTTGGCGCGCCAGCCGTACCGCCGCCCGATTGATCTCCTCCAACTGGTCGGCCAATCCATGCGATTGGAGCTTTAGGCGGTTTGCCCCGTAGGAATTGGTTTCGATGACATCCGCGCCGCCGTCGACATAGGCTTCGTGAATGCCCTTGATCAGCTTGGGGTTGGTAACGCACAGGTGCTCGTAGCAGGTGTTGATGAACACCCCTTTCGAGTAGATCATCGTTCCCATCGCCCCGTCAAAGATCAGCGGTCGTTCTTTCAGTTGTTCGAGAATGTTCTTCATGGTTGGGTCCTATTGGGTTCGACAAAATAATTATGGACAAAATGATTCAAGGCATTTGGTACCAGAAAATTATTTTGTCCTAAATCATTTTGCCACTACGCTTTGCTCCGTTGCTGTCTTTGATAGCCTCATTTCATGTGTCAACTACCTAGGCTTCGTACCCGAGGTTGGGGGAAAGCCATTTTTCAACTTCTTCGATGGTCCAGCCCTTGCGTTCGGCATAGTCGGCGACCTGGTCGCGGTTGAGGCGTCCGAGCGGGAAGTAGCGGGAGTCGGGGTGCGAGAAGTAGAGTCCGGAAACCGCGCTGGCCGGCACCATCGCCATGCTTTCGGTCAGTTCGATGCCGGTATGTTCGGTGGCGTTCAGCAAGCGGAAGATGGTCTGCTTTTCGGTGTGGTCGGGGCAGGCGGGGTAGCCGGCCGCCGGCCGGATGCCGCGGTACTGCTCCTTTACCATTTCCTCGAACGAAAGGCCTTCGTCCCTGCCGAAGCCCCATTCGTCGCGCGTCTGCTTGTGCAGGTATTCGGCGAAGGCTTCGGCGAGACGGTCGCCCAGGCACTGCACCAGGATGCAGTTGTAGTCGTCGTGGTCCTGACGGTATTTCTGGGCGATTTTCGCGACTTCGGGGCCGGTGGTGACGGCGAAGGCGCCGATATAGTCGGCCGCGCTTGATTCCTTCGGGGCGACAAAGTCGGCCAGCGAGCGGTTGGGGGTGCCGTCCTTCTTAATCATCTGCTGCCGGAGGAAATGAAGGGTGTCGATTTTTTCGGTGCGCGATTCATCGGCATAGACTTCGATGCTGTCGCCCACGCGGGCCGCCGGGAAGAACGCATGCACGCCCTTGGGCTGGAACCAGTTTTCGTCGATCGCCATTTTCAGCAGGGCCTGGACATCGTCGAAGAGTTCGCGGGCGCGCTGGCCGGGCTCGCCTTCCTTTTCGAGGATGGAGGGATACTTGCCTTCCATTTCCCACGTCCAGAAGAACGGGGTCCAGTCAATATAGGGCACCAGCTCCTCGACCGACACTTCAACCGTTTTAACGCCCAGGAAACCGGGGGACGGCGGGACATAGCCCTTGAAATCCAGGGGCAGGGCGTTTGCGCGCGCCTGCTCGATCGTCAGGAATTCGCGAGCTTCCTGCGAGGCGATATGCGATTCGCGGATGGCGTTGTATTCGATCTTGAGGCCGCGGCGGTAGGCGATGTCCTGGCTGAGTAGCGACTGCACCACGGTGACGGCGCGCGATGCGTCGAGTACATGGACGGCGGGGCCCTTGTATTCCGGTTCAATCTTGACGGCCGTGTGTTTCTTGCTGGTGGTGGCCCCGCCGATGAGCAACGGAAGCTTCATGCCTTCGCGTTCCATCTCCTTCGCCACGTGCACCATTTCGTCGAGCGACGGCGTGATCAGGCCGGAGAGACCGATAATGTCGGCACCCCATTCCCGGGCTTCCTTGAGAATGGTGTCCCACGGGACCATGACGCCGATATCCTTCACTTCGTAGTTGTTGCAGGCCAACACGACGCCGACAATGTTCTTGCCGATGTCGTGGACATCGCCCTTGACGGTAGCCATCAGGATCTTGCCGGCGCTGCGCTGGGGCTGGCCCTCCTTTTCGGCCTCCATGTAGGGTAGGAGGTAGGCGACCGCCTTTTTCATTACGCGTGCACTCTTGACCACCTGCGGCAGGAACATCTTGCCGGAGCCGAACAAGTCGCCAACCACGTCCATGCCGGACATCAGGGGGCCTTCGATGACCTGCAGCGGGCGGTCGAATTTTTGGCGGGCTTCTTCCACGTCCTCGTCGATGTGGTCGACGATGCCCTTGACCAGCGCATGCTCGAGACGTTGCTCGACGGTGCCTTCGCGCCAGGCCTGGGTTTCGACTTCCTTTTTCCTGTCGCCGCCCTCGGCCTTGATTTGTTCGGCATAGTCGATCAGTTTTTCGGTGGCATCATCGGTGCGGTTGAGCACGACGTCCTCGACGAGATCCAGCAACTCCTTTGGCACTTCGTCGTAGACCTCCAGCATGCCGGGGTTGACGATGCCCATGTTCAGGCCCGCCGCCATGCCGTGGTAGAGGAAGGCGGCATGGATGGCCTCGCGTACGCGGTTGTTGCCGCGGAACGAGAAGGAAACGTTGCTGATGCCGCCGCTGACCATCGCGCCCGGCAGGTTTTCGCGGATATACCTTGCGCCTTCGAAGAAAGAGGTGCAGTTGATGCGGTGTTCCTCCATGCCGGTGCCGACCGGAAAGACATTCGGGTCGAAAATAATGTCGGTCGGATCGATCCCCAGCTCATTGACCAGGATGTTGTAGGCGCGGGTGCAGATTTCGATGCGGCGTTCGGTGGTGTCGGCCTGGCCGTTTTCATCGAAGGCCATGACCACCATGCCGGCGCCGTAGCGCTGGATCTTCCGGGCATGTTCGCGGAACTGGTCTTCGCCTTCCTTCATGCTGATGGAATTGACGATCCCCTTGCCCTGGATGCATTTCAGGCCGGCCTCGATAACCTCCCATTTAGAGGAGTCGATCATGATAGGCACGCGCGAAATATCGGGCTCGGACGCTACGAGATTGAGAAACTTGACCATCATGGCGACGGAATCGATGAGGCCTTCGTCCATGTTGATGTCGATGATATTGGCACCGGTCTCCACCTGCTGGCGGGCAATCTGCAGCGCGCCTTCGAGATCCCCTTCACGGATGAGGCGGGCAAACTTGGGTGAGCCGGTAATGTTTGAGCGTTCGCCGACCATTACAAAGTTCATTTCCGGCGTAATGCGCAACGGTTCGAGGCCGCTATAGTGCGGCCGTTGATCCCGTTCCGGCGGAACGCGTGGCGAATGTTTCTTTACCACTTCGGCCATGGCGCGGATGTGGTCGGGCGTGGTGCCGCAGCAACCGCCCCAGATGTTGGCGAGGCCGTGCGCGGAAAAATCGTCGTAGATTTTGGCCATGTCCTCGGGCTTGTCGTCGTAGCCGCCGAAGGCGTTGGGCAGGCCGGCGTTCGCGTAGATGCTGATATAGCAAGGCGCCACTTCCGACAGCTCCTCCAGATAGGGCCGCATGTCGTTGGCACCCAGCGCGCAGTTGATGCCGACGGAGATGGGCTTTGCATGTTCGACGCTGTACCAGAACGCGGTGGGCGTCTGGCCGGAGAGTGTCCGGCCAGACTTGTCGGTGATGGTGACGGAAATCATGACCGGCAGGCGTTGGCCGGTTTTTTCAAACACCTCTTCGACGGCATAGAGGGCGGCCTTGGCGTTGAGTGTATCGAAAATGGTTTCGACCAGCAGGACGTCGACCCCGCCTTCGATCAGCGCTTCGGTCTGCTCGGCGTAGGCCGCGACCAGATCGTCGAAGGTGACGGCGCGATAGCCGGGATCGTTGACATCCGGGGAAATCGATGCGGTCCGGTTGGTTGGGCCAATGGAGCCGGCGACGAACAGGGTGCGCGTCGGATCCGAAGCCACTACACGGTCAACCGCGCGGCGGGCCACCTTGGCGGCCTCGATGTTGAGTTCGCGGACGAGCGGTTCGAGGCCGTAGTCGGCTTGCGAGATGGTGGTCGAGCTGAAGGTGTTGGTCTCGATGATATCCGCCCCGGCTTCCAGAAACTGAACGTGGATGTCTTCGATGATATCGGGTTGCGTGATCACCAGCAGGTCGTTATTGCCCTTGAGGTCGGAGGGGTGCCCGGCAAAGCGTTCACCACGGAAGTCGGCCTCCTCGAGCGTATGTTTTTGGATCATCGTGCCCATGGCGCCATCGATCATGAGCATTTGCGTTTTCAGCAGTTCCGCAAATTGCCGTCCGCGTTCCAGGGTATATTTGGTGATATCCGAGTTTTCGTTCATGAGTCGCACCTCTGTTTTTGATCGGGAAAACTAAATATCCGTTTATCCGGATATATCAATATAAAACTGGAATTTGTTGTAACCCGGGGTTTTTACCCGCTTTTCATACTGCGTGACAGGCAAAAACGGGCTAATCGAGGTCCGAGCCGCGGCGCAGGCTTCGGTTCCCGTATTTTCGCTTGATGGTGTCGGAGGCATGGCTGAGTCGCTTGCGACGGTCATGGGTGGAAGTATCGTGTATCTCAAATAGATTGAGTTGGTCGGTCAGCGGTTGGTCGGACGCGCACAGGCCGCTGACGCCAAAGCCAATGAGCCGGACCGGGCGGTTCCGCAGATGCAGGTCGAGCAGCTCCATGCCGGTTTCGCGCAAGGTGATGTCGTCGTCGCAGGGAAAAGCGAGTTTGGTTTGGCGGGTAATGGTGGAAAAATCGTTCCAGCGAATCTTGAGATGGACGGTGCCCGCATAGAGTCCCGCCTTGCGCAAGCGGGCACCGACCTTGTCGATCAGCCGCTTGAAAGCCGCCTCGATTTGCTGCCGGTCGGTTAGGTCGTTCTTGAAGGTGGTTTCGTTGGAGATGCTCTTTTCCTCGTCGCCCGTTTCGATGGATCGGGCATCCATGCCGTGGGCGAGGCGATGGAACACGGCGGCGGAATGCGGTCCGACGGCCCGTTCGAGCAGGGCGGGATCGCAGCTTTGCAGTTTGCCGATGGTGGTAAGGCCGAGCGAGAGCAGTTTTTTTTGCGTAACCTTACCGACGCCCCACATGCGGCTGATCGGCAGGGGAGCGAGAAAAGTCTCTATGGCTTCCTGCTCGAACGGAACCAGGGTCAGGCCATCGGGCTTGTTCATGTCCGAGGCGATCTTGGCGAGGAACATGTTGGGGGCGACGCCCACGGATGCGGTGAGGCCGGTCTGCTCGCGGATGTCGCGCCGGATCTTTTCGGCGATGGTCCTTGCATCGCCAAACAGGCGCCGGGACCCGGTGACATCGAGAAAGGCTTCGTCGATGGAGAGGGGCTGGACCAGTGGCGTATAGGATTCGAAGATGCGCATGATTTGCCGGGAGACCTCCTTGTAGCGCGCCATGTTCACGGGAAGGAAGGCCGCATGCGGGCACTTTTGATAGGCGGTACGCGAAGGCATGGCGGAATGGATGCCGAACGTGCGGGCCTCGTAGGAGGCGGCGGAGACGACGCCGCGCTGGTCCGGCGGCGAGCCCACTACGACCGGTTTGCCGCGCAGCTCGGGGTGGTCATGCTGTTCCACCGAGGCAAAGAATGCGTCCATGTCGACGTGCAGGAAGCTGGACTGCGTGTTATGCATTAATAATCTATGAGCGCGTTAAGGCTTTTCATTGGTCGATAATCAATTAATCTAATTCCTTATTAACGTAAACACACGGGTGTGGCCATGGAAGATAAAACAGACACACACAGCGGACGGAACGACTCAAGGGATATTATCCTGGATCTGAACTTTGTACCGCAGTGGGCCCGCAAGCCTCCGGGGGAAAGCCACTACGGGCGTAAGGATTTTTCCGATGAGGAGGAACGGCGGCCCCGCCGACGCGACGACCGCCGCGGCCGGAGGGAAGGGCCGCGCGACGACCGTCCACGCCGTCCGCGCCGCGATGAGTACGCGCCGCGCGAGCCAGGACCCCGCCGCGAACCGCCCAAGGAGCTACCTGTCTCCGTTACCTTCCTGCCGGAGCAGAAGCGCCTTGCCTCGCTGGTTCGCCAGATTCACCATTCACGCCGGGCCTATCCGCTGATGGATCTGGCCAATTTGCTGATCCACGATCCCGAGGGGTATCTGGTCAAGGTGGAGGCCAACAAGGATGCCGGTGATTTCGTCCTCTACCAATGCAAGCAGTGCAAGGCGGTTGCCGCGTCGGAAGAACTGATCCGGCAGCACCTGATAGCCAACCACCTGACCGATTTCTATACCAAGGAGGAGATCGAGGGCGAACCACCGAGCGGAAACTTTCCCGGAGTGGCCCGGTGCCGCAAGACGGGCATCCTGCTTGGACCTCCGAACCACCACAGCTATACCGAAAAGCTCAACGAGGTGCACCAAACGCGTTTTCCGCACCTCTCGATCGATGAATACAAGCAGAGCATCGAGGTGGTGAAGGACGAGGAAACCATCGAGCAGTGGCGCGAAGAGAGCCGCAAGCAGACCATCTACAGATCGAAAGCCGATCCCGAGGCCGAACCCCTGGATCTCCGCAAGGCCGAGCTGACTTTTTCCAAGGAGGTGCCGGAGCTGTATGAAGTGGTGCATCGTGCGATCGCACCGTCGAAGATTGCGCAACAACTGGAGGATCGCGATCTGGTGCACGCCATACATCGGGCCTGGTCGAAGGAGAGCCGTTTCCCGCTGACAATGTCGTTTGCCATGCGGGCCGCATTCCGCCATATGCACCTTCACATGTTCAAGGCGGGCAAGGTGAATTTCGTCACCCATGTGAAACCGCATCCCATTCGCCCCGAAGACACGGTCGACAAGATTGCCGAGGTGCTGGTGTTCCTGAAGGAAAACCCAGGATCCACCCGCGGACACATGCTGGAAGTGCTTCATCCTTCGATCAATCCCAAGTCCAAGGAGGCGAAAGAGGCCTTGCAACCGCTGAGCTGGCTGATCGAGCGCGGACACATTATCGAATTCTTCAATGGAACCTTGGCGATTCCGCTGGGGCGGGGCCGAAATTAGCGGCTGACGCGCCCGGTTGGACGGTTTCTGCCTAGGTTGCCTGCAATATGCTGCTGCGTGTTCCGTTTTACGCAAGGAGCAATAAGGTTCTTGGCTTGACGAATCGCTGCCAACAAAACAACATTTTGGACAGGTGGAAACAAATGTTTGAACGAAAGACCAACCGAATCGCGGTGCCTTTGCTGATGCTGGTTGCCGTTGCGGGCAGCGGTTTCGGCCAAGTGGAATACAACCGGGCCCGCTATCAGCTGATCGTGGAGCGCTCGCCCTTCGGCGCGGAGGCGGTGAACGTGGCCCCCGAGCCGAGCGCGGCCAACGCGCCGGCGGTTAAGCAGGCCCAGCAGCAGTTGCGGTTGTGTTTTCTTCTGAAGTCCGACACTACCGGCGAGGTGCGGGCCGGATTCCAGAATCTAAAGGCTTCCAAGGGGGAGCCCAAGAGCGTGATTCTCATGGAAGGGGAAAGCTTCCGGTCCATGAAACTGACCCGTATCGATCTGGAGGGTTCCAGCGCAACACTGGAATACAATGGAAGCCCGGTCTTGTTCGAGCTTACCAAGGCAACGCCGGCCAAGCCTGCTAACAAACAGGCTGCCAACCAGCCAACGCGCAGGTTTGGCGGGGGCTTCCGTTCGCGAACCCAGCCGGAAACATCTGCGCAACCGCCAGAGCCTGAGCTGACCCCCGAGGAACGCGCGGCGCGCATTGCGGAAATCCGGGCCAAGCTTCAGGAACAGCAGATGGATATCATTCGCAAGGGACAGCCGCCGCTTCCGATTCCGCTCACGCAGGATATGGACGACCAGCTGGTAGCCGAAGGGTATCTGCCGCCTGTGGATGAAGAGCCAGTAGAGTAGAGCCGGCGGACGCCGGTCCGGGCGGCATGCCTTATTCCTCGATATCGTCATCCTCCGTCACGCGGAGAATTTCATCAATGGTCGTAACGCCGGCCAGCACCTTGTCCCAGCCATCGTCGCGGAGGGTTTTCATACCATGCTTCAGGGCGCAGCCCTTGATGTCGCTGGCCGAGGCATGGGAAATCACCAGCGGGCGGATATCGTCGTTGACCGGCAGGATTTCAAAGATGCCCGTACGGCCCTTGTAGCCATTGCCGCGGCATTCGTCGCAACCGACCGCTTCATAGATCGGGCCTTCGGTTTTGAGTCGTTCCACCGGGAACTTGTGTTCGAGCAGGAAGGCTTCGTCCAGCTCGACCGGTTGGCGGCAAGCCTTGCAGAGCCCGCGGACCAGGCGCTGGGCCACGATGCCTTCCACGGATGATGCCACGAGGAACGGTTCGATCCCCATGTCCAGCAGACGGGTGATCGTACTGGCCGAGTCGTTCGTATGAATGGTGCTGAAGACCAAGTGGCCGGTCAACGCGGCGCGAATGGCGATTTCGGCCGTTTCGCGGTCGCGGATTTCCCCGACCATGATCACGTCCGGATCCTGACGCAGGAAGGTTCGCAGGGTGTTGGCAAAGGTGAGGCCAATTTCGGGGCGCATCTGCACCTGGTTCACGCCGGCCATTTCGTATTCGATCGGATCTTCGGCCGACATGATGCGCTTGTCGACGGAGTTGATTGTGTGCAGCCAGGCATAGAGCGACGTCGATTTGCCGGAACCGGTAGGGCCGGTTACCAGTAGGATGCCGTGCGGGCGGGTAATCATTTTCTTGAGCAACGAACTGTCGCTCTCGTTGAGGCCCAGGTCCCGCATGGTAATCAGGCCGCCGCCGCGCATGAGCAGGCGCAGGCTGACGCTTTCGCCATAGACAGTGGGCATGGTGGAAACACGGACGTCGATTTCCTCCCCCCGGATCCGGACGCCAATGCGGCCATCCTGGGGAAGGCGCTTCTCGGCGATGTCCATGTTGGCCATTACCTTGATACGGGAAATCACGGACGACTGGAAGCGTTTCAGTTGGGGCGGCATCGGGGTTTCGTGGAGCACGCCGTCAACGCGGTAGCGGATGCGCAGATCCAGTTCCATCGGTTCGATATGGATGTCGGTGGCTCGGTCCTTGTAGGCTTCCCATATGATCTGGTTGACGAACTTGACGACCGAAGCTTCCTGGTCCAGCTCGCTCAGGTCCTGCTTGAGCAGGCTGTCTTCATCCTCGAGGTTGATGGCCCCGTCCTGCATCATCTTGTCCAGGGTTTCGGCGCCGACGCCATAGAACTTCTTGGCCGTGGTTGCAATGTCGTCGGAGGGGCTGAGCACCAATCGGATGCGGGATTCCGTGGCGAGCCGCAGGGCATCGATCAGTCCCGGTACAAAAGGATCGCTTGTGGCTACCGCGAGCACGCCGTTTTCCTCGGATAGTGGAATCACATTGTATTGGAAAATGGCTTTCGTGGGTATTTTGGTAAGGATCGCGCTGTCGATCTCGACGGTCTTCATCCGCTGGAACGGCAGGTCCATCACCTTGCCCAGCTTTTCGAGGAAAATATCCTCCCGCAGGGTCGGTACCGCGAGCAGGGCGGATTCAAGAATCGATGCGTTGTTTGTGCGCGCGTGCTCGAGCAGGGTCTTGAGTTGATCGGGCTCGAACAATTCCGTTTTTCCGAGCAGATCCTGAATTCTATTGGTGCCTGTCAACATAGTGCAAGAGTGTGCCATTCGGTCTTCGTTAAAATCAACTGATTATTGGTGTTCTGTCGCGTTGCCATTCAACGGAAATGGGTCCTTTTTTATTGTGTTTGGGCTCGGCAGTTGATTATTTATGCCGCTCGCTTCTGACACCAAAACGCTCGGGTGGTGAAATCGGTAGACACAAGGGACTTTCCGCCTGCGGTGCAAAAGGGCACCTACGGCGGATCCGCCGTAGCGTTGCGAAGGCGGAAAAATCGTAGTGAGAATGCCCAGGTGGTGAAATAGGTAGACACAAGGGACTTAAAATCCCTCGGCTTTGGCCATGCCGGTTCGAGTCCGGCCCTGGGCACCATGTTATGAAACTCGAAGATGCCATGCCAGCGCTCGAACACCGTCCGGCGGCCTATGTTCTGCTGTCCGCCGACGGTTCTTACCGCTACAAGGGATCCTGTCGGGATCTGGTCAGGCGGATGAAGCAGCATTTCGAGGGCAAGGTTTCCCGAACAAAAAACCGAAGGCCCCTGTCACTCCTGCACTACGAGTATTTCAATCGGTACACGGATGCGCGTAAACGCGAACTCTATCTCAAGTCCGGGGCGGGGCGTGAGTGGCTGAAGCGACGCTACGAGTGAGGAGACTTTTCGCCTGTGGTGCCGCAGGACACCTACGGCGGATCCGCCGTAGCTTCGCGTAGGCGGAAAAATCCCTCGGCTTAGGCCATGCGGGTTCGAGTCCCGCCCCGAGCACCATCCCTTATGAAGAAAGAAGGGGGTGAGGGTGGCTGAAGCAGCACACCCTAACGTTGCAGAACCCTCGCTCACTTCATCAGGCGGACTTCGTAGACACCGCCGGCAACGGATCCGCTCACCGCTTGGAATTTGACGGTGAAGACCCCGTTGGCCTTTTGGATGATGCTATCGGAAAGGGCATAGTCCACCGTAAAGAAACTATCGCCGTGGCTGCCATCCAGCGTTTCGTTGGCAATCACCATGTCGTTGACGATCACCTTGAAGTGGCGGTTGCGGTCACCACCGAAGTAGGTCACTTGGACCTTTTTGGCTTCGTGTTGCTTGTCCTTCATCACATAGCTGAACCAGCCGCTGGCATCGCGCCAGTGGCGACCCTTGTGAATGCCCGTCTGCGAGTCCTGGCTATCGAAGAAATGGTCGGATTCGGGTTGCTGTTCTCCGGGGTAGACCATGTCGATGGTGGCGGCATCGAGTTTTTGCCGTTCTGCTTCCGTGGCGGCCATTTTCGCTTCCATTTCCTTAAGCTGGTCGGGCGTGGTGGAGCGCCAGTACACGATGTAGCGGGAGTCGTGCAACCGGAAGAAGGGGATGAGTTGTAGATTCTTGTAGAGAGGGGAATAGAGGTTTTCGATGGCGAAGGTCATCGGCTTTCCAGGCACCGGCACAATACCGTTGGTCAGCGAGGAGGAGTCGCCGACCAACAGGGGCATTTCATTCAGCGGTAGCTTTGTGCCTAGGGCAACATGGGCCATGCGTTCGGCATTGGCATAGAGTCCCGGCATATCGTCGCTGGAGGCTTTGGCAGCGAGGACGATTGGGCCGTAGCGGAACGAGTAGTAGCTTTCGCCGTCGGGAAGTTGCTCGGCTTCGAGATGCATTGGCAATTCCACCAGGACCTTGTCGCCGCTTGTCCATTTGCGAGAAAGCGCAACGTATCCCCCCGGTTGGGTATCTGCTTCGGCAGGCTCACCGTTGACGGACACCTTGAACCCTCCCGCTTCGACCCATTCGGGATAACGAATCTTGAGGGTAAAAGGTACGCTTTTCGCCGTTTTGATTTCCAAGGTGGTTTCCGGTTCGTCGGGGAACGTGGTTTTCTGGGTCAGTACGATACCCTTGGCCTGCCAGCGGACGGCCGACGGAATGAACAGGTTGACGTACAGTTCATTGTCGCTGTGGGCGTAGATCAAGTCGCCGTACTTGGCGTGGTTTTCCAGTCCGGAGCCCACGCAGCACCAAAAGCACTCGTGCGGTTGCGAGTAGACGCGGTAGTGGCCGGGACGCATCGGGGTGAAATAAACGAAGCCTCCCTTGTCGGGATCCTGGGTGGAAAGGATGTGGTTGTAGAGTGCGCGCTCGAAAAATTCGATGTAGCGATCCTGCGGATCGGAAAGAAACAGGAGCTTGGTCAGTTTGAGCATGTTGTAGGTGTTGCAGGTTTCCGGGCCCTGATCACTTTCGATCATCGAGGAATAGTCGTGGATCGGATGGAAATGCTCGCGTACACTGTTGCCCCCGATCGAGATCGAGCGCTTTCCCGTGACGTTGTCCCAGAAGTAACCGGCGGCATCGCTCCATTTTGGGTCGTCCTCCAGATCGGCGATGCGTTTGACGCCGATAACCTTCGGAATCTGGGTGTTGGCGTGCATGCCCGTCAATCGGTCTTCATGGCGAATGAGCGGATCGAGAATGGAGTGGTGGGAAAAGCGGCGGGCCAGCTTTATGTATTTTTCCTGGCCGGTAATCGCGGCGACATCGGCGAAGGTTTCGTTGAGTCCGCCGTGTTCGCTGCGCAGCATGTCCTGGATCTGCGCGTCGCTCAAGTCCTTGGTGATATCGAGCATCCAGTCGGTGAGGTCGATCAGCATCCTTTTAGCATCCTCGTTACCGCCGTACAGGTAGGCGTCGCGCAGGCCCGCATAGGTTTTGTGGATGTTGTAGAGCGGCACCCAGCGGTCGTTGAGGCCAAATCCGCTTGCCCGGATATTGCCGTTCTTGATCTCCTGCCACATTTTCTCGCCATTCGGAATTCCGCCAACATATCCGTCGCCATTTTTCTGCTGGGCGCGCTTCAATTCCTGGACCATGTAGTCGAGGCGATCCTTCATGCGGTCATCCCCGGTGGAGGCATACATCATGGCCAACGCCGATAGGTAGTGGCCGCCAATATGTCCGCAGAGCCCTCCGCCTTGCCCATCGCTTTCCCAGTTGGGGTAGTAGTCCGCCTTGGTTGGGAGTCCCGCTTCACGCATGAACGGCGCAAGCAAGCGGTCCGGCTCCATGGCCAGAATGTATTCGATATCCATCTGCTCGGCGTGTTTGAACGGTCCATCCAGGAGTCGTACATCCTGCAGGTTGAATGCGGTGAGTTTTTCCTGCGCCATGCCCATGAACGGGACAAGCGAGAGAACGGACAGTATGAACAGCTTCTTCATGTATAAATCCTTTCGGGCATTGCTG
Source organism: Pontiella sp. (assembly GCA_050306215.1). Lineage (GTDB taxonomy): Bacteria > Verrucomicrobiota > Kiritimatiellia > Kiritimatiellales > Pontiellaceae > Pontiella. The sequence continues at coordinate 20,187 of JBNLGU010000024.1, forward strand.
CCTATGGTCGATCTAATTAAACCGGCACTATATAATAACGAGGTAGATATGCAACAAGGTTGCTTATAAACCGCTAAAGAAGGAAGGGGGCAGGCCTCTATAAGTGGTAGTTTTGGATGCTCGGATGGGAACAAAAAAAGCTCCCGGTTAAGGGAGCTTATGCAATCCATCGGTGATGGAAAGATTAGCGGCGGCCACGACGGCTGTTGGCCAGGCGCTTCTTCTTTTCGCTCGGCTTTTCGTAGTGACGCTTCACGCGCATGGTTTTCAGGATGCCTTCCTTGTCCAGCGCCTTCTTCAGGCGACGCAGGGCGCGATCCACGCTTTCACCGCGGCGTACTTTGACTTCACATGTTTCTTGTGCCATTTCTAAATTCACCTCCCCACACCATTGGGGGTCAAAAAACGAGCGGTGAACCTATGGGAAGGGTTGTGCGAAGTCAAACAGAATAACGGCTTTATGCGTTCGGAGATCTATATAGAGGACTAATCGGTTTCGAGCTCGATGGCTTTCAGCTGTGGAGCGGCCGGAGCCCCCATATAGATCTGGCTCAGAATGAGGGTACTGATGCCTTGCAACGCACCCATGTGGGGCAGGATTTCCATATGCACATTGGGGTGCGCGATCCGCTCTTCCTTGATGATGCGCGGAATGTCGTTGACCACATGCGTGCCGGCCGAGAGAAAGTAGGGGAAGATCTTGATTTCCGTTGCCCCGGCATCGACGAGGTCCGCCACGGCGGAATCGACCTGCGGGCTGGATATTTCCAAAAAGGCGCATTCGACCATATTAAAGGCGGGACCTGCATTTTCCTTGATGCGGTTGGCGAGGCGGCGGACCTCCTCGTTGGATTCCTTGCGGCGGCTTCCGTGAGCAACGATCAGCAGTGCTTTCATGATGTCTTGTCCCTTTGGCATTTCCTATTGGATCACTCTACGCATTCAATAGACACCAAGGTAGGGGGGATTGCAATCCCATTGTTCCCGCAACCCCTGTACGGCATGCCTATCAATCGACTGCTTTGAGTTTGTGTGGCGCATTGTTGTTGTCCCGTAGCGTTGAATGCCTCGCGCTCTTAACAATGGATGACTGAAAAACCTTTAAACCGGTCCGCGAAATATTGTACATAGCTGGATTCCTCCGTTGCTTTTTGGAGGGGGGTTACATACCAAGGAGAATGAGATGGGAATAATAGTTGATATCATAGTATTCGTGGCATTTGTTGCGGCTGTCATGTTTGTCGGCCTGTACAAATCAAAAGGCGAGGAAACGCACAGCGAACATGGTGCAGAAGATTACTTTCTGGCTGGCCGCGGGCTATCGTGGTGGCTGATCGGTTTTTCCCTGATTGCGGCCAATATTTCCGCCGAACAGTTTGTTGGCATGTCCGGCCAGGGGGCCGGCAACGAAATGCTTTCCGTTGCCAGCTGGGAATGGATTGCCGCCATCACGCTCTTTGTGGTCGCATTCGCACTCCTTCCGTATTTTCTAAAATCGGGCATCACCACGATCCCGGAATTTCTTGAAGTCCGCTACAACCATTGGGCCCGTCTGCTCATGACCCTCTCGATGATCCTGATCTTGATTGGAGTTTCCTTGATTGGGGTTATTTACGCAGGGGCGACCACGCTTACAGAATTGGTGGCGGATTTCGGCTACTCCCTTTCGCTCACCGGTTGCTGCTGGGCGCTGGGTGTCATGGCGGCCATCTATGTGGCCGTGGGTGGCTTGAAGGCCTGCGCATGGGCCGACTTGCTGCAGGGTTCCGCATTGATCATCGGTGGTGGTGTGATCACCTACTACGCCTTCAGCGCACTCGGTGATCCGGCCAGCGTTAACGTCGCGGCCGATACCATTGTCAACTCCACGGGAGCCAATGCCGGCTTGGCAGAAGGGGCTGGCGCATCCTTTTCGGTGGTCAATGAAACCGCCATGCACATGGATACCCCGGCCATGCCCTGGGGAATCCTACTACTGGGAATCTGGATCCCGAACTTCTACTACTGGGGGCTGAACCAATACATCACCCAGCGCATCCTGGGTTCCGGCTCCCTGGCCGAAGGTCAGAAAGGGTTGGTGCTGGCTGCTGGTCTGAAGCTGGTTATACCTTTCGTCATCGTTATTCCGGGGATCATCGCCTTCAACCTGTTCTCCGGCGACATGAAGCAAGCCGCCAGCAAAGGCACGACGCTGGAACAGTTTGAGGCCGCCAGCGCTGAATTGGCAGAAGGCAACGCCCCGGACAAGCTCTTCGAGCTCAACGAAGAATGGGCGGTCTACAACCCGGCCGTAAAGGCAGAGGTGAACGCCTACAATAAAGCCGTTAAAGCAGCTGCTCCGAGCAAGGAGCTCGAAATCGTGGAGCTGAATCCGAACAAAAACCCGTTCTACAAGTACAATCGCGCGCTTGAGCTCTCCGGTACCACCAAGGAGGCACAGCTGGCTCTGATCGAGAACGCCGGCCTGGATGCCGAGAAGAAGGCGGAGATGACCGAATCGCTTGAAGGCGAGTTCAGCAGCATCGAGAGCACCATATTCATTCTGGATCCCAAATATGCAACGGCCAATCCGGGCAAGGCGATGGAGATGAAGCAATACAACGCGACGGTATACAACAAGCTGCTCGACACGCCGAAAGTTCCGGAAACACAGACCATTGAAACGCTCACCAAAACGGAAAACAAGGCGTTGGAAGAACTCGGCAAGAAGATTGATGTAGTCACCATTTCGCCGTACAAGTACGACAAAGCCTTGGCCATGTTGATCACCAACCTGATTCCCAAGAACCGGGGGATTCTCGGTTTTGTGATCGCCGCGCTGATGGGTGCCATCATCTCCTCACTTGCCGCCGTGCTGAATGCGGCGTCCACCCTGCTGACCATGGACGTCTACCAACGCTACATCAACCCGAACGCGAAGCAGTTCCAGTATGTCACCATGGGCCGTATCTTCATCGGCGTTTTCGTGATCCTCGGTTGCGTGCTGGCACCGTCCCTGAATAAATTCGACAGCATCTTCGAATTCATCCAATCGTTCCAGGGCTATGTTTCCACCGGTATTCTCGCTGTATTCATCTACGGTCTGATCAACCGCAGATCCGGCCCGTGGGCCGGGGTCATCGGTTTGATCGCCAACCCGATTGTCTACGGCATTCTGGAGTGGCAACGTCCCCCGCACCAGGGGCACTTCCTCTACAGCATGTCCTACTCTTTGCTGATTGTACTGGGCATCCTGTGTATTTATGGATTGGTTCACAAGGCGAAGGAAAAGATTGTCTTTGTAAGCAACACTCGTCTGGACATGACCACGTCGAAACCGGCATTGGGATGGGGGCTGGTGGTCTGCGCTATGACCGTCGCCCTTTATGTAATCTTCTGGTAGACGAGCTGCGGTTCGTTTGAAAGGCGTCCTTCGGGGCGCCTTTTTTTGGTTCATGACCCGTTCTGGGGAATCATCGTAGAAGCAACGCCCTCGTCGCTTTTCAGTTGAATGGGCCTTGTACGCCCAAAACGCGACGAGGGCGTCGCTTCTACGAAACCTATCCACCACTTGTCTCCCCGCAGATGGGACATGAACCTTTTTTTTGCGTGGTTCCCCGTGCCTGTTTTTTTGCGGGGCAGGGGGCTCATCCATTGGTTTGGCGGGAACCGCAACATGAGAGCGTATTTGGGTACGTCCGCTAGGCTTCGCTATGCGGGAGCGGTATGGAAGAGCCGTACGCCGTTCTCACGGAATGGAAATGAAGGTGATTTTCCCGGCATTCTCATGCGAGTTTAGGCCGGTTCCGGAAGAAAAAAAGGCCGCCTTTGAGGGGCGGCCTTTTTTCAGTTCCGGTTGGAATGCTTAGCGGACCTTGCCTTCTGCATGGCGCTTCTTGACCACTTCTTCGGCGATCGAGAACGGAACCGCCTCGTAGTGCTCGAAGGTCATGGAGAAGGATGCGCGGCCCTGCGTGAGGGAGCGGATCGTGTTGGAGTAGCCGAACATTTCGCTCAGCGGTACCATGCCCTTGACGATCTTCATGCCGCCGCGTTCGTCCATGGACTCGATACGGCCACGGCGCTGGGCGACGGTGCTGTTGCAAGCGCCCATGTATTCGTCCGGAGTTGTGATTTCGAGGCTCATGATAGGCTCGAGCAGCTGCGGGTTGCCCTTCATGAAGAGTTCCTTGAAGCCCTGGCGACCCGCGATCTGGAAGGCGAAGTCGGAGGAGTCGACGTCGTGGTAGGAGCCGTCGAGCAGCGTAACCTTCATATCCACCACCGGGTAGCCGGCAAACGGACCGCATTCCAGCGCCTGGATGATACCCTTTTCAACGGACGGGATGTATTCGGCAGGAATACGGCCGCCTGTAATGGAGTTGACGAATTCGAAGCCGTCGCCAGGTTTGCCCGGCTCGACCTTCATGACAACGTGGCCGTACTGACCGCGTCCGCCAGACTGCTTGGAGTGCTTGTAGGAGCCTTCGCTCGGCGAGGTGGCCGTTTCGCGGTAGGCCACTTCCGGGCGACCGACTTCGCAGATGACGTTGAATTCACGCTTCAGACGGTCGACGATGATTTCCAGGTGAAGCTCACCCATGCCCGCAATAATGGTTTCGGAGGTTTCCTGGTCGAAGGAAACGGTGAAGGTCGGGTCTTCGTCGGCCAGACGGTGCAGGGCTTCGCCCAGTTTTTCGTTGTCGGCGGTGGAGGCCGGCTTGATTGAAATGCTGATGACCGGAGCCGGGAAGTCCATGGACTCCAGGAAGATTTCATTTTCCTTTTCGCAGAGGGTATCGCCGGTTTTGGTTTCGGTAAGACCTGCAACGGCAACAATGTCGCCGGCCACGGCCACATCGAGGGCTTCCTGGCGATTGGAGTGCATGCGCAACAGGCGTCCGATGCGCTGTTTCTTCTGCTGGGTGGAGTTCCAGATCGTGGTGCCGGCGGTCATGGTGCCCGAGTAGAGGCGCAGATAGGTCAGTTTGCCCATGTGCTTGTCGGACATGATCTTGAACGCCAGAGCCGAGAAGACTTCGTTGTCGTCAACCTTGCGCTGGTTTTCCGGATTCTTGGTGCAGATGATCGGCGGAATTTCGTTCGGAGCCGGCAGGATCTTGATGACGCCGTCGAGCAACTGCTGGACGCCCTTGTTCTTAAAGGCGGAGCCGCAGTAGACCGGGACAACCTGACGGGCGCAGGTGGCTTTGCGCAGGATCGTCCAGATTTCCTTTTCGGAAAGGTCGCCTTCTTCGAAGAATTTTTCGAGCATCTCTTCGTCTTGCTCGGCGCATTTTTCGACCAGATTGTTGCGCCATTCCTTGGCGGTTTCCATGAGGTCGGCCGGAATTTCCACTTCGTCCCATTCCGCACCCTGCGACTCTTCATTGAAGATCAGGGCTTTCATGGTGATCAGATCCACTACGCCCTTGAAGGTGTCGGAAGCGCCGATCGGGATAACGACCGGAACGGCATTGGCGCCGAGCATGTTCTGGATGCCTTCAATCACGGAGAAGAAGTCGGCGCCGATACGGTCCATCTTGTTGACGAATGCGATCTTTGGCACTTCGTAGCGTTCGGACTGGTGCCAAACGGTTTCGGACTGGGGCTGAACGCCGCCGACCGCGCAGTATAGGGCGATCGCGCCGTCGAGCACGCGCAGGGCGCGTTCCACTTCCATCGTGAAGTCCACGTGGCCGGGGGTGTCGATGATGGAGATCATGTGGTCTTTCCACATGCAAGTGGTTGCCGCGGAAGTAATCGTGATGCCGCGTTCCTGTTCCTGTTCCATCCAGTCCATGGTGGCAGCACCATCATGAACTTCACCGATTTTATGGGATCGGCCGGTATAATAAAGGATACGTTCAGACACCGTTGTTTTTCCGGCGTCAATATGCGCCATGATACCGATGTTGCGGACTTTGTTCAAAGGGACTTTTCTAGCCATTGGTTTTCCTCGTTAAATTATTCTCCTTTAACCCACTAAAGGCGCGCAAATATGCCGAGTGACCCCGTCTTCTTCAAGGTATTATTCGTTAAATTTTAACCAGATAAAAGCGACTGGAACCCGGTTCGCCCAACCATTGGAGGTGGCGGTTCCTGCCGTCAATTTTGCCTAATAGTGCTCGCCGCGAACCGCTGGTATTCGTTTTACTGCCTGTATTATGTTTATCGATACCCATGTTCATTTTGATCGTTTTGTGAAGGACGGCTCGTTCCCGGAGCTGATGGAGAACGCCAAGGCCGCGAAAGTACTGGAAATGGTGGCGATTGGTGGGACGCCGGAGGCCAACGCGCGCTCGCTAAAGCTGGCGGAAGAGCATCCGGGCTGCATTTTCGGCTGCGCGGGCTACGACCGCGACGAGGCCACGAATGAGTACGATTTGGCCGCGTTGCGGGACAATGTGGCGGATCCGCTGGTCAAGGCGGTCGGAGAAACCGGGCTGGACTACTACTATACAGCCGACACCGCTACGGAGCAAAAGCAGCTGTTTGCCGAAAACCTGGCGTTGGCGGCTGAATTCAAGAAGCCGGTAGTGGTGCATTCGCGCGACGCGGATGAAGATACAGTCACGTTGCTCGGCGACTATGCCCGGGACTGGAAGGGCGAGCCGGACCGACTGGGCGTACTCCACTGTTTTACGCGCGACATTGCATTTGCCCGTCAAGTGTTGGATTTGGGTTTGATGATCAGTTTTAGCGGGATCCTGACCTTCGCCAATGCCGATTCCCTGAGAGAGATTGTCGGGTATGTGCCGGATGATCGATTGCTGATCGAGACGGACTCGCCCTATCTGGCCCCGGTACCGATGCGCGGGAACCGCAACGAGCCGGCCTATGTGGTTCATGTGGCTAAACAACTTGCGGAACTTAAGGGCTATTCGCTAGACTCCTTGGCGAATTTAACCGCAGCAAATGCGCGTAGACTCTTCGCGCTTTAATGACCGGGGGATAGATATGAAATGCTTGGTGCTTATGTTTGCCATGACGGCCGCCGCCATGGCCCAAACCAGCGAAACCGCATTGTCGTCGACCAACGAGGTTATGAAGCTCCGTGTAACCGGGGACCGGGTCAGCTTGAGGACCGAACCATCGCTCGATGGCTACCTGTTGGACCGCGCCATGCGGGGCGAAGAGCTGATCTACGCGGATAAGACCAATGGATGGGTCGCCGCCCACGCACCCGAAACCCTCGATTTCTGGGTCGCGGGCGAATTTGTGCAGAACGGGGTGGTGCAGCCGGAAAAACTGAATGTGCGCGCCGGACCGAGCCTGAACTATCCCGTGGTAGCGGTTTTAAGCGGTGGCGACAGCATATCGTTGCGGGGTGAATTCAACAACTGGCTCAAGATTGCTCCGCCGTCATCGTGCTGGGTTTGGATCAGCGAGGATTATGTCGAATTTATCCAGCCTCCGGCACCGGAGCCGGTTGTGGAAGCCGAGCCGGAACCCGAACTTGTGGAGAATGCGACGCCCGAACCGGAAGCCGAGACGGAGGTGATTCCCGAGAAGGAAAAAATGCCGCCGCTTATGCTAGTGCTGGACAAGACCAGGAAGCAGGGCGTCTATGTGGAGATTCCCGGTGTATTGCGCCGGGCCAATCCGGGCCTCTACAAGCTGGTGCTGATCGACGACGGTTTCGAGGAGCCAATCTGCCTGGTGCGCGGCCAGGAATCGCAGATGGAGCGCTATCTGAACCGCAGCATGCTGATCAAGGGCAAGCGCTATTGGGCCAAGGATATCGAACTGCCGGTCGTCCAGCCCGAACTGATCCATCTGGACCCGATCATCTCCGAATAAGCCCGATGCAAAAGTGGCTGGACATGCTCTATCCCCGCAGCTGCATCGGTTGCGGGAAGCCGTCCCCTGGAACCTTCCGGTACATTTGCTGGGACTGCTGGTCCGATGCTTCGAGAATCGAACCGCCCTTTTGCTCGCTATGCGGTGATCCCGTGGCCGGAACCATCGAGCACGACTTTATCTGCTATGCCTGCTCCGCCGAAAAGCCGGCATTCGACCGCGCCCGGTCGGCGGTGCGCTACGACGGCGTCGTGGGCGAGGCGTTGCGGCAGCTTAAATACGAAAAAGGGTTGTGGCTGGCGGCCGACATGGCGGAACTGCTGCTGAACTGCTTGAAGGCCGAATATCCCGGGCAGTCGTTCGATCTGGTTGTACCCGTCCCGCTGTACCACACCCGCCGCCGGGAGCGTAGCTACAACCAATCGGAGGTGTTGGCCGTCGAACTGGCGCGGCGCATGAAAGTGAAAAATGCTTCGCGGACACTTCGGCGAATTCGCCCGACGGCCACGCAAACGAATTTGACAGCCGCACGGCGGCTTAGTAACGTTCAAAACGCTTTTCACCATGGGAGAGGGAATCGGTTGGCCGGGCGGCGCGTGTTGCTGGTCGATGATGTGATGACCACGGGTGCCACTGTTAATGCCTGTGCGAGAGCCCTGAGAAACGGTGGTGCGGAATCCGTGCATGTGCTGACCGTGGCGCGCGGCTAACAAGAGGATCGATTTATGGCTCTATTCGGAAACAAGAAGAACTACACCAGCATCACCGTCAAAAAACGCGATGTACCCGATGGTTTGTGGATGAAATGCCCTTCCTGCGGCGAAATTATTTATAAGGAAGAAGTGACGGCCAACCTCGAAGTCTGCACGAAGTGCGATCACCATTTTATTCTTCCGCGCCAGGAACGGATCAATCTGCTGTCCGATGAAGGAACCTTCGAAGAATGGGCGGGCAACATCAAATCGATCGATGCGCTTGGCTTTACCGGCCGGCAGTCCTATGTCGAGAAGCTGGACGCCAACCAGAAGAAGACGGGTTGGGACGATGCCATCACCGTGGGTGGATGCAAGCTCGGCGGCCGTGATATCGGATTGGGCGTGATGGATTTTTCCTTCCTCGGCGCCAGTATGGGCAGCGTGGTGGGAGAACGTGTAACTTACCTTATCGAGCGTTGCACCAAGGAAGGTCGTCCGGTCTTGATCTCGTGCGCGTCCGGCGGGGCCCGCATGTACGAAGGCATGTTGAGCCTCATGCAGATGGCCAAGACCAGTGCCGCACTCGCCCGGCACGCCCAGGCGGGATTGCCGTATATCCCGATTCTCACGCACCCGACCATGGCCGGTGTCATGGCCAGTTTCGCCACGCTCGGCGACCTGATCGTCGCGGAGCCTGAAGCCCTGATCGGCTTTGCCGGCGCGCGCGTGATCAAGGAAACCATCCAGCAGGATTTGCCCGAAGGCTTCCAGCGTTCGGAATTCCTCCAGAAGCATGGACTGATCGACATGGTCGTTCCGCGCAACGAGCTCCGCGACCGTATGATTCTCGTCCTCGACTACCTCTGCGATAAGTAAAGAGCTGCAACGAATGCAGGAAAAACAACGAATCAACCAAGGCAAGCATTCGTTGTTTTCCTTGGATTCGTTGTGAACGAACCACCCGCATGAGCGAATCCTATAACAAGCTCTTTCATCGCACCACGCAGGGCATCAAGCCGGGACTTGATGTCATAACGGCCTTACTCGAAGCCTTGGGAAACCCGCATCGCAAGCTCGCGGTAATCCACGTGGCCGGCACCAATGGCAAAGGCTCCGTGTGTGCCATGCTTGAATCCGTTTTACGCGCTTCAGGATTCAAGACCGGCTTGTATACCTCGCCGCACATGATCGATTTCTCCGAACGTTTCCGCGTCAACGGAATTGAACTTCCGGAAGATCGTCTTGATGGCTATATCCGGCAAATGGAAAAAACCGCCGACGAAGTTGAGGTGTCCTCCGGCTTGCGCGGCGCCACCTTTTTCGAGATCTCCACCGCGATAGCGTTCCAGTATTTTGCCGATGAGGGCGTCGATATCGCCATTATAGAAACCGGCATGGGTGGGCGCTGGGATGCAACCAACGTCGTAATCCCTCTCGTTTCCGTCATTACGCACATCGACATCGACCACACGAATTTCCTCGGTGACACCATTGTACAGATCGCCGCCGAAAAAGCCGGCATCATCAAGCCCGGGCGTCCCGTCGTCTCCGCCCCGCAGTCCGATGCCGTGATGGCGGTTCTGCAAAAGGCTGGCGAGCGCATTATTTGCAGTTCCGAAGCGGTGTCCGTTGTGAAAGTCGGAAATCCGCAGAAGCTCAAGATTGAAACACACGCGCGCAATCTGCCGCCGGTCAACCTGCCGTTGCTCGGCGAGT